>SLBP01000053.1:0-18547 GCA_007126245.1 Planctomycetales bacterium
CCGGCAGGCGGCCGGTTGCCCGGGTCACATCTTCAACCTCGGCCACGGCGTCCTTCCCGACACCCCCCCCGAGCATGTCCGCGCCCTCGTCGAGGCCGTCCATGCGTGGCCGCTCGGGCAATAGCCGGCGGGCGGACGGGGCTTTCTTGGCAATTTCTGCGGATCGTAACGGTTGTTTGGGCCGATACGGTTCTGTGGGTCGTGCCGATTGCGTGACCTGCGGCTTCCGCACTCGGGTGTGAGGCGCCGAATCCCTTCACGCGACGCGAAACGGAGAGACGGACGATGCGTTTCCTCGGATGGACCTTCGTTGGGATCGCCGCAACCCTGCTGGCCGCCGGCGCGGCGCGGGCGGGCGAGGAATATTTCGCCCCCTGGCAGCAGGTGCTCGCCCCGGGGCACCAGGGCGAGACAACCAATCCGGCAAGTACGCTCGCGGCGGCACAGCCGGATCGCCCGGCCAACGAGTCGGTGTTCGCGCCGCTGCGCCCCATTGCGCGGAGCCATTTGGGGGCTACGCCGTCGGTCCCTATGGCCCCTCCCAATCCGGTTCCCGAAGAGATTGCCGAGTTCGACGTCGAGCCGGCGCGGCCCGCCCCCGCGGCCGACGCGGCGACTCCTTCGCCCCCCGAGAGGACCGCGACGCCCCCGCCCCCCGGCCGCCTGCCGGATGAGCCGTCGGTGAACCCCCTGGGCAGCGAGTGGGGCTGGGCCGAGGTGGGCGACGGCCCCTTTTATTACCCGAGCTGCTCCGGTTGTGCTGCCTGCGGGCCGGCCGGCTGCAGCGGCGAGAGACCCCAGCGGTTCTTCGACCACCCCTCCCTGCACCACCACGGCATCGAGGTTGGCGGGTGGCTCAACCTCGGCATCAGCGCCGCGGCCAGCAATCCCGCCGACCGCTTCAAGGGACCGGTGACCTTCAACGATCGCCACGCCGAGGCCCAGATGAACCAGCTCTGGCTCTTCGCCGCCCGCGAGGCCGACAGCGGCGGTTACGGCTTCGACTGGGGCGGGCGCGTCGACCTCCTCTACGGCACCGATGCCCGCTTCGCGCGCGCCGCTGGGCTGGAAGAGCGCTGGGGGGAGCCGGAGCGCTTCTACCAGTTGGCCCTGCCCCAGTTCTATTTCGACGTGGCTCTGAACCGCTGGACCTTCCGCTTCGGCCACTTCTTCACCATCCTCGGTTACGAGCGCGTCGAGGCCCCGGCGAACTTCTTCTACTCGCACGCCTACGCCCATCAGTACGCCGAACCCTTCACCCACACCGGCATGCTCGCCACCTGGGACCTGAGCGACCAGTGGTCCCTCTCCGCCGGGATGCACCGGGGCGCCGACCAGTTCGAGGATCTCGACGGCCTCGACGCCCTGAACTTCCTGGGCGGCCTCTCCTGGACCAGCCGCAACGAGCGGTTGGGCGTGGCCTTCGGGCTCAATGCCGACGAGTTCGGCCCGCGGACCAACCGCACCCAGTACAGCCTCGTGACCACCCTGAGGCTGACCGACCGCCTGCAGTACGTCTTTCAGCACGATTACGTGCAGGAGACCGACAGGAACGAGAATGCCCCGCGGCGGTTTGCCGAGGCCTACGGCATCAATCAGTACCTCTTCTACGAGTTCAATCCCTGCTGGTCCGGCGGGCTCCGCGTGGAGTGGTTCCGCGACCAGAATGGCCACTTTGTCGTGGCCGACGATCCCGGAAACGTCGCCTCGCAGGGAGGCTTCGCGGGGAGCTTTTCCGCCCTGACGTTGGGCGTCAACTGGGAGCCCTCCGCCAACGTGGCCCTCCGCCCCGAGGTCCGCTGGGACTGGTTCGCTGCGAGCAACGAAGCCGTCCCCCGGCCCTTCGACGCCGGCAACCGGAACAACCAGTTCAGCTACGGCTTCGATCTCATCGTCCAGTTCTGACGGCGGTGCCGGCCCCGCGGAGGCACTCGGCGGGGGCGAGGGCACCCCGCACCCACGATCCCTTCGGGACGGGGGACGAGAGCGGGCGCCTACGGCCGCGGCGCGAAGGCGGTCGGGTCCAGGGAGCCGACGCCCGGCAGCGCAGAGAAGATGAAATAGGGCCGCGGCGTGCTCAACTCGGACAGCGTGGAGGCGTCGGGGAGAGCGGAACGGCTCTCGAGTCCGGGAAAGAAGAGGTCGGCCAGGCTGGGCTCGCGGCGGTACTCGACCACGCGGACCCGATCCGGATCGAGCCCCGCCAGCTCGATGGCCCGCTCCACGGCATCCTCGACGAAGCCGATGCGGTCCACCAGCCCCACCTCCCGCGCCTGCTCGGCGGTGAAGACCTTGCCGGTGGCGATTCGCTCCAGGGACTCCTGGTCCTCTCGGAACCGCGGCCGGCCGGCCCGGATCACCTCCTTGAAGCGGTGGAAGCTTTCATCGACGAGCTCCTGGAAGTAGCGGCGTTCCTCTTCATCGAGGGGCCGCGCCATGCTCCCTGCCACCTTCATCGGGTGGCTGACGATGGAGTCCTCGGCGATATTCCATTCCTCGAGCAGGCCCGAGATATCGTATCTCGGCATGACCACGCCGATCGAGCCGGTCCAGGTGGCCGGCTCAGCGTAGATCGAGTCCGGGGTCTCGCCGACGGCCATCGAGACGTAATAGGCCCCGCTGGCGGCGATCCCCCCCATGCTGACCACCACGGGAATCTCCGATTCCTCGCGGAGCTTGTTGAGGTGGTAGTAGAGGTGGTCGCTTGCCGCGACGGATCCTCCCCCCGAGTCGACCCGCACCACCACCGCTCGGACGTTCTCGTCGTCGGCGGCACGGTTGATCTGCCGTTTGAAGAAACCGTCGGTATCGAGAATGACGCCCTCGAGCGAGAGGATCGCCACCTTGTCGCGGCCGCGCGGTTCGTGAGAGTAGAACCGCTCCCGCACCCGCCGGTCCCGGTCGGTCCCGGTGATTCCCAGCGAGCCGACGAGGACGAGGTTCAGCAGCAGGGAGCCGGCGAGCCCGGCCAGCAGGACGATCACCAGCAGCGGCGCCCAGCGGCGCCGCCGGGGCAAGGCCGGCGGGCGTGCGGGGACGGCGACGGCCTCCGCGCGCACCGGTTGCGGAGCGGATCCCTGGTCGTGAGCGTTCGGTTCCATAAGCCTAGGTCCCCCAGTAGACGATACCCTAACGTGGTCTTCCTTGGGGATTATACGCCACCGCGGCGACCACGCCACGTTAAAGCGGCGGCGGAAGGCGGATCGGTCCGCCCGCCGTCTACACCGGGCCGTCCGGCCGGGAACGGCCGTCGCCGGTAACCCCTTCGGCAGCCGGCGGCCCGACGAGGCGTTCGATCTCCCGATCGTCGAGCGTCTCCTCCGTCACGAGCGCCTCGGCCAGCTTGTCGAGCTGGCCGCGGTGGTCGCGGAGGATTTCCTGGGCCTGCGCGTCGCTCTCGCGGAGCAGGCGGGCCACCTCCTCGTCGATCACCTGTGCGGTGTGCTCGCTGAACTCGCGGTGCTCGGCCATCTCCTTGCCCAGGAAGGGGTGCTCCTCGCCGGCGCGGAAGGCCACCGGGCCGAGCCGCTCGCTCATCCCCCAGACCGTTACCATCCGCCGCGCCAGCGAGGTGGCGCGTTTGAGATCGTCCTCCGCCCCCGCGCTGCGCTCGTTGAAGACCAGTTGCTCGGCCGCCCGCCCGCCGAGCATAAAGACCAGCCGGCGCTTGAGATCGGTCTCGGTGATATTCAGGCGGTCTTCGTCGGGGAGGAGCTGCGTGACGCCCAGGGCGCGCCCGCGCGGCATGACGGAGACCTTGTGCAGCCGCTCGATCCCCGGCAGGACCCAGGCGCAGAGAGCATGGCCCGCCTCGTGATACGAGGTGATCCGCTTCTCCTTCTCGGAAAGGACCTCATCCCGCTTCGGCCCCATGAGGATCTTGTCGCGGGCGTACTCGAAATCCGCCATCTCGACGCGTTCCTTCCCCTGGCGCGTGGCCCAGAGGGTCGCCTCGTTGGCGAGATTGCGGATGTCGGCTCCCGTAAGGCCCACCGTCCCCGCGGCCAGCCGCTCCAGGTCGACGTCGTCGGCCAAGGGGACCTCGCGCGTATGGACCCGGAAGAGCGCTATGCGGCCCTTGAAGCTGGGCCGGTCGACGGTGATGTGGCGGTCGAAGCGGCCGGGCCGCAGGAGCGCCGGATCGAGGACGTCGGGGCGGTTGGTGGCCGCCATGACGATCACCGATTCGTTGGGCGAGAAGCCGTCCATCTCGCTGAGGATCTGGTTGAGCGTCTGCTCCCGCTCGTCGTGCCCCCCGCCGAGACCCGTCCCCCGGTGACGCCCCACGGCGTCGATCTCGTCGATGAAGAGGATGCAGGGGGCGTTCTCCTTGGCGGTGGAGAACATGTCGCGGACGCGGCCCGCCCCGACGCCGACGAACATCTGGATGAACTCCGAACCGCTGATCGAGTAGAAGGGGACGCCCGCCTCACCGGCCACCGCCCGTCCGAGCAACGTCTTGCCGGTCCCCGGCGGGCCCATCAGAAGGACCCCCTTGGGGACCCGGCCGCCGAGCCGCTGGAAGCGCTCCGGGTTCTTGAGGAACTCGACGATCTCCTGCAGCTCGTGCTTGACGCCCTCCAGGCCCGCCACGTCCTCGAAGGTGATCTGCCGCTCCCCCGACTCGTACCGCTTGGCCGGGCTCTTCGTGAACCCCGCCAGCACCCCCCCGCCGAACATCTGGTCCCGCGTCCGCCGCATGAGCAGCCACACCCCCGCGAACATGGCGACCGCCAACCCCACCCACACGAGGAGCAGCAAAACGCCGAAGTTGTCGGCCGGCTCGTCCACCTCGTAGAGAGGGACATTCTCGCGGATCTCCCGGTCCAGATCGGAATCGACGAACTGCGGGAGGGTCGAGATGAACTCGTCCGCGAGCCTCAGGGGCTCCCCCTCCCGATCCTTTCGGCCCTTGGGGTCGAGCGGCGGATCTTTGAACTCGCCGGAGACCTTCTGCCCTTCGACCCGGACGCGAGCCAGGTTCTCCTCGGCGAGCTGCTGCCGGAAAAACCCATAACTGATCTCGGATCGAGTGGGAGGTCTCTGCGTGTAGAAGAGCAGAAAGAGGATCAGGGTCAGGATGACCAGAAACCAGACGGTGGCCGTACTGAAGAAGGGCCGCGGCGGCGGTCTCTGTTCCGGCGCATCGGAATTCCGCTCCGGAGGCTTCTGCTCCGGGGAGTTGTCCATGGGAGTCTTCTCGGGTCCGGTCATGCGGCTTCGTCCACGACTTCCTGCCCGGCAACGGCAGAGCACCTTCCGCAGAGTAAGGCGACTCGCCACAACGCCGGCGCGCTCCGGACGAGCCGACACCACATTCTACCGCGATGGGGGTTGCCGTGCGACCGCCGCGATGGAGGAACGCCTTGCCCGAGCGAAGCCGCCCCTCTTCCACCTCATCGCCATGCCACCAGGCCCTCGCTCGGCAATCCCCAATTTTGGCAATGGCGCCTGTTGGTTGCCGGGGCGGCGCCCAACTGGTAGGTTGGAGCCTTCGTCTTTCGAGTTTGACGCCGTGCTTGGCGGTGGCAGGGGGCGCCGCCGCCGGAGACGGTGAAGCCGGTTGACCCCAGTCCCGCAGCGGAGGATGTTCCCATGTCCACGTTCACCCGCCGTCGTTTCCTTGCCGGCGTGACGGCCGCCGGCGCCTCAACCCTCGCAGGGCGGATCGCTCTCGCGGAAGCGCGGGCCGCCGTTCGCGGTGCCGACCAGGTGGCGCTGGGCGACACGGGGCTGAAGACGTCCCTGCTCGGCCTGGGCACGGGCACGCGCGGCGGCCGCGAACAGCGCGAGCTCGGCCAGGAGGACTTCACGCGGCTCTTCCGCTACGCCCTGGACCGCGGCGTCCGCTACATCGACACCGCCGATTCCTACCGCATCCACGCCATGGTCGGCGCGGCGCTCCGGGGGGTGCCCCGCGACGACTACTTCCTCCTCACCAAGACCGGCGCCCGCGACGCCGCGGCCGCCCGCAGCGACATCGACCGCTTCCGCCGCGAATTGGGCGTCGAGCGCTTCGACGTGATGCTCATGCACTGCATGACGACCGGCGATTACCCCAACCGGATGCAGGGCGTGATGGACGTCCTCTCGGAAGCCAAAGAAAAGGGGATCATCGGCTCCGTAGGGGTCTCCTGCCACGGCTGGGACCCTCTCTGCGCCTCGGCCGACTGCGACTGGAACGACGTGCATCTCGTGCGGATCAACCCCTTCGGGTCCCATATGGACGGTGAACCGGCCGATGTCGCCGAGCAGATCGCCAAGATGCACCGCCAGGGCCGCGGCGTCCTGGGAATGAAGATCTTCGGCGAGGGAAACTGCGATACCCGCGAGAAACGCCTCGAGTCGCTGCGCTACGTACTCGGCCTGGGGACCGTCCACGCCTTCACCATCGGCTTCGGGAGCAGGCAGCAGATCGATGAGACGCTGGCCCTCATCGAGGAGGCCTCCGCTTGACGCTGCGTAGGGGGGCAGGCCTGGAGTCCCGCGCCGCCCGCACCGGCCGGTTCGACGACGAGATTTGCTTGACGAGCCGCGGCCGCAATGGTAAGTTGTGGTGAATCCGACACTGACATGGCATATCAACTCAACTTATCTGCTTGGCGGGACGTTTTTGTCATATATCAGTTGTCTTTAATTTTCGAGGCGGGTCAATCAGGATGAGTCTTCACCCATCCCGTGGCGACCCCCGTGAAGCGTATCGCCGTGTGCTGGTTGGGGCGGTGCTCGGCGGTGTCTTCGCGGGTTGGGCGCTGGCGGCGCGCGCCGCAGAGCCCTCCGGTGATTCGATGCCGGGGAAGCCCTTTCTGGTGACGCAGATCCCGGTGTCGGCCGAGCCGGAATGGGCCGATGCCGAGGGGATGCTCCGCGCCGACTTCGGCGACCGCGCCCGCATCGTCCTCGTGGTGCCCGGCCAGCGGCCCCGCGTCCTCACCACCGCCTTCCACAGCGCCTGCGATCCGGCCCTCTCCTTCGACGCGGAGCGGTTCCTCTTCGCCGGCAAGCGGAGTGCCGACGACGACTGGAACATCTACGAAATGACGGTCGAGGGCACCGAGGTCCGCCAGATCACCCGCGACCTGGGCGACTGCCGCCGCCCCGCCTACCAGTCGACCCTCTTCACGCTCGACTCGCCCGAGCCCTGGCACCAGTTGACCTTCGTCCGCAGCGAACCGGGCGCGATCAACGAATACGGCGACGCGCCCGCCACCAGCCTCTACTCGTGCAAGCTCGACGGCAGCGAGGTGCGGCGGCTCACCTTCAATCTCTCCAGCGACACCGACCCTTGGATGGTATGGGACGGGCGAATCCTCTTCGCCAGTTGGCAGCGCGCCCGCCTGAACCACGGCGATCGCGGCCGGGTAGGCCTCTTCGGGCTGAACCTCGACGGCACCGATTTCGCCCTCTTCGCCGACGACGGTGGAGAGGGGCGGCGGATCAAGCACATGCCTTGCACAACGTCCGGGGGGCTCGTCGTCTTCGTCGAGGCCGACGAGGTGCCCTGGGACGGTGCGGGGAGCCTCTCCAGCGTCAGTCTCCGCCGCCCCCTGCTGTCGTACCGGCAGCTGACCCAGCCGGAGGAGGGTCTCTTCCATTCCCCGTCGCCGCTTGGCGACGGGGGCATCCTCGTCTCCTGGCGCACTGCCAACGGCGGCGATGCCCACGGCGTGTACCGCTTCGACCTCTCTACGGGGACGAGGCAAGCGGTCTTCAACGACTCCCGATTCCACGATATCCAGGCCACGGCTCTTCTCCCCCGCGACGAGCCGGACGGCCGTTCCAGCGTCGTCCTCGAAGAGCAGCCGCACGCCCACCTCTACGGCTTGGACATATCGATCCACAGCCTCCCCGAGCGGAACTGGCTGACGCGGGAGATGACCCGGCGGCTCCGCCTCGTCGAGGGCATCCCTCCCCAGGCCGGCGACGCACCGCCGCCCGGCGCGCCCCGCTTGGCGCAGCGGCGGATCCTCGGCGAGGCCACCGTGGAGGCCGACGGCTCGTTCCACGTGAAGATCCCCGCCAACCTCCCCCTCGAGTTGCAACTCCTCGACGATGAGGGAATGGCCTTACGGAGTTGCGGCTGGTTCTGGGCGCGCAATCTCGAAAACCGCGGCTGCATCGGCTGCCACGAGGATGGCGAGCTGACGCCCACGAATATCTACGTCGATGCTCTGGGCCGTTCCGCCGAAGCCCTCATGGCGCCGCCCGCGGAGCGCCCCACGGTCGATTTCCGCCGCGACGTACTGCCGATCGTCGAGGGGAAGTGCGTCGCCTGCCACGACGAGGAGGGGGTCCCGCCGCGGCTCGACGGCGGCGCCTCCGGATCGGGCGTCCACGCGGCATACACGAACCTCCTCGCCCGAGATGAGGGCGGCGGCTTGGCCGCGTACCGTTACGTCCACCCCGGCCAGGCACGCACCAGCCCCCTCGTTTGGCATATCCTCGGCCGCAACACGGCTCGGCCCTGGGACGGCGCGGCCGCCGACCGCGACGTTGTACCAATCCCCGAACAGGATGGTCCCGCGTTGACCGAGGCCGAAGTTCGGGCTTTCATAGAGTGGATCGATCTGGGGGCGATGTGGGAGGCTACGGCTCCCGGCCGATAGACGGCGCGGCCCCTTAGCGGCGGGCGGCCCCTCTTCAACGGAGAATATCACGTGAGAATGCGATTTCGCTGCAGCCTGCGCCGCCCCCCGGCGAGGGCCGATCGGTGGCCCGGGACGGCGGCCGGAGCCCAAGGCGCCGCCCTGGTGCTGGTGGCCCTCCTCGTTGCCCTGCTGACCGCGCCTTCGGCATGGGCAGAAGAAGGGCTGCCCATGTTCATCGACGTCACCGAGGAGGCGGGGCTGCTGGAGGCCAAGCACAGCTTCGGCGATTTCAACTTGAGCAACATCGTCGAGGGGACCGGCGCCGGAGCGGCGTTCTTCGATTACGACGGCGACGGCCTCATGGACATCTACCTGCCCAACGGCACGTGGACCCGCGACGTCAACGACAACCGCGGCCGCTCGCTCCACGGCCGGCTCCGCAATTATCTCTTCCGCAACAACGGCGACGGCACCTTCACCGACGTTACCGAGGCCGCAGGCGTCGCCGATGCCGACAGCTTCGGCTTCGGCGTCTCCGCCGTGGACTACAACGACAACGGGCACATCGACCTCTACGTCCTCAATTACGGCCGCAACACGCTGTACCGCAACAACGGCGACGGCACGTTCACCGACGTCTCCGCCGAGTCGGGCCTCGACGACCCCCGCTGGAGCCTCGCCGCCCCCTGGTTCGACTACAACGGCAGCGGCCTCATGGACGTGTACGTCGCCAATTACCTCGAATACGACGCGGGGGCCTTCCGCGATTTCTACCCGGGAGAGGGCTTTCCGGGGCCCTTAGCGTACTATGGTCAGCCGGACGCCCTCTACCGCAACAACGGCGACGGCACCTTCACCGACGTCACCCACGAGGCCGGCATCTACCAGGCCGAGGGCCGCGCCATGAGCGCCGCCGTGGCCGACCTCAACGGCAACGGGCTCCTGGACGTCTACGTGGCCAACGACGCCATGGAGAACTACTACTTCCGCAACCAGGGCGACGGCACCTTCGTCGAGGACGCCCTGGTCCGCGGCCTGGCCTTCGGCGAGGGGGGGCAGGGAGTCTCTTCCATGGGCCCCGCCGTCGGCGACGTGAACCGCAACGGGCTCCTCGACCTCTACATCCCCGACATGAACTACGGCTGCCTGCTCATCAACCGCGGCGAATACTTCGAGGACCGCACGGCGCAGTCGAACCTGGCCGTGGTCTGCGGGCAGTACACCGGCTGGGGCGGTTTGCTCTTCGACTACGACAACGACGGCTACCTGGACGTCTTCGTCTCCAACGGCGACGCGCACTTCGAGTTCCCCGAGGAAGACGTCCTCATGCGCAACGACGGCACGGGCAACTTCGTCGACGTAGCCCGCTATTCGGGCGACTATTTCGCCCGCCGCTACGTAGGCCGCGGCTCGGCCTTCGGCGACTTCGACAACGACGGCCACCTCGATCTTCTGATCGTCAACCTCAACGATCATCCCCGGCTGCTCCGCAACGAGGGCGGCAGCGGCAACCATTGGCTCAAGGTCCAGCCCATGCTCCCCGGCGGCCGCTCGCTGGCCATCGGCGCCACGGTGGTGGTCTCCGTGGGGCCCCTGCGGCAGGTCTATCCGGTGATCCCCGTCAGCGGCTACATCTCCCAGAACGACCCCCGGGCGCATTTCGGCTTGGGAGAGGCGACCGTGGCCGACCGCGTCGAGATCCGTTGGGCGGACGGCACGGAAACCGCGCTCACCAACGTGCCGGCCAACCAGACGCTGCGCGTGGTGCAGGATTCCCCCGGTCTTCCAGCCCTCCAGAGTGTTTCCCGGAGCGAGTAGGTCTTCGAAGGTATGACGATGCGACGTGCCATGCGATGGGTGCTGCCGGCTCTGCTCGCCACTTGGGCGCCGGGGCTCGCCGCGGCCCAACAGCCCGACCCGTTCTACGTCGGCGCCCAGGTCTGCGCCACCTGCCACCAGTACCAGCACAACCACTGGCAGATGACCGCCCACGCCCGGGCCTACTCGGCGCTCGCCCGGCCGGAAGCCCGCGAGATCACCGCCCTGAGCGGGCTCCGCCTCGAACCCCACCAGTCGAACATCTGCCTGGGGTGCCACGCCACGGGTGCCGAGGCGGAGTACTGGGAAAAAGACGTCACCTTCCACATGGAGCAGGGGCTCCAGTGCGGCAAGTGCCACGGCCGCGGCAGCGAGCATGTCGACGCCCACCTCCGCAGCGACCAGCGGGCCATCGAGCGCAACCGCATGCGGGTACCGACGATCCAGGACTGCCGGCACTGCCACCAGGAAAAGGGGACCCACGACGCCGTCCTCAACCGCCCCCGGATGGACCTCGAGCGGGCTTGGGAGCGCATCGCCCATCCCACTCCCGATAACTGGGAACGCCGCGAGCCGGCCCCCCTGCCGCCTCCCGCCGACAGCTCCGGACGCACGCCTCAGCACATCGGTACGATGGGCTGCGCCGAGTGCCACAAGGGCCCCGAGTTCGGCTATCAGTTCAGCGTCTGGCAGCGGAGCGCCCATGCGCAGGCCTACGCCTCTCTCGCCACGCCGCGGGCCTACGAGATCGCCGAGCAGATGGGCGTGACCGGCGATCCCCAGCGCGCCCGCGAGTGCCTCCAGTGCCACACCACCGCCTACCACGATCCCGCGGGCGGCTTCGAAGACACCTTCCACATCACCGAGGGCGTCGGCTGCGAGGCCTGCCACGGCCCCGGGAGCGATTACTGGCCCGAACCCATCATGCAGGACCCGGTCGCGGCCCGATCCGCGGGGCTCCGCGACGTCGACCGCCACACCTGCCTCCGCTGCCACGACAACCCCCACAACGATCCGGACGCGGATCCCTTCGACTACGTCGCCGCCCTGGCAGCCATCGCCCATCCCAACGAGCCGCCGAAGATCGTCGAGGAGCCCGTCTATAAGACGCCCGTGAACTTGGCCCTGAATCCGGATGCCAGCGAACTCTACGTCGTCTGCGAGGCCTCCGACTCGGTGATCGTCGTCGACGTGGCGCGGCGGCGGAAGGTGGCCGAGATCGCCGTGGGCCACCACCCCGTCGACGTCGCCTTCAGCCCCGACGGCAAGCGGGCCTTCGTCACCAACTGGCACGACGACACCGTCTCCGTGATCCACGTCCCGGCGCGCAAGGCGATGGAGGTGATCGCCGTGGGCAACGAGCCGCGGGGGCTGCTCACCGACCGCGAGGGCCGTTACCTCTACGTGCTCAACACCTCCGGCTACGACATCTCCGTCATCGACCTGGCCACGCTCGAGGAGACCAAGCGCCTGGCTGCCTGCCGCGGGCCCTGGTTGTCGGCCCTCTCTGCCGATGGCGCCCGGATGTACGTAACGAATCACCTGCCGCGGTTGGGGGAGATCCGCACGACCTCCATTTCGGAAGTTACGGTGATCGACACGGAGCGGGCCATGGTGGAGAACCGGGTCGAGGTGCCGGACTCGAACCTCATCCTGGGTGTCGACTCGCATCCGAGCGGCGAGTTCGCCCTGGTGACCCTGGCGCGGACGAAGAACCTCGTCCCCATGACGCGGCTCATGCAGAACTGGACGATCACCAACGGCCTGGGCATCATCTGGGCCGACGGTCGCGTCGACCAGATTCTGCTCGACGAGCCCATGCTGGCCTTCCCCGATCCTGCCTCAACCGCCTTCACCCCCGACGGCCGCCTGGCCCTGGTCACCAGCGCCACCACGCACCGCGTGGCCGTGGTCGACGTGGAAAAGATGCTCGACGTCCTCCGCTCCGCCTCGGACTACGACCGCGAACACGTGATCCCCAACCACGTGGGTCCGGCCACCGAATTCGTCATCAAGCAGATCCCCACCGAGCACTCGCCGCGGGGGATCGTAATCACACCCGAAGGCTGCACGGCCTTCGTGGCCAACGCCCTGGACGATTCGCTCACCGTCATCGACCTGGAATCGCTGGAAGCCGTAGAGCGGATCGACTTGGGCGGACCGCAGGTCATTACACAGACACGGTACGGGGAGCGGCTCTTCCACGACGCGCAGATTACCTTCCGCCGGCAGTTCTCGTGCCATACGTGCCACCCCGGCGGGCACATCGACGGCATCGTCTACGACATCGAGGCCGACGGCATCGGCACCGATCATGTCGACAACCGCACCCTCCGGGGCATCCTCGATACGGCCCCCTTCAAGTGGTCGGGCCTCAATCCCAGCTTCTCGCGGCAATGCGGGGCGCGGCTCTCCGTCTTCTTTACCCGTGTGGCCCCCTTCAACGACGAGGAGCTGGCCGCGCTGGACCGCTTCATCTGCACCATCCCCCGCCCCCCCAACCGCTACCGCCCCCTGGGCGCCGAGCTGACCGACTCCCAGCGCCGCGGCCGCGAGATGTTCTACCGCACGCGGACCAACGACGGCCGCGAGATTCCCGAGCGGCTGCGGTGCCAAACCTGCCACCCCCCGCCCTACTACACCGACCGCCAGATACACGACGTGGGGACGCAGGGGCCGCGGGATACGATTGCCGAGTTCGACACCCCCCATCTGAATAACATCTACGATTCGGCGCCCTACCTCCACGACGGCCGCGCCCATACGCTGGAGGAGATCTGGACCGTCCACAACGACCACGATACCCACGGCATCACCAACGATATGACCAAAGATGAGCTCAACGATTTGATCGAATTCCTCAAGACCCTGTGACAGCAGCCCGCACCCGCATCCGTCCCTGCCCTCTCCTTCTGGGAGAGGGCGGCGGCGAAGCCGCCGGGTGAGGGGCACCCGGAAACGCACAATAACGCACCTTAGAAAGGCACGGCTCCCTGATCGCCCGTTACCCTAGCCCTCGCTCAGCGGCAGAGGGAACCCTGGCCTCGCCTTGGCAGAACTTGACCCCAGAGTACGGCCTGCTTTCCCCATAACAGCTTCGTTCCCCATTCCCAGGAGTCCTGCAATGCATCCCGCCCGGCTGTTCCTCAGTGCGCTGGCCTTAGCGGTCCTCGCCGCGGGAAGCGCCAGGGGAGAGGCGACGTCCAGCGAAAGCGGCGAGGTGGCCCTCCCCTACGTCTACACGAACTGGCGGCACTTCACCGTCGAAGACGGTCTGCCCAACAACCACATCTTCGCCGTGAAGGCCCATGGCCCCCATGTCTGGATCGGCACCGAGGACGGCCTGGCCTGCCTGGACAAGCGGACCGGCGAAATCCGCGTCTGGCGGGAGGAAGACGGCCTCCCCTGGCGGGTGGTCACCGCCATCGACGTCGACAAGCGGACCGGCGACGTCTGGCTGGGGCTCTTCGGCGGCGGCCTGGTCCGCTTCAGCGGCGGCCGCTTCGACCACTTCAACCAGCTCAACAGCGGCCTGGTCAACAACGTGGTCTACGGCGTCGCCGTGGAGAACGACAACGTCTGGGCCGCCACCACCGCGGGTGCCAGCCGCTACAATACGCGGACCGGCAACTGGTCGATCTACACGGAAAGAAACGCCCCCATGGAGGAGATCTGGAACTACGGCGTCGCTTACGACGGGGAGGATACGGTCTACCTGGCCATCTGGGGGAGCGGGATGCTCGAGTTCGACATCCACACGGAGCGCTGGAACCACCACCTCGACCCGGACGGTGAGATGGAGGTCACCCTCTATCGCGACGACGGCATCGTTCACGTGATCACTACCGGCGTCAGCCCGGCCGAGGGCGTGGTCTGGGTCTCCAGCTACTTCGGCAACTGCCGCTACGACGGCCGGCACTGGCGGGGCTTCTTCGCCCACGAGACGGGACTCCCCGACGACTTCACGAACTTCGTCAAGGCCCGCAGTGCCAACGAGGCCTACTTCTGTCACGACAAGGGCCTCGGCGCCGTGGCCGACTTCCCCACAGACACCTTCGTCGCCTACACCCGCTGCGGCGAGACGCTCCGCGGCCTGGCGCGCGTCTACCGCAGCGGCGAGCTCCTGAAAGAAATCGACACGGAACGTGGCGTACCGCATAACTTCACCATCTGCGCGGACGTCGACGGCAACGACCTTTGGGTAGGTACAGCGAAAGGGCTCGGCTGGGCCGTCGGCGACGGCTACTACGCCGGCGTCCAGGTCGATCCCCCCTGGCTGGCCGCCCTGGACGCCCAGTCCGGCGAAGAGGCACAAGCGGGCGAAGTCGCCCTTACCGACCACGAAGACCACGAATGACAAGACAGGTGAGCACGGCCATGCGACGACACATTTTTCCCTTTCTGGCGGTCCTGGTGCTGGCAGCGACTGCCCGCAGCGAGACCGTGGAAACCGATGAGGCCGAGTGCTGGCTGCCCCCCTTCGAGGTCAGCGAGGAGACGCTCCGGATCCTCGAGGAGATCAACTCGGTCAACGCCTACCAGGTGCCCGACCTGCCCATGCGGGAAGACGCCCGCTACGCCCACAGGCCCCCGGAACTCGAACCCTACCGGCACGTCGAGCCCCACGTGCGGCACTTCCTCGAGCAGATGGAGTATTACGGGCCCCGCCGCGCCGACCCCGAGCCGGAGCACGTCGACTCGGTGAAGTTCGGCTTTATCGGACCCATCGAAGCAGTTCCCTCCGTGGCCACCGGCGGCGTCGGCGACGGATTGAGAATGGGAGTCAAGAAGCTCCAGGGCGCCAAGCTGGCCATCGAGGAGGCCAACGCCCGCGGCGGCTATCTCCGCCGCGATATTCCCTTCGAAATGGTCGTCCGCAACGACACCGGCCTCTGGGGCTCCACCGGTGAGATGATGATCGACTTGGCCTACAACGAGAAGGTGTGGGGCATGCTGGGCACCATCGACGGCGCCAACACGCACATCGCCATCCGCGTGGGGCTCAAGATCGAGATCCCCATGATGAACTCTGGCAACACCGACCCCACGTTCATCGAGACCAACATCCCCTGGGTCTTCCGCACCATCGCCGACGACCGCAAGCAGTCCTACCTGCTGGTCGACTACATGTACCGAGAGCGGGACCTGAAGCGCGTGGGGATCATCCGCTCCAGCAACCGCTACGGCCGCTTCGGCGTCCGCCAGATTCGCGACGGCAGCCGCCGCATGGGCCGGCCCATCGCCCTGGAGATGGCCTACCGTCCGGGCACCGAAGACTTCTCCCTTCAGCTCGAGCGTCTCCGTAGTGCCCGCGTCGACGGCGTGGTCCACTGGGGCGACGACGATACCGGTGCGGCGATCCTCAACCAGATGCGGGCCATGGGGATGGACCAGCCCTTCTTCGGCTGCGACCGCACGGTCACCGACGACTTCGTCCGCATCGCCGGCGAGAATGCCGAGGGGGTCGTGGCCGCCTTCCCCTGGAATCCCGAGCGCGACGACCCCAAGCTCCACGCCTTCTACGAGCGCTTCCGCGAACGCTTCGGCGAGGAGGCCGAGACCTATGCCGCCCACGCCTACGACACCATGAACATGCTCATCTGGGCCACTCAGGTGGCGGGGCTCAACCGGGCCAAGATCCGCGACGTGCTCGCCCATCGCCTGGAGCCCTGGGAGGGCGTTACGGGGCAGATCGAGTTCAGCGCCGTCCTCGACTACATCGGCGAGTGCTACCTGGCACGGTTCGAGAACGGCCGCTGGAACTACTACTCCCGCGAAGACCTGGGCCTGCCTGTGCTGGTCCCGTCCCGCGACGAGCAGGTCGCCACCACCGATTAACTGGGCCACCTTCCGCGGGAACCACTTCCGGCGGTACCTGGGCGGGTACGGCGCGCGTGCCCGCCCGGCTTCCTTCGTTCCTCTTCGGCAGATCGATGAACCCCCATCGCCAATCGGTGCTCTGCTGCCTGATCGCGGTTCTGGTGCTGCTCCCGCAGGGCCTTGCCGGGGGGGGCGAAGCGCCCCGAGAAGCCTCCCGGCCGCAGCCCCATTTCATCCTCCGCGAACACCTCTCCACCTACACGGGCGCCGGCCACGACGTGCCGGAGCCCGAGGAGTTCGACGAGGTTCCCATCGCCTTCTTCGGGCCCGGCGACCCGGCCGACCCCATCGCCGGCGATCTCTGGTCGGCCGCCCAGATGGGCATCGAGGAGGCCAACGCCGAAGGCGGTCTCCGCGGCCGCCCCTTTCGCCTGATCCCCGCCTGGTCCGACGATCCCTGGGGCGACGGCGCCGCGGAACTGGCCCGCCTGGTCTACGACGAACCCATCTGGGCGATCCTGGGGAGCATCGATGGGCATACGGCGCACCTGGCCGCTCAGGTGGTGACCACGGCGCGCCTGCCGCTGCTGAGCCCGGCCAGCGGCGACAAGACGGTGAACCTGGCCAATGTCCCCTGGGTCTATTCGCTCCTCCCCGGCGACCACCTCCAGGCGCCGGTGCTGGCCGAGGCGCTGGCGGAGGCGTTGGAAGGTGGCCGCCTTGTCGTCCTCTCGGCCGGCAGCCACGACGCCCGCCACTTCACCCGCGACCTGCTCGCCCAGCTCCGGGGCCGCCGCATCACGCCGCGGGCGCACGTGACGTTCCGCGAGGGGACGGCCGATCTTTCCGAGCACGTGCGCTTCGCCCTCGAGGCCCGGCCCGATGTCGTGGCTCTCTTGGCTGATGCCGCCGACAGCGCCCGCCTCGTCCGCGCGGTGCGGGAAGCGGGCTTCGAAGGCACCGTCTTCGGCAGTGCCACGATCGGCCGGCGGCGGTTCCTCGCCGAGGCCGGCGAGGCTGCCGAGGGAGTCGTCTTCCCGCTGCTCTTCGAGCCCAGCGAATCGGCCCGCGACTTCGCCGCCGCCTTCGAAGCGCGGTGCGGTTACCCGCCCGACTACGCCGCCGCCCACACCTACGATGCCGCCCGCCTCCTCGTGGCCGCGGTCCGCAGCGCGGGACTGAACCGCGCCCGCATCAACGACGCCATCCGCGAGCTCGCCCCCTTCGCCGGCGTCACCGGGACGATCGACTGGGACCCCCTGGGCGACAACACCCGCCCCGTGGTGCCCGCCACCATGCGCAACGGCCGGCCCCAGCCCTGGCCGGAGCCGCGTTCCGATTGATTGATCTTTCCCTTAACGTAACCACAGCGACGCGCTGCTGCGATGCTGCACGGCTCTTGGGCGGGATACGGAGGAAAGGGGTGAATACGATCATCGGCTCGGCACACCGGAAACGCCTTGGGGGATCCCCACCGGCTGGTCCATTATCCAGGTCGGCTGTACCTGCCGGCCATCGTCCCGGGTGAGCCGTAGGCCCGGGCTTACCGACGGAGCGAGGCATGGCGGCGCGGGAGCGAGGAGTGACAAGGAGTGTGGCCCTGGTCGCCGCGGGAGGCATGGTCGTGGGGGTCCTGTTGACGGCCCTGCCGGCGCGGTGGACGGCTCCCCTGAAGTCGGCCGCGGCCACAGTGGTCCTTCCGGGACAGCGAACGCTGCGGTCCGCAGGCGATGCCCTGGATCGCGGCGCCGAGGTGCTTGCCCGCTACCGCAACGCCGCCGCCTGTCAGGGGGCGCTCGAGGCCGAGCTGGCTCGGCTCGAGGCGGAGAACCGCCGCCTGAGGCAGTTGGCCGAAGTGTCCGCGCTCTCGATGCGGCCCCATGAGGAAGAATTGCTCTTCGCCGCCCAGGCCGTGCCGGCACGCGTCGTTGGACAGCAGGGACGCGCCTTCCTCGCCCGGCGGCACCTGATCGACGCCGGTGCGGCCGCCGGCACCGCGGAGGGCGACCTCGTGCTCGAAGCCCCCCTCCCGCTGATCGACCGCGGTGCCGATGCCGCTGTGAAGCCCGGGCACCTCGTCCTCCGCGGTCAGGCCGTCTGGGGGAAGGTCGCCGAAGTGGGCCGGTATTCGAGTGCGGTGCAGCGGGTCGTCGAGCCGGGATACCGCGACCTGGTCCGCCTGGTTCCCCCGCGCCGCGACGGCAGGGCGGGGCCGCCGGGAGCCTCGCCGGTCGGCCCCCGCGGCGTTCTCGAGGGGGCCGGGGAGCGCACGGTCCGCGTTCGCTACGTAGCGGTGACCGAGCCGGTCGAGGAGGGCGACC
>SLBP01000124.1:0-18366 GCA_007126245.1 Planctomycetales bacterium
ACTGGCCCAACTGGCTGCCGCTGAGCTTCCGCCACGCCGACGGCGACTGGTTCGACCTCGGCGACGTCGAGGTGCTGGAGTTCCGCCAGGCGCTGGACGTGCGCTGCGGCACGCTGCGGCGCACGGTCCGCTTCCGCGACGGCCGGGGCCGCGAATCGGCGCTGGAGGTCCGCCGTATCGTGAGCATGGCGGACTGCCACCAGGCGGCCATCGAGTGGACGCTGACGGCGGAGAACTGGTCGGGACCGATCGAGATCCGCACGGCGCTCGACGGCACGGTCCGCAACGAGGGGGTCGCCCGCTACCGCGCCTTGAACGGCTGGCACCTGGAACCGCTGGCGACCGGGTGCATCGGCGAGGACGGCATCGAGCTGAGCGTGCGGACCAACCAGTCCCGCCTGACGATGGCCCAGGCGGCGCGGACGCGGGTGTTTCCCGCCGAGGCCGAGAGGGAGCGCCGCACCGTGGAGGCGCCCGGATGGATCGCGCAGATCATCGCCTGCGAGTGCCGCAAGCAGCAGCCGCTGCGCGTGGAAAAGAGCGTGGCCGTGTACACTTCCCGCGACCGCGCCATCTCCGAGCCGGTGATCGAGAGCCGCTCGACGATCGCTCGGGACAGTTCGTTCGCCGAGTTGCTCGAGCGGCACAGCATCGCCTGGGCCCATCTCTGGGACCGCTGCGACATCGGCCTGGGGGGGAACGACAACGCCCAGTTCGTCCTGCGCCTGCACGTCTTCCACCTCCTGCAGACCACCTCGATGAGCACCATCGACCTCGACGTGGGGGTGCCTTCGCGGGGCCTGCACGGCGAGGCCTACCGCGGCCACATCTTCTGGGACGAGATGTTCATCTTCCCCCTGCTCAACCTGCGGATCCCTGAGGTGACCCGCGCCTTACTGATGTATCGCTACCGGCGGCTGCCGGAAGCGCGCTGGGCGGCGCGCGCGGAGGGCTACCGGGGCGCCATGTACCCCTGGCAGAGCGGCAGCAACGGCCGCGAGGAGAGCCAGGTGCTCCACCTCAATCCCCGCTCGGGCCGCTGGGTGCCCGACAACACCTACCGCCAGCGGCACGTCAACGCCACCATCGCCTACAACGTCTGGCAATACTACGAGGCGACCGGCGACGCGGAGTTCCTCTCCTTCTACGGCGCGGAGATGATCGTCGAGATCGCCCGCTTCTGGGCGAGCATCGCCCATCACAACCCGCAGCGCGACCGCTACGAGATCCACGGAGTGGTCGGCCCCGACGAGTTCCACACGAAATACCCCGGCACCGAGGAGCTGGGGCTGAAGAACAACGCCTACACGAACATCATGGCCTCGTGGGTGCTCCACTGCGCGGGGGCCGCTCTCGACCGCCTCGGCCGCGACCGCCGCCGGGAGCTCTTCGAGGAACTGGCCCTCTCCGACGAGGAGACCGCCTCCTGGGAGGAGATCGGCCGCAAACTCTTCGTCCCCTTCCACGGCGAGGGCATCATCAGCCAGTTCGAGGGCTTCGGCGACCTGGAGGAATTCGACTGGGACGGCTACCGCCGCAAGCACGGCGACATCCAGCGACTGGACCGCATCCTCGAAGCCGAAGGCGACACGGTCAACCGCTACCAGGCCAGCAAGCAGGCCGACGTCCTCATGCTCTTCTTCCTCTTCTCCTCCGCCGAGCTGGCCGAGGTCTTCGAGCGGATGGGCTACCCCTGGACGCCGGAAACCATTCCCAAGAACGTCCAGTACTACCTCCACCGGACCTCGCACGGCTCGACCCTCAGCCGCGTCGTCCACTCGTGGGTCCTGGCGCGGTCCGACCGCGAGCGGTCGTGGGGGTTCTTCGAGCGCGCCTTGGCCAGCGACGTGGCCGACATCCAGGGGGGGACCACGGCCGAGGGCATCCACCTCGGCGCCATGGCCGGCACGGTCGATCTCGTCCAGCGCGGCTACACGGGCTTGGAAACCCGGGACGACGTTCTCTGGTTCAATCCCTGCCTTCCCGAGCCGCTGCGAGAGGTGCATCTGCGGATTCGCTACCGCGGTCATTGGGTGGACGTCGAGGTGACCCAGGAGCGGCTCCGCGTCCGTTTCGACGAGACGTGGCCCCGCACGGCGCGCGTCGGCTTCCGTCACGAGATCCATACGGTCGCCGCAGGGGAGACTCTGGAGATCGCCCTCTCCCCTGAATGCTGATGCCCGATGCCGACGAAAGGCAACTGCTGGCGTTTCGCGCCGCCGGCGTTCCTTCTCTTGTCGCGGGTCGGCGAGGAGAAGCAACCCGTTGAAGGGGGCGGGAACCATCCCCTTCGGCCGGCGCTATTCGACGAAGCAGCCGTCGAGCGTGGGGTCGTCGCGGAGGAGGGAATCGACTTCGGGGAGGCAGTCGCGGGAGTCGAGCACGGTGTAGAAATCGGGCTTGATCGTAGGTGCCCGGCGGACCGCCTCCAGCCACTCCTGCCGGGAGAAGGGGTCGCGGCGGATGGCCTCCCAGAAGCCGGTTCGTTCCAGCAGGGGGGCGATCCGCTCCGTCCCCGCCCCTTGCAGGCGGCTGACCAGGTAGGTGGCCACCCCCACCTGCAGGCCGTGCAGCCGCGGCCGTTGGGAGAGGAGGTCCAAGGCGTGGGAGATGAGATGTTCGCTGCCGCTGGCCGGCCGCGACGACCCGCTGATCTCCATGGCGATGCCGTTGAGCATCAGTGCCGTTCCCAGGAGCCGGATTCCCTCGAGATCGCGGTGCGCGTGGGAATGGAGCTGATAGACGGTGGCGTCGGAGAGGAGCGCCGCGAAGTCGTCGACCGTTTCGCCGCGGGCATGGAAAGCGGCCTTCCAGTCGGCCACGGCGGTCACTTTGGCGACCAGATCGCCGATCCCGGACCACCAGAGGTGCTCGGGAGCGCTGCGGCAGACCTCCGTATCGAGGACGACTCCGACGGGAAGCCGGGCCCGAAACGACCGCCTGCGGCCCTCCATGGTGAGGCTGGCCTGAGGGCTGCAGAAGCCGTCGTTGGAGAGGGAGGTGGGCAGCGCATAGTAGGGCCGCCCGGCGAGGAAGGCGACGTACTTGGCCGTATCGAGGGCCTTTCCTCCGCCGAGCCCCACCACCGCCTGGCAGGCGCCCGCCAGATTCCGGAAGAAATCCAGCGCCGCCTCGAAGGAGGCCGATTCCACCGTCTCCTGGGCCACGACCTCGACGTTCCGGTCCTTTAGCGCCGCCTCCGCCCGCCGCGTGAACGACTCGACCAGGCCCTCGCTGACGAAGAGGGCCACCCGCGAGAACTCGGCGCGGGAAAGGTAGATCCCCAACCGGTCCAGGGCTCCCGGCTTGACGCGGACCAGCGACGGGATGGAGAGGCGGGCCAGGCCGATCATCGAGCGTCTCTCCGGCTGGGTACGGGCTCGGCGGTGAGCGCCGCGGCGATCTCCGACCATCGCCCGAAGGGCCGGAACGGTTCGCCGCGCTCGGCGAGGGCCTCGGCGAGCCAGCCGCGGGCGAAGCGGAGGCGCCCGGGAACGAGGAGGGCGGGAGCCAGGTCGGGCCGGCCATCGCCGGCGAAGGCCACGCGGTCGCAGCGCGCCACCCAATAGCGGAGCAGTGCCGTCTTGTCGATTCCGGTTTCCGGCGAGAAGAATGGGGAGCCGGCGGGGAGGGTCATGACCAGCCCTTCCTGCGGTACGAAGCTTCCCGGGTTGGCAACCACCGGCACGTCGATACCCGCCTCGCCGAAAAGGAGATCGATGTACCAGCGACAGCCGGCCGAGGCCACCACCACCTCCCAACCGCTCTTGCGGAGGCGGGGCACCGCGGCGGGCGTTTCCGGGTCGAGCCGCGTCGCTTGCGCCAACTCGCGAGCCGTCGCTTCGTCGCGGACGCGGGCGAAGATCCGCCGGAGGGCCTCGAAGTGGGTGATCTCCCCGCGCAGGTACTCCTGCCAAGGATCGTCGTCGCCGGCGAGGCGGGTGCGCACCTCCTCGAAGAAGTCGCTCTCGGTCATGGTGCCGTCGTAGTCGGTCACGAAGACGGCTTCGGCCCTCTCGGGCATGGCGTGGGCGTTCACGTTCGGTATTTCCTCGAATATCGCGAGAGGAGCGCCTTTACGCAAGCGGCAGCGGCGAGGCGAAAGTGTCTGGCCACTCTATGCGGCTTCCCAGCCGGGGTCAATCGGGCGCCTTGTGACGGGATGAGAACCTAGACGAAACCCGGAACCAGCCGAACGAGGGGCCCAGCCTCCTGTAGGCGGGGCACGTCCAACTCTTCAGTGGGCGATCCCACCCTTGCAACGCCGCACGACCATGGATGTCTCGCGATGCCTCGCGACATTTTGACCGAGAACGTCGGCCACCCTGGATTCTCGCCGTGATGTTCTGGGATTACAATGAGGGCGCCGAAAGGCTCCGCGCACGGACTTGGCAGGCGATTGCCCTCGGAAAGGATGTTCGTCACGGCGCTCTCCAGCGGGGGATGCACTTCCGACGTTGCTGCAAGCATGGAGCGGTTTATTCTGGGTGGCGTTTGGCCAGGAGAGAGATGTTATGAGCGCCGCGAACCTTTCGAAACAGCGCGTCCTGATCGTGGACGACCATCCCGTCGTACGTAGGGGGCTGGCCGAGTTGATCGCCAGCGATCCGAATTTGGAGGTCTGTGGTGAAGCCTCCAGTGCAGCGGAGGCCCTCGATCTGGTCGCGGCTGCCCAACCTCACCTGGCGGTCATCGATTTATCCTTGAAAGACGGGCACGGCCTGGAACTGATCGAGGAGATCAAAGCCCGCTTCGAACACGTCAAGATGCTCGTCTCGTCGGTCCATGACGAGTCGCTATTCGCCGAGCGGGCTCTCCGCGCCGGCGCGATGGGCTATGTCAACAAGCAGGAAGCGACCGAGACGATGATCCTGGCGATTCACCAGATCGCCCGCGGAGAGGTTTACCTCAGCGATACCATGGCCAACCGCCTGCTGCGCTCCGTGGTCTCCGGAGATTCGCTGAGCGAGGATCCGGTCAAGCGTCTCTCCAACCGCGAGCTGGAAGTCTTCGAGATGATCGGCCGGGGGCTTACCACAAAGCAAATCTCCCAGAGGCTGCACCTGAGCCCCAAGACGATCGAGTCGCACCGGGAGAAAATCAAGGTCAAGCTCAACCTCTTCAACGGCACGGAGTTGAGCCATCACGCCATGCAGTGGGTCATGCAGGCCCGTTCGGGTTAGGGCTCGCCCCTATACGGCAGCCGGCAAAGGCCCCACCGACAGTCTGGCATCAACCCGATGGTCACCCTGCCACCGGCGCCCCTAAGATCAAGCGAAGGACGATTTGGGCACTGGCGGAAAAGGTCGTTGCCCCTTGGTGCGGACGCCGGGGGCGTCTCTCCTCCAGGAGCCACCTCGGACACAGCCGGAGGGCGCCATGACCTGGCAAGCGACCGCAACGGCGGATCAACCTACACGCTTCGGAGCTTTATGGGGCGTTTCGCGCTCCATGCAGACGGTTTACGAGCAAATCCGCCGCGTCGCCCAGACCCAGGCGACGGTTCTCATCGTGGGGGAGTCGGGGACGGGCAAGGAACTCGTTGCCGCCGCGATTCACGAGCACAGCCCGCGGCGGAGGGGGCCCTTCTCGACCATCAACATGGCTGCCGTTCCCGAGACCCTGGTCGAGAGCGAACTCTTCGGCCACGTCAAGGGGGCGTTCACCGGGGCGGGGCATGACCGCGCGGGGTGGTTCCAGGCCACTGGGGGCGGCACCCTTTTCATCGACGAGATCGGTGATCTGCAGTTGACCTCCCAGGCGAAGCTCCTCCGCGTGCTGGATAATCATCGGATTACCCCAGTTGGGGGCAACGAATCCCGCAAAATCGACGTGCGCGTGCTCACCGCCACCAATCAGCCGCTGGAATCCCTGGTGGCCGAAAACCGCTTCCGCGAAGACCTCTACTACCGACTCAACGTGCTCTCGATCAAGCTGCCGCCGCTGCGTGAGCGGCGCGAGGACATCCCCCTCCTGACGACCTGCTTTTTCGAAGAGATCGCCGCGACGTACGGCCAGCCGCCCCCGGAACTCAGCGACGAACTGAAGCAGTTTCTACTCGACTACGATTGGCCGGGCAATGTACGCCAGTTGCGCAATGCCATCGAGAGCATGATGGTGCTTGCCGACTCGGGAGTACTCACGGTGGACGATCTGCCGCCAACGGTCCAGGGCGATTCAGTGGGGCACGAAAGTGCTTTCGAAGTCCCCGACGACTTGACGCTCGAGGAGATCGAGAAGACGGCCATCCTGCAGTCCCTTGACCGGTGCCGTGGCAACCGCACCCAGGCCGCTCGCTGCCTGGCGATCTCGGTCCGTACTCTGCAACGGAAACTCAAGCAGTGGGGGATCTCGGAGACGGCCCCATCGGGGCAAGGCCACTCGAAGACCCGTAGGGAATCCTTGGTAAGCGCCTAGTGCCGCAGCGACCGGCCCCAGGGACGGCATCCCCCATACGTTGGCGTGTGCTTCGTCAATCGTCGGCCAGGTGCCACCTTTTCAGCTTGCGTTGCAGGGTCCTCACCGAGATGCCGAGGGCCTGCGCCGCCCGGGTACGGTTCCCCCCGTACAGGCGGATGGCCGCGAGGACGGCCTCCTTTTCCACGGCCGCCAGCGTTGCGTCGGGGGAGCGGCCATCCGTCTCGGCCCACACCGCGGCGACCGACTTGACTTCGGGGGTTACCCCCTCAAGGTGTGGCTGGGTGGCGTGGGCCGTGGCCGCGATGCTCTCCACGACCGTCCGGAGTTGAGCCACGTTGCCGGGCCAGTCGAGCGTCGACAGGGCGCGCATCACGCGCGGCTCCGGGCACAGCGGCGATGCCTCTTCCTGCGACGCGTCGAGGGGCAGGAACGCGCGGACCAGCGACGGAATATCTTCGCGGCGTTCGCGCAACGGGGGGAGCTCGATACAGATCACGCTCAAGTGGTAAAACAAGTCGCTGCGAAACGCCCCTCGCGCCACGGCCGAGACCAGGGTACGAGAGGCCGCAGTGATCGGCCGTACGCCCAATGCCCCGCCGACGTGTTTGCTCCCCGCACCTTTGTCGGCCTCCAGGGTGCCGAGAAGGCGGGCTTGCGACACCCGGCTGAGCATGTCCACGTCCTCGAGGAAGAGCGTTCCACCCTCCGCGGCCTGCAAGGCGCCACCGCCACCTTCCGCGATCTCCGCCGGGGTGCCCACCACCTCTCCGAAAAGGGCGCGGTCGACGTCGTCGGGGCCGGCAGCGCGGAAGCGGACGAAGGGCCGGTTGCGGCGGCAGCTGGCCTGGTGGATCCGCAAAGCCAACAGATGTTTGCCGGTTCCCGGCTCGCCGATGAGCAGCACCGGGCTGTCGACGCAAGCGGCGCGGCGAGCCCGGGCAACAACGTGCTGCATCGCGGGCGAGACGGCAACCACGTCGTCGAAGCCCGTTTCGTTGGCGATCTCGTCGTACGACCTCATGACTCGGATAGGCGACTGCGGCGGTGGGTCGCCGCAGCTTCTCGCCGCACATGCACGTGGAAAAAGCCTTCGCCACCCGCATACGATTGCGGGGTCCTGGAGGGCGTAACATGCAAAGGGCGTGCCATGGTCCGAACATTGCACCTTCGCCCCGGGGGCGAATCGCCGCCTTTCGCCGACGGAATTCCTCAGCCTGCGGCGGCTTGACGTGCCGGCCGGCCATTCTGTCGCATAGGGGTTGTCGATGAGGCGCCGGCTGCATTGTTTCGCGTCGGAAGGTGCTTCAGGCCCTCGCGCGCCGCGCGGGGCAGCGGTCAAGTCGACGCCTCTGCTGGGGCGGCTTGTCTTCTCGGAGTCGTGGGGAGTCCGGCCACAAGGCTGCCTTCGCCATGGAGGCCTGCCTGCGGCATAGCGGCGGCACACGAGTTGCACTCCGGTTCGCCACGCCCGGACAACGCAACTCCTGCGGGGTGTCGCGGGTGGGTGTCGAAGGGATCGGATCGAGGTCGCGCGGCTGCAGCGGGCCGAGAGGTTCGGCAAACCTCCCGGGTCGGCTCTCTTCCGCGGATTGTCTCTGCCGTGAAGACCGCGCGACGGGTGGGGCTGGAACGGATAATGGAGGAATACCATGAATGGCGTGCGAATTTTGAACCTCGTCACGTGCTGCGCACTCTTCTGGGTCTTACTTTCGGGCACCAGGGGGGTGGCTGCCGAAGAGCCCCAGCCGCCTGACCCCGCCGATGAAGCGGCCTTGGAGCAAGCCCAAGAACTCTCGCGGGCCACCCGATGGACCGCCCAGACCGTGATGCCGGCCGTCGTCAAAGTGGAGAGCGTCATCCGTCCCCCAGAGATCGAGCGGCCCGAGACGCCGCGCCGCCCGAATCCCTTCGAGGGAACCCCCTGGGAAGACTTCTTCCCCGACGACTTCTTCGAGGGCTTTCCGCGGCAGCCCGACCAGCCGATGCGCCGCGGTATGGGCTCCGGCGTGATCATCGACCCCGAGGGTATCATCCTTACCAGCAGCCACATTGTCGACGAGGCCGATCAGGTCACCGTGGAGTTGGCCGACGGGCGGCAGTTCGAGGTCGTGGACATCCACACCGACCTGCTCACCGACCTCGCCGTGCTGCGAGTGCAGGCCGAAGCGCCGCTCCCGGTGGCTCGGCTGGGCGACTCCGACGAGTTGGAGATCGGCGAGTGGGTGATCGCTGTGGGGAACCCCTTTGGACTCGCCCACACGGCCAGCATGGGGATTATCAGCGGTACGGAACGGACTTTGGCGGCGGGGCGCCGTGCCGGCAGGGCGATGTTCCTGCAAACCGACGCGGCCATCAATCCCGGCAACTCCGGAGGTCCGCTGGTAACCCTCGACGGCCGCGTGGTGGGGATCAATTCGGCCATCGTCACGCGGACCGGCGGTTTCCAAGGTGTCGGCTTCGCCGTCCCCATCAATCTGGCCAAGTGGGTCAGCGAGCAACTCATTGAAGAAGGGGTCGTGCGGCGCGCCTACCTGGGGGTGGCTATCGATGAGGTCACACCGGAACTGGCGGGGCAACTCGGCGTACCGGCCGGCGAGGGGGTACTGATCAACGAAGTCTTCCCCGACACGCCGGCTGCCGAGGCAGGCCTCGAGCCGGGCGACGTGATCGTCTCCTTTGCCGGCCAGCGGGTGACGGAGCCCCGCGAGTTGCAGGAGGTCGTAGAGCGATTGCCGCTCGACACATCGCAAGAGATGCAGATCGTCCGCGACGGCGAACCGCGGACGCTGGAGGTGGTCGTGCGATCCCTTCCCGAAGACTTCGGTCGGCGGTTGCCCCCATCGCCAGGGCCAACCCCTCCCGAGGAGGAACAGCAATTCGAGGAGATGGGTATCGAAGTCTCGGACATGACCGCCCAACAGGCCGAGCAGCTCGGTTACGCCGGCTTTGAAGGTGCGCTGATTACCGGAGTCGCGCCCGCTTCGCCTGCGGCGGAGGCGGGCCTCCGGGAGGGGATGCTCATCCTCCGCGTGGGGCCGACACCGGTGACTTCGGTCGCAGAGCTCGACGAGGCACTGGCGGATGTGTCGCTCGAGGATGGTGTGCTCCTCTTGGTGCGGACCCAGGCGGGCAACCGCTTTGTCGTCGTGCGCAATTGACCGTCCTCGGTCTCCGCGGACGCGGCTTGAACCAAGCGGATGGACATGGCCAGTACCGCTGAGCGGTGAGAAGGCGGAGGGGGAATCGACGATCCGCTCTGCCGGTAGCGGCGGGCGGCCGCCGCGTCTCGTTGCGGCGGCAGTTGCTTCTCCCCCGCCGCCCGGGTCTTACGCCTCGGCGGCGGGGAGGCGGCGGTCGATGAGGATCATGCCCGCGATCGTCATGGCCACCCCCACGCGGAGCCAAAAGGTGTTCGGCTCGCCGAAGAGGACGACTCCCGCCACGGCAGCCATGGCGACCTGTGAGGCGTTGAGGAGATTGACGTTCACCACGCTGGTCAGTTGCAGCCCCTTGGTGATCGCCACGAAGGCGATGAGGTTGAGCGCCCCCGAGGCGAGCATCCAGGTGAGGTGGTGGGCGGGGAGGGTCCGCCAGGGATCGAGGCCCGCCTCCCGTAGGCTGAGCAGCCCCAGGCTAAGGGCACCCACTCCGGTGGTTACGAAGACGACCACCATCTGCGGGACGCCCCGCGTGACCGTGCTTCGGATGGTAACGGTCAGCGTGGCGTAGGTGACCCCCGCCGCAGAGGCCGCAAGCACGGCCCACGCGGCCAGCCACCGCGCGGGCTGGGCGGTCGTCTCGGCATCCTGGCCGGCACCGATGCTCAGGGCGAGGATCGAGGCGATCAGCAGTGCCAGGGCGCCCACGGTGCGATGGGAGACCCGTTCCTTGAGGACCACCCGGCCTAGCAGAGGTGCCGTGGTGAGCATCAGGCAGAGGACGATGGGCACCGTCACCGCCAGCCCCACCGTGCCGAAGGCAAACTGCTGCCCCACGTTGCCTACCAGTTGCACCGCCAGCCCCACCACGACCAGGAGGCCCAACGTGGGCAGCCCCGGAAAGAGACGCTTGCCGCGGAGCCACTCGCCGATCAGCCAGGGACCCACCACGGCCACCGCGACCAATTCCTTGACGCAGATCGTCATGATGTAGCTCACCTCATCCCCGGCGAGCTGGCGGAGGCAGATGTTCGAGCCCGTGTAACCGAGGGCCGAGATCACGCAGCAGGCAATGCCCAAAGCGGCAGGGTCGATGCCGAAGGGGGCGCGTGATCGGGGCGGGGTGGCGGACATCATAGCCGACCGTTCCAGGGCTCCGTATCTATCGGCACTTTCCGGGCCGGCCAGCCTCCCAGGTGGACGACCACCTGCCGTACGCGGGGTCGCAACGCGCTTGCCCTTGCTCTGTCTGGGCAGGGTCCCGGGGAGGCCGGCACACCTGACTACCACCATAGAGTGGCATTACCCTCCAGTTTGCGGGGCCGCGCTGCACACCCCCCAAAGCCATCAGAGATTGGCCAACGGCCGGTTCTCGGCGTCCACGTGGACCACCCGCGACTCAAGGGCGCGGGCCTCCTCGTCACCGAAGACACCGTAGCTGAGAATCACCACCGGGTCGCCCGGCATCCCCAACCGGGCCGCAGGGCCGTTGAGCATCACCGTACCCGAGCCCGCCGCGGCCTCGATCACGTAGGTCACCAGCCGCTCGGCATTGTTCAGATTGAGCACGTGGACCTGCTCGCCGGGCAGGATGTCGGCCGCCAGCAAGAGGTTGCGGTCGATGGCTATACTCCCCTCATAGTCCAGTTCCGTGCCCGTAATACGAGCCCGATGGATCTTGGATCTGAACATGAACCGCTGCACACAATGCCTCCTAGGGGCAAAGGCCACTATTCGCCCGCGGCTGGCAGCCACAGGAGTGGAAAAGCCAAGTCCAATTATAAAATCTCATCCCGCCTGCGGCGAGGGGGACGGGGTTGCGTCGGCTCGAACCAGCGAGGCGAATGCCCCCCGTTAGTGCACCATCTGGCCCGTTTTTTCCGGGTATCGGCTCCGCCGAGCCAATAAAGGATCTCTCCGAGCGAAGAGGAAAGTGCCATTCAGTAGCTCTTCCCCCTGAGCCGATGAGAACCTCCGACGTGCCGCCCGCCATCCGCACGGAACACCTGACCAAGATCTATCGCAATCGGCTCATCGCCGTCAACGACATGAGCCTCTTGGTCCCGGAGGGATCTGTCTTCGGCCTCCTGGGCCCGAACGGGGCAGGCAAGACGACGACGCTGCGGCTCATCATGGGCTTGCAGCGGCCGACTGCCGGTCGCGTCGCGGTGCAGGGCATGCCTTGCGGCCCCAACGCCGTGGCTGTTCGCCGACTGATCGGATATCTGCCCACCCATCCCAGTTTTCCAGGCAACCTCCGCCCCATCGAATACCTCGACCTGGTGGGGAAGCTCTGCCGGCTTTCCGCCCAGCAACGCAGGCCGCGGATCGCTTCGCTGGTCCGCGCTGTGGGGCTGCTGGGGCTGACGGACCAGAGGATCGAGAACCTCTCGACCGGCGAGACCACCCGTCTGGGGATCGCGGCCTCGCTGGTTGGCGACCCGCCGCTGCTCATTTGGGACGAGCCGACCGCCGGGCTCGATCCGGCCGCCCGCCGTTTCACCCTCGACCTGATCCGCGAGTTGGGCAAGAGCCGGACCGTCGTCGTCGCCACGCACATCCTCGGCGATATCGACCGCATCTGCGACCACGTGGGCGTGATGCACGCGGGCCGGATGGTCTTTTCCGGCCCGGTCCAGGACATGAAACGGCGGCTCCGCCCGGACGACTTCTGTCTGGAGCTGGAGGGGAGCGGCGAGAACGTGCGGCGGCTGGCCGAGCAGGCGGGGGACTTGGAGGGTGTAGGGGTTCGCCTTTCGGACCAGCGGACGCTCGCCGTGGCGGTCCGCGACGGCCGGCCCCGGGCTGCCGTGCTCGCCGAGGTGCTCCAACTCGTCGAGCCCAACCGCTTGGCGCTCCAGTCGGTGCACAGCGGCCGCAACGAGACCGAACACGCCTATTTGCAGTTGCTCCAGGAGGACGAGGCCCATGGCTTCCAGCGATTTGATATCCCGTCTCGGCGCGGGGACGATGCCGCTGCGGGCGATCCTTCAGCATGACCTGCGGAACCTCTGCGAGAGCCGCATAGTCCGCCTCTGGCTGGCGGCTACCGCACTGCTCACCGCGGCCATCGTCCTGACGAATTGGGCCGAGACGCCCTCGGCACCGCTGGTGGCGATGCTGCTCTTTCCCTTTCTCGTCTTCCCCTGGTTTCTCGTGGTGATGCTCCTGGGGGTCAATCCGACGTCCGGCGCCCGCGCCGAGACGCTCGCCGACGGCTTCCTCTGCCGCCCGGTCACGCGGCTGGAGTGCCTGCTGGGGACCTGGGTGGCGCGGCTGCTTGCCGTAGGGGGGGTGTACCTTGTGGTGACGGCACCGGCCGTGGCGGTGGTTGTGCTCGCCGATCGGCCCCCAACCGACGACGGCGTAACCCTGTACGGCATCGTGGCGGCGCTGGGCGTCGTGGGACTGGTGCTGGCGCTGCAGGTCTCGCTCGGGGTCCTGGTGGGCATCCTGCTGCGGCGGTCGCTGCTGGCGGTCGCCGTGCTGCTGTTGACCTGGTTTCCCGTCAATCTCGTGCTGCACACCTTTTCCCTGGAGCAGTATTCGCCGATTACCCTGAGCCAGCGGCTGCCCGCGCTCTTACAGCAACCCTGGCGGGCCGAACCCGAGGCGGATACCGCCACGGGGGAAGACATGGAAGCTCTGGCCCAGCAGGCGGCCCAGTTCCTCAGCGTGCTCTCCGGCGCCCCACCCCAACCGGCCAAGGAACCCGGCTTCTTCGACCGGGCCGCCATCGACGATTTTTCCCTGCGCTACGTCGTGCTCGGTTACGGCATCCCGACGCTCCTGAGTATCGGTCTGGCGGCCGTCTGCTTTCACATGCGCGATTTCTGAGGGGTCCCCTGTCCCGCTGGAGCCAAACCATGTTTCGCAAATCTGTTTTCACGCTCTCCGCGGCGCTGCCGCTGGTGCTCCTTCGGCTCGCCGGGGCCGCCGATCCCCTGCCCCCGGCTGCGGAGTGGTTACCGCCGGAACCGATTGTCTCGATCGAAGTCTCCGACCCGAACCGTCTACTGGACCGGCTCCTCGACCCGCACACGACTGCGGCCATCCAGGAGACGGCCGCCTATCAGCATTACCGCAAAACCCCTCAGATGATGGAATTCCTGAACGGAATCCGTCTCTTCGAAGCAAGCTTGGGGGTCTCCTGGGAGACAGCCCTCCGCAAACTGGTCGGCGGCGGGGCGATGGTCGCCGTCTGGCCCAACGGCGACGCCGTGGCGATCATCGACGGCGAGGACGCCGACCTCCTCGGCCGGCTTCACGAGATGGCCTTGGCCATCGCCCAGGGCGAGGCCGAGAAGGCCGGCCAGCCGGGCCGAGTGGCGTCGGCCGACTATCGCGGCGTCACGGGGTGGACGTTCAACGGCGAGGAGGCCCACGCTATTCTGGGAACCCGCTTCGTATTGGCCAATCGCGCCGAGGCGCTCAGGGCCGTGATCGACCTGAAGGCTGAAGGAAGTGCCAATCTGGCCTCGACGGCACATTACCGCGCCGCCGCCGAAGCCGCCGGTTCGAGCCCGGTGATGGGCTACGTCGATCTGGCGACGCTCCGCCATCTAACGGCTTTGCACAACGCTTTGGAAGGGACCAGCGAGCCCCTGGCTTCGCTCCTCTTTTCGGGGATTCTCGAATCGATCCGTACGTCGAACTGGCTCGCCCTGACCGCCGACCTCCACGAGAGCCTGCTGTACGTTGCGGCTGTAACCGATGGCGAACCGGTCGAGGAAGCCGCCGCGTTTGCGCTCCCCAAGAGTCCCGGCGAGGGAGCCATGCCGAACCTCGATGTGCCCGGCCGCATCGCCGCCTTGAGCCTGTACCGCGATCTGCACGGCTTCTATGCCGCCAAGGACGACCTCTTTCCCGAGCGGACCTCAGGGCTGATCTTCTTCGAGAACATGATGGGGATCTTCTTCAGCGGCCGCGATTTCACCGAGGAGGTGCTCGCGGAGCTCAAACCCCAGGTCCGTTTGGTCGTGGCCGAGCAGGTCTACGACCCGGCGGTCGGCACGCCTCGGGTCCAGGTGCCGGCGTTCGCGCTGGTCTTCGGCATGCACCGTCCTGAGTCCTTTATGCCTGTCGCCGAGGGCGCCGTGCAAACGGCCTTGGGGCTGGTGAACTTCACCCGTGGCCAGCAGGGGCTCGCGGGCCTGATCATCGATCGGCTGGAACACGGCGATACGCGGTTCACGGTGGCTTACTTCTCCACGGTGGACGCGAAGGACCCGGACGACCTCGACACGCAGTTCAACTTCCGGCCGGCCTTGGCGCGCGTAGGCGAGTTCCTGGTCCTCAGCTCCACCGAAGGGCTGGCTCGCGATCTGATCGACGTGCTCACCGCCGAGGCTGCTGAGGCCGTCGAGCCGCTTCCTGGCGTCCACAGCCTTATGGAGGCCGACGCCACGGCACTGGCCTCGATCGCCAGGGCGAATTTCGATCAGCTCGTCCTCAACAATATGGTGGAGCAGGGGACCTCGCGGGAAGAATCCGAAGCGGGAATCACCGGTCTGATTACGATCCTCGAACACCTGGGGCGGGCGCGCCTCGAGATGGGCAGCCAGGATGGTCAGACCCGCCTCATGCTCGATATCGAACCGAACCTTCCGTAACCCCGTTCCCCAGGGAAGATCCATGCCCGCGCAACAGAAAGTGGAAACCACGGGACCAGTCGAGGCCGGGCCCTGTTGGGCCTGGGCGCCCTATGAACCCGACGACGAGCGGCCCTGGGACCTTGCCCGCGCCGGCCACCTCCTCCGCCGGGCGGGCTTTGGGGGACGCTGGGACCGGCTCCAGGAGGCGCTCGCCGACGGCCCGCAGGCCACCATCGACCGTCTGCTGCAGCCAGCAGCCGAAGTCGAGGCCTTCCATCGAACCTACGATGCGTATGAGGCTGCGCTGCCCCGCTCCAACTCGGTCGAGGGGCTGACTGCCTGGTGGCTGCGGCGGATGATCGAGTCGCCGCAGCCCCTGCTGGAGAAGATGACGCTCTTCTGGCACGGCTATTTCGCCACCAGAAACCGCGCCGTGCAGAGCACCGAGCTGATGATCGGTCACGTGCAACGGCTGAGGGCCCACGCCTTGGGGAACTATGCTGATCTATTGGCTGACGTTGTCCATGACCCGGCGGTGCTTCTTGCTCTCGGGGCCCAGGAAAACCGCCGCGCCCGCCCCAGCGAGCCGTTTGCGGAACAGCTTCTGGCATGGTGCGGGCTGGGGCCCGGCCAGATATCGCGTCGCGACGTCCACGAAGCGGCCCGCGCCCTGACGGGCTGGTTCGTGCTCCGCCACGAGATGCGGTTCATCGAGCGGGAGCACGATACGGGTGTCAAACGGGTGCTCGGCCACGAGGGCCCCTTCACCGGTGACGACGTGCTGCAGATCGCCTTGGCGCAGCAGGCTGCGCCGCGATGGGTGGTGGGGCGGCTCTATCGCTGGCTGATCAGCGAGACCGACGAGCCGAGCGAGGAGTTGCTCGCGCCGCTGGTAGAGGATTTCGGCCGGGACTACAACATCGGCGACCTTGTGGAGAGGATGGTCCGTTCCAACCGGTTCTTCTCCCCTGCGGCCTATCGGCAGCGGGTGAAATCGCCCGTGGAGTTCGCCCTGGGGATCATCCGGCCGCTGGAGCGCCTGGTGCCGACCGTGCCGCTGGTCGAGCATCTGGCTCTGCTCGGTCAGGAACTGGGGGACCCGCCCACGTCGCAGGGCTGGGCAGGGGGGCGCTATTGGATCAACCGGGCAACGCTCCTGGGGCGACACCGTCTGGCCGAGGAGCTCCTGGCACAAGGAGGTGCTTACGGCGAGGGCCTCGATCCGGCCGCCGCAGCCCGCCGGCACGGTCGGGAAGACGAGTCCTCGGCCCGCGCATGGTTGCTGGCGCTGTTCCTCCAGGACGACGTGGCTCCCGAAGTCCGCGAACACTTGATGCGCGCAGTGCACGGCGCGAACGGCACGTCTTCCCCGGCACTGCGCCACTTCGCCCGCGCCGTGGTAGCTCAACCCGAATTCCAGCTCGCCTGACACGAGAAGGGAGACCCGATCATGCCGCGGACCCGACGCCATTTTCTGCAGTCGGCGCTGGGAAGCTCAACGCTGCTCACGTTGGCTCCGACCGTCCCCGCCTTCCTGGCCCGCACCGCTCTGGCAGCCGCGCCCTGCCGCGATCAGGGCGATACCATTCTGGTGCTCGTCGAACTCGCCGGCGGCAATGACGGGCTCAACACGCTCGTCCCCTATGCGGACGATGCTTACGCCCGGAGCCGGCCCACGATCCGGCTGGACGCGAGTCAACTCCATAAGATCGACGCCGATCTGGGCTTTCACCCCCGCATGGCAGCCTTCCATCGGCTCTACCAGGAGGGGCACCTGGCGGTGGTCCAGGGCGTCGGCTATCCCAACACCAGCGACGACCATGAGGTCGCCATCCGCGACTGGCACACCGCCCGGCCCGGCGATACCTACTGCCAGACCGGCTGGGCGGGGCGGGCGCTCGACCACGTCTACCGTCCCGACGAGGGCCGCGTGCTGGGCGTATCGGTGGGCCCGGAGCGCCGGCCCCTGGCCCTGAACGCCGAGAAGGTGCCCGCCCTGGCCGTCCGCTCCCTCGACCAATGGAGACCGCAGGGTGCGGGCGTCGCAGGTCGCGATGCCGGTCCCGGCCCGGCGGAACCGCTCGCCGAGGAACCCGGGGCCGAAGCCCGCCTGCTCGACTTCGTGACCCACGTGACGGTCGCGGCCTATGCCGACAGCCGCAGGGTGGAGGCGGTCGCCTCCGGTCCGACGGCCGACTACCCGTCCTACCAGCTCGCCCAGCGACTGCGGACCATCGCCCAACTCATCCGCGCAGGTGCGGGCATCCGCCTCTACTATGCAAAGCTCGGCGGCGACGGCTTCGGCGGCTTCGACAACCACGCCAACCAGATCGGCAATCACTGCGCGTTGCTCGAGGAGCTCGCGGAATCGGTGGCCGCCTTCGTCGCCGATCTGAAGAGCCACGGCCAGCTCGACCGCGTGCTCCTGGCCACCTTCTCCGAGTTCGGCCGCACGGTCCGGGAGAACGGCCGCCGGGGCACCGATCATGGAGGAGCGGCCCCCGTCTTCCTTGCCGGCGGACGGCTCCGCGGCGGCCTTGCGGGCGAGCATCCGCCCCTTACCGACGTAGCGCGCAATGCCCTGACGGAGTCGATCGACTTCCGCCGCGTCTATGCCACGTTCCTCGATCGCTGGCTGGGTTTCGAGAGCGAGCCGATCATCGGCCCGGGCTTCGATCCTTTGGAACTCGTGTGACGCCGGCTGCCGCGAGCGAGGGGACGCGGCCGAATTGAAGTCCGCGGCGCTTGCCAAACGCGTCGGTGGAGAGGAGAATGGCCTGCGGGCTGTGCCGGCCGACTTGAACCCTGCCATAGAGCGTGGTAGCGTTACTGGCAGCGGGGCGCCTCGCGACCCGGGAGGGTGCCATGACCAGAACGGCAACCATTCACGCCATCCAGAAATGGGAGTACCATTTCCTCACCAAGAAGACGGAGGTCTACCTGGCCAAGGAGTTGAGCGAGCTCGGTCTGCTCGGCTGGGAATTGGTATCGGTCGGGCAGTGCCGGGATCGCGGGGGTGAGCTGGCCTGGACGGCCTTTCTCAAGCGGCCGTACATAGCCCGCGAGCATTCCGAACCGGCGGCGCAAACGACAGCGGAGACCGCCCCCGCCCAGGAATCCCGCCCTTCCCCCGGCAGCGAGTCCAGCCAGCCGGCCGCGGGTTTCGACCCTTCCGACGGCGGGTTCGCGCTCCG
>SLBP01000075.1:0-18358 GCA_007126245.1 Planctomycetales bacterium
GCCCCGGAGACGAACGGCTGCGCGGCGGCCATCATACGGATGTGCGCCCGCCAGGGGATGCTCCGCGTTCCCTTGGGGGCGGGGAAGGCGCAGTCGAAGACCGGGAGGTGCTCGAGCTTCAGGTCGGCCGCCCCCTCGATGGTATCCTCGCGGTTGATGTACTCGATGACGGCCTCGCTCTCCGCGGGTCCGTAGCCCAGCGTCGCCAATGCCAGGGGGACCGTCTGGTTGATGAGCTTCAGCGAGCCGCCGCCGGCGAGCTGTTTGTACTTGACCAGGGCGATGTCCGGCTCGATCCCCGTGGTGTCGCAGTCCATCATGAAGCTGATGGTGCCCGTGGGGGCCAGCACGGTGGCCTGGGCGTTGCGGTAGCCGTGCCGCCGCCCGCGGACCACCACGTCGGTCCAGAGCCGCTCGGCCGCCTCGGTGAGGTACGCCGGGCAGTGCTCGATCTCGTCGACCTTCTCGCGGTGCATCTCCATGACGCGGAGCATGGCCTCGCGGTTCTCCTCGAAGCCCTCGAAGGGTCCCGTGGCCGCCGCCAGCTCGGCGCTGGTGCGGTTGGCCGCCCCGTGCAGGAGGGCCGTCAGGGCCCCGCAGATGCCGCGGGCGGCGTCGGAGTCGTAGGGGAGGCCGCCGGCCATGAGCAGGCTTCCCAGGTTCGAGTAGCCCAGGCCGATGGGGCGGTAGCGGTGGCTGTTCTCGGCGATCGGCCGCGTGGGATAGCTGGCGTGGTCGACGAGGATCTCCTGGGCGATGAAGACGATCCGGCAGGCGGCCAGGAACCGCTCCACATCGAAGCGGCCGTCGGCCCGGCGGAACTTCATGAGGTTCATGCTCGCCAGGTTGCAGGCCGAATCGTCGAGGAACATGTACTCCGAGCAGGGATTCGAGGCGTTGATCCGCCCGGAGTTCGGGCAGGTGTGCCAGCGGTTGATCGTGGTGTCGTACTGCAGGCCGGGGTCGCCGCATTGCCAAGCGGCCTCGGCGATGGTGTCCATGAGCTGGCGGGCCGGGTAAGCGGGGCCTTCGCGGCTCGCGTCGGTCACCCAGCGGGTCGTCCAGGGGCGGTCGGCCTCGACGGCATCGAGGAAGGCGTCGCTGACGCGGACCGAGAGGTTGGCGTTCTGGAAGAGGACCGAGCTGTAGGCGTCGTCGGCCGCCAGGCCCTGCTCGATGAGGAGCTTGGCCTTCTGCTCCTCCTTCCGCTTGCACTCGATGAACTCGAGGACGTCGGGGTGCTCCACCTTGAGCGACTGCATCTTCGCCGCCCGCCGCGTCTTCCCCCCGCTCTTCACGACGGCGGCGATCTGGTCGTAGACGCGCATGAAGGAGAGGGGGCCGGAGGGCTTGCCGCCGCCGGAGAGCTTCTCGCGGTGGGAGCGGAGCGTGGAGAGGTCGGTCCCCGTCCCCGAGCCGAATTTGAAGAGCATGGCCTCGCTGCGGGCCAGCTCCATGATGTCCTCCATGTTGTCGCCCACGCTCTGGATGAAGCAGGCCGACCCCTGGGGGAACTCGTAGGGGTTCTCGGGCTGCACGGCCTCGCCGCACGCCGCGTCCCAATGCCAGTTGCAGGCCGCCCCGGCCACCTTGTACTGGTGGTAGAGGCCCACGTTGAACCAGACGGGCGAGTTGAACGAGGCGTGCTGGTGGAGGCACAGCCAGGTGAGCTCGCGGTAGAAGCGCTCGCCGTCCTCGGCGGTGGCGAAGTATCCGTCGGCGATGCCCCAGTCGGCGATCGTGCGGGTGACGCGATGGATGAGCTGGCGGACGCTGATCTCTCGCTCCGGCGTCCCCGCCTCACCGTAGAAGTACTTGCTCACCACGACGTTGGTGGCAAGCTGGCTCCACGAGCTGGGGATCTCGCAGTTGGTCTGCTCGAAGACGACCTCGCCGTCTTCCCCCTTGATGGCGGCCGCGCGCAGGTCCCACTCCACGGTGGCGAAGGGGTCCTCCGCCTCCACCGGGCAAAAGAGCGGCTCGATCCTCAGCCGGTTGGTGAGAGGGGCCGCTTCCCCCGACGGTGAAGTCGCCGCGTGGGCCGCCGTCTCGACCTGGTTCGCATCGTGTTCGTGCTGCATCGCTCAAGACTCCTTCTTTGATTTGCGAGGGGCGGGCATCCTTCCTGATATATACTTTTGTACACTTCCCGACTCCGCGATGTCAACGAGACGGTTCTCCAATGGTGGGGTGCCTGAGGCCGCGGAGAATAAACCTACCCCTGTGCGAATAGGTGGTTTGGGTGACTTGTGACGCGCAGATATTGTAGCTGATGCCTCATAAGCCACAACATACGGCTTCAATAACGGCAGTCTAACCGTTTCGGCAGCGAGGTCAAGCACCCGTCGCCGAAGTGTCCCAACCCGTTGCATCCAGCGATGTTCCGCGTGCCGGTCCCGAGCGGGGCACCTCCCGGTGTGGGCCGATCACTTGCAATAAACCTCTGATTGATAACAGGTTGCGCTTTGGGGCTCCTTGAGGGGCGATTATACGTGCCCGGAGAAAAAAACCGCGCCTCGCGCGGCGGTGCACGGAGCGGGCAGGCTGGTCCCCCGGCACGTCGTCCGCCGTCGTCTCCAGCGTCGGACACCCGAAGGCCGGACTTGCCGGATTGCGGCCGGTAGCCACAAGTCGCTTTCCGCCAACGATTTCCACCGCCAAACCCGCCTTGATCCCCGGGGCCGGCCTCCCTATAATCCGCCCCCGCGCCGCCCGTGCCACGTTCGGCGGCAGGTTGATCAAGGACTGGACCAGAAAGAGCACGGAGGGTTACGGACGAGAAGCGACCCGTTCGTGCCACCCGATTGCAAGCCAAGGACGCCTCTCCTGTTCGCCTTCGCGCTCGGCCTCTTCAGCAGACGAACCGCATTTCCGGTGGGGGGACCCTCCGTCCACCGGATGGACTATCGCGTGCGCCGCGCCCCTCGCGGTTCCGGGCCGGGGGGCTGTTTCGTCATGCTGCTCGCGGCGGTGCTCCTCGGCAGCACCCTGCCCGCACACGCCCAGTGGCAGAGCGTCTCCTTCGAGCCGGTCGCCCCCGCGGCCGAATCCCAGCCGCTTGCGGTCCCCCAAGCACCGCAGCACGTCGCCGCTTCCCCTTTCCCGGGAACGGCTGCCGGGACGCGGAGGTTGATGCTCTTTCCCCGCACGAATCTTCCCATTCAGGCGCAGTGGTTTCCCGACCCGGCGACCGGCCAGTGGATCGGGGTCATCGACTCGGGCGTCAACCTGATCGTGGAGGGGCCGGGGCCGTTCGATGTGATCGACGTATTGGCCGATCGTGTAATCCTCTGGACCAGCAACCTGACCGAGGCCGATCTGGGTGGCGAAGTCCGTCAGGAAGGCGACGTCCCCATGGAGGTCTACCTCGAGGGGAACGTCGTCTTTCGGGAGGGGGAGCGGATCATCTACGCCGAGCGGATGTACTACGACGCCGTGGCCCGCATGGGCGCCGTACTGCAAGCGGAAATGCTCACCCCCGTACGCGACTATGAAGGGCTCTTGCGCCTCAGGACCGAGGTCCTTCTCCAGACCGGCCCGGACCGCTTCTTCGCGCGCGACAGCTTCGTCACATCCAGCCGCATGGGCCGCCCCGGCTACCGCTTCCAGGTCGCCGAAGTCGAATTCGAGGAGTCGCGGCAGGTGTTCGTCGATCCCTTCACCGGACTGCCTGCCATCGATCCGGCCACGGGCGCGCCGCTCAGCGACGTGCGGCGGATGGCCACGGGCAGGAACTCCCTGTTCTTCATCGGCGAGATCCCCGTCTTCTACTGGCCCCGCTTCGCCACCGACCTGACCGATCCGACCTTCTACATCCGCCGCGTGCAGTTGCGCGACGACCGCGTCTTCGGCACCCAGGTGCTCACCCAGTGGAACGCCTACGAACTTCTCGGCATCCGCCAGCGTCCCGAGGGTACCCAGTGGGACGTAAGCATCGATTACCTCGGCGCCCGCGGCCTCGGCCACGGCACCTCCTTCCGCTACGACCGCGGCGACTTCTTCCGCTTTCCCGGACCTTCGGCAGGGCTGGTCGATTTCTGGGGCATCTGGGACCACGGCAGAGACCGCCTGGGCCGCGGCCGGACCAACCTCGTTCCGGAGAGCAAGTACCGCCACCGCCTCTTCTGGCAGCACCGCCAGGAGATCCCCTGGGACTTCCAGCTCTCCGCCGAGGCGGGCTGGATCAGCGACCGCAACTTCCTCGAGCAGTACTACCGCCGCGAGTGGGAGCACCTCAAGGACCAGTCCACCGGCGTCGAGCTGAAGCGGACCCGCGACAACCGCAGCCTGAGCCTCTCCGCCGACGTCCGCATCAACGAGTTCTTCACGGAGACCGAGTGGCTCCCCCGCGCCGATCACTTCACCATCGGCCAGCCGCTATTCGGCGACGTCTTCACCTGGTTCGAGCACTCCTCGGTCGGCTATGCCCGCCTGCAGACCGCCGGCCCCCCGCGGGAGGCGGCCGACGCCGCCCTCTTCGCCCCCTTGCCGTGGGAAGAACAGCGCAGCGGCGAGCGGCTCGCCACGCGCCAGGAGATCAACTGGCCCTTCCAGTTCGGCGTGGTGAAGCTCGTTCCCTACGCCCTGGGAGAACTGGCCCACTGGGGCGAGGACCTGGAGGGCAATTCCCGGCAGCGGGCCTACTGGCAGGCGGGCGCGCGAGCCAGCATGCCCATGTGGCAGACCTTCCCCGAGGTGCAGAATACCTTCTGGAACGTCCACGGCCTGGCGCACAAGGTGGTCTTCGATGCCGAGTTCGCCTTCGCCGAGGCGAACCGGAGCGTCGACGAGTTCCCCCTCTACGACCCCCTGGACGACAACGCCGTCGAGGCCTTCCGCCGCCGCTTCGCCTTCACCACCTTCGGCGGCCCCGCGCCGATCCCGCAGCGGTTCGACGAACGCTTCTACGCCGTCCGCAGCGGTTTGGGGAGCTGGGTCACCTCGCCGAGCACGGAGGTCGTCGACGACCTGATGGCCCTCCGCCTCGGAGTCCAGCAGCGGTGGCAGACGAAGCGGGGCATGCCCGGCCAGCGGCGGATCATCGACTGGATCACCCTCGACACGAACCTCACCTGGTTCCCCGATGCGGATCGCGACAACTTCGGCAAGTCCTTCGGGCTTCTCGACTACGACTTCCGCTGGCACGTGGGCGACCGGCTGACGCTCCTCTCCGGCGGACTTTTCGATTTCTTCGCGGAAGGCCAGCGGGTAGTCTCCGTGGGGGGGTTCTTGCAGCGGCCGCCGCGGGGGAGCCTTTACCTGGGGCTGCGGATACTGGACGGCCCCATCGAGAACCGCGTCCTTTCCATGTCCTACACCTACCGCATGAGCCCCAAGTGGGTCTCGGCCTTCGGCATGTCGGTGGACCTCGGCCAGCAGGGAAACATCGGCCAGAGGCTCACCCTGACGCGGATCGGCGAGTCCTTCCTCATCAGCGGCCAATTCGGCTTCGACGCCAACCTGGAGAGCACCGGGGTGATGTTCGCCATCGAACCCCGCTTCATGCCCCGCACCCGCCTGGGCCGGGCCGGTGGTGCCCAGATTCCCATTGCCGGGCTCCACGGCCTGGAATGACCTCCCGGGCCTTGATCCGGCGGAGTTCAGGACCGATGATGCACCGAGGATACGCGGCACAGGCCGGCCGCATGAAGAATTCGTCAGGCTTGCCCATGCACGACGCCGACCCTCGACCGCCCGACCGCAGCTGGCCGGACAAGTTCCGCGACGCCTTCACTGGCCTGGCGCTGGGCCTCCGCGGGCAGAGCAGCTTCTACGTCCATATCTTCGCCACCGTGCTCGTTCTCGCCGCCGGCTTCCTCCTCCACTTGAATCACCTCGAATGGGCCGTCCTGGCGGTCTGCGTGACCATCGTCTTCACGGCGGAAATGTTCAACACCGCCCTGGAGCAACTCGCCCGCGCCGTCCGCGACGAGCACCACCCCCACTTGGGTGCCGCCCTCGATCTGGGCAGCGCCGCGGTGCTTCTTGCCGCCCTGGGGGCGGCCGTCGTGGGCGCCATCGTCTTCCTCAACCGCTTGGGGCCCATGGTAGGCTGGTGGTGAGGGGCGGCAAGGGCCGCGGCTTGCCGCCGGGGCGCCGAATTCCTATGCTGGGGCGGCGGCTCGAACTCGGCAGGCGCCGCTCGGACCGTTCTCCCAACCATCGTTTCGGCAGCATGTCGCTCTTTGAAGCCAGCGAAGATGCCCACCGGCGGGCGGCGCAGCCGCTGGCGGCGCGGATGCGCCCGGAAATCCTCGCCGAGTTCGTGGGCCAGTCCCACTTTCTCGGCGAGGGGAAGCTCCTCCGCCGCCTGCTGGCCGCCGACCGGCTGGGATCGGTGATCTTCTACGGCCCCCCGGGGACGGGCAAGACCACCCTGGCCCGCCTCCTGGCCGTAGAGACGAAGAGCGCCTTCCGCCAACTCAGTGCGGTGACCAGCGGGGTGAAGGAACTCCGCGAGGTGATCGCCGCCGCCCGCGACCGGCTCGCTGCCGAGGGGCGCCGCACGGTCCTCTTCGTCGATGAGATCCACCGCTTCAACAAGGCCCAACAGGACGTGCTCCTGCCCGACGTCGAGGAGGGCGTCGTGGTCCTCGTGGGGGCCACGACGGAGAACCCCTTCTTCACCATCAACGCGGCGCTCATCAGCCGCAGCCGCATCTTCCAGTTCCACCCGCTGAGCAACGAGGAGATCAAGACGCTCGTGCGGCGGGCCCTCGCCGATCGGGAGCGGGGCTTGGGCAGGCACGCGGTCCACATGCACGACGACGCCCTGGAGTTCCTCGCCGAGACCAGCGACGGCGACGCGCGGCGGGCCCTCGCCGCGCTGGAAGTGGGTGTCCTCTCCACGGAGGCACGGCCCGTCGAGTTCACCCGGGAGCTGGCCGCCGAGTCGGTGCAGCGGAAGGCGATCGAGTACGACCGCACGGGCGACGCCCACTACGACGCCGTCAGTGCCTTGATCAAGAGCATCCGCGGCAGCGACCCGGATGCGGCCGTCTATTGGCTGGCCCGCATGCTCGAGGGGGGCGAGGACGTGCGTTTCCTCGCCCGCCGGCTGGTGATCCTCGCCAGTGAGGACGTGGGCAACGCCGACCCGGCGGCTCTGCCCCTGGCGGTGGCTGCCGCCCAGGCCTGCGAGCTCGTCGGGCTGCCCGAGTGCCAGCTCAACCTGGCCCAGGCCGCAACCTACCTGGCCTGCGCGCCGAAGTCGAACGCCTCGACGTTGGCCATCAGCCAGGCCCGCAGGGACGTCGCCGAGGGGCGGCTGCTGCCGGTCCCCGTCCACCTCCGCGACAGCCACTACCGCGGCGCGCAGCGGCTGGGCCACGGCGGCGGCTACCAGTACGCCCACAATCACCCCGGCGGCGTAGCGGCCCAGGACTATCTGGGCGTGGATCGGGAGTACTACCGTCCGGTGGACCGCGGCTTCGAACGGCGGATCGCCCGCCGCCTGGCCGCCATCCGCGCCGTCCTCCGCAGCCGCGGCGAGGAGGAAGGATAGCGGCTCTCGCACCCGGGCACTGCCGGTTTTTCCCCGAAAGACCGTCGCAGACGCCACGGCCGCTACCACCGGGCCCCTGCGACTTTGACCAGGCGGTCCCCGTGGCGTATAGAAATAGTGATTCTCTTGCGGCCCCCGGCGGACCCGCACGCCTCCCCGTGCGCCGGCGGATTGGTCGCAGCGCTGCCACCCAGAATGCCGCCATGGAAGACACGGCCCTTTCCCAACCGCTCGACACCTCCCCGGATCGACTCGCCGCTCGCATCGCGGAGCACCGCCGGCGCGCCGAAGCGTTCCTCGCTGCGCACCGCGACCGTGCCCGCCACTGCGAGGCCCGGTTGACTGAGAATCTCCGCCGCATGACGGAGCAGCTCGCCGCCGAGCGCGAGGAGGCGCTCCGTGGCCGCCAGGCTGTCGAAGCGGATGCCGCCGAGCTGGAGCGGCGGCGCCGGGAACTGCAAGAGATCAGCGACGCCGTGGACGCCGGGCGCGCCGATTGGGAGGCTGCCCGCGCCCAGGCCACCGCTGCCGAGGCCTCCTGGGCGGAGCGTTTCTCCCGCCGGGAAGAGGACCTCGATCGCCGCCTCGCCGAGCTGGAACGCCGCCGCGCCGAGATCGAGGCCGCCGAGCAGGAGGTGGCCCGCCGCCGCCAGCAGGCCGAGCTCGACGGCCAGCAGCTTGCATCCCTTCGCGAGCAACTCGGCGCCCGCGAGCGCGAGCTCGCCGAGGCGACGGCGGCCCTCGCCGCCGATCGCCAGTTCCTCGCCGCACGGCGGACGCAGACGGCGGGCCAGCGCCGCCGACTGGCCAAGAAGCTGTCCGCCGATCGCGCGCAGCAAGTCCGCTCCCTACAGGCCGCCGAGCGGGAGCTCGCCGCAGCCCGCGAAGAGTGGGAACGCCGCCACGCGGAGCTGGAACACCGCAACGCCGAGCTCGACGCGCGGGACGCTTCCCTCGCCCGCCGCGAAGAGGAGCTCGACCGGCAGGCCCGGGCCGCCGACACGGCCGAGACGTCGAACCGCAGCCAAACCGCCGCCCTCCAGCAGCGGTGCGCTGAACTCGAGGCACAGCTCGCCGACTCCCAACAGCAACTTGCCGCCGGCACCGGCGGCGGCGAGCACGCCGAACACGAGCGCCGCTACCAACTGGCCCTCGACGATCTTCGCGAGCAGCGCGCCGCCAACGAAAAACTCGAAGAGGAACTGGCCCGCCTCCGGGCCGGCGCGGCCGTTGCCCACGGCTCCGACTGGGAGTCGCAGAAACGCCGCATCCTCGCCGCCCTGGAGGCCGAAGGAGACGACGACTCGGAGCCCGGCCGTGAGAAACGCATCCAGGTCGAGGAAATCGTAAACCTCACCGAAAGGGCGATCGGCGAGAAGGACCGCGAGATCCGCGAACTCCAACAGCTCCTGGAGAACCAGAGCGGCAACCTGGGCGCCATGGCCGTGGGCGCCAAGGCCCTGGGAGAAATGATCGATTCCGACGTGCTCATCCAGGAGGAACGCGCCAAGCTGAGACAGCTTCAGGAGACCTTCGACGAGAAGCTCCGCAACGCCGAAATCGAGATCTCCATCGAGCGGGCCCAGATCGCGCGCGACCGCGCGGAACTCGAAGAGCTCCGCCGCTCCCTTGCGGATAATACGCCCGCCGAGAATCCCGCCGATGCGAAGACCGAAAAACCGGTCCGCGGCCGATGGCTCAGCCGCATGGGCCTCTCCGAGAAAAACGATCCCACCTGATCGCCGCGTTCGCGGATCCCTTACCCTACCGACCAACTCCCCCCTGCCGCCGCGCCGGCTGAAGGGGATAATCCCATTTTCGCGGCCGAACGGCGTTCTCCACGAGGAATGCCTTCTGCGGCCGCGAAAATTGGGGCAGTCCCCGCCGCGGAACGTTTCCTCCGGTTCGGTTGTCCGGACCACTTCTGCCTGCCTTCATCGTCGCTTCCGGCAAAGAGAGCGGCCAATCACGACGAACGGCGTAGCTGCCATCTTCGTCGCCCCCCCTTCCGGGCTGCCCCGCAGCACCGTGGCCGCAGGAGGAAATTTCGACAGCACCTGTTGACAAAATTGGCTGGGCATGGATAATTGGCGGACGACCTCGCAGCCGGCAGGAAACCCGGCTCGCGGAATCGACGGGCGGCTAATGAGGTCCCGGATCGATTCGGCGGAGGCTGCGTAGCACTACCGCAAGGGAACCCCATAAGGAAGAGGAAGAAATCATGACGCGATGGTGGACATCGGCGGCGTTCTTAGGCGTGGTGGCCTTGGTGGTCGGCTCCATGGTAGCGGGTGAGACGACCCGCGACCGGAGCACCACGGCCCGGCAATCGGCCTCCTCGGGAGCCTGGTGCTCTCTGATCGACGCCACCTATTCTTCCCTGGTCGGCCGGTGCGGTGACAAGGGAGGGTCGGGGTGCGGCACCCGTCAGTCCACGACCCTGGTGGCCGACGACGGCTGTACGGGCGGGAGCTGCGACGACCTCGTGGCCGACAAGGACTGCGGCGGCTGCTGTGGCGACGATCTCTTGGCCGACAAGGACTGTGGTGGCTGCTGCGGTGACGACCTCGTGGCCGATAAGGACTGCGGCGGTTGCTGTGGCGACGACCTCGTGGCCGACAAGGACTGCGGCGGTTGCTGTGGCGACGACCTCGTGGCCGATAAGGACTGCGGCGGTTGCTGTGGCGACGACCTCGTGGCCGACAAGGACTGCGGCGGTTGCTGCGGTGACGGGGATATTGCCGCCGTTGCCTGATCGTCACCAATTCCGCGTGTGTAGTGGAGCAGGGGCAGCTACCCCTTCGGTTTTGCAGGGATTCGGGTGATCCCTGCAGTTCGGCTTGTGTAGGACTCAATCCGGCGCCCCCCAATGGGCCGCGCCCTTGCGTGTTGCAGGGCGCGGCCCACGCCGTTTCTTGTAGGCGATTCGCCGCGGGGGCACTTGCCGAATCCTTTCGCGGTGTGCTACCGTGCGGGCGTCCGCGTGCCACCTCCCTCCGAGTGCCGACGATTTGGACCCCATGCCCGAGCTCCCCACCTCGGAGTCCCTTGCCCACCACTTCGGTCCTGCGAGCCCCCTCGCCCGGAAGGGTATTGTCGCCCTCCTGGAGGCCCTTCGCTGCGGCGTGCCGTCGGCTGCCACGGCCGGAGCGAGACGCATGACCTCCAGCGACGAAGCGAAGCTGGCAGCCGCCCTGGCCCCCCTGGCCGCACGACTCCGCCTCCCACCGGAAGCTGCTGAACCAGCCCGGCTTCTTGTGGCCCTCGCCACCTACTTCTCCCTCTCGGTCAAACTCCTCCTCTGGCGGAGCGACCCGGCGGCGGCGTTCCCCCTCGACCCCCCCGCCGATGATCCAGGAGTCCTCCACCGGCAACTGGCCGCCTGCGAGGCAGCGTCCCCCGCAATCGCCCGCACCCTCGATGGTTCCCCGCCGGCAGACCCCTTCGCTTGGTATCTCGACGCCTGGTCGGAACCCATCGCCTCTTGGATCGCCGCCGCTGGTGAAACCCTTTCCCGCCTCGCCTCAATTCCTTCCGGGCGGGTTACCCGTCCGCACGCTCGCGACCCGCGCGGCACTTCGCACTCCCGAATCGCCCTCGATCCGCCGGAGCGCGACTGGCTGCGTCCGCTCTACGAGGCCCTCTTCCCACGCCGCCTCCGCCATGCCCAGGGCGAATACTTCACGCCCGCGTGGCTCGCCGAACACCTGCTCGACGAAACCGGTTACGCAGGCGACCCCGCGGCGTCGCTGCTCGACCCCACTTGCGGTTCGGGCGTCTTCCTCGCCGCGGCCATCCGCCGCATCGTCGCCGACCGCCCAGCCGAGCTGGCCGACCCGCGGGCCGCATCCCGCCTGGCCCGCGAGATCCTCGCCGCCGTAGCCGGCTGCGACCTGAATCCGCTGGCCGTGCTCGCCGCCCGCTTCAACTGTCTCATGGCCCTGGGCCCCCTGGGCCGCTACGTGGCGGCTCGCGACATCCCGGTATTCCAGGGCGACGCCGTCCTGGACGACGCCCGCGCCACGGTCGGCGGACCGTTCGATTTCGTCGTCGGTAATCCGCCCTGGATCGCCTGGGACAATCTTCCCGGCGAGTACCGTCGGGGAACCGCGGGTCTCTGGCGGCAGTACGGGCTCTTCTCGCTCTCCGCCCGCGCGGCCCGCCACGGCGGGGGCAAGAAGGACCTCGCCATGCTCGTCCTCTATGCGTCCGCCGACCGCTATCTCCGCTGCGGCGGCCGTCTCGGCCTCCTCGTCCCCCAGACCCTCTTCCAGAGCCGCGGCGCGGGCGACGGCTTCCGACGCTTCCGCCTGGGAAGCGACGGACCGCACCTGAGGGTCGTCCGCGCCGGCGACATGGTCCGCCTGCGGCCCTTTCCGGGGGCCGCCAACTGGACGGGTCTCGTCGTCCTGGAAAAGGGCCGCCCCACGCGGTATCCCGTCCCCTACGCCCGCTGGTCCCCGGACCGGCGCGAAGACCTGCTCGCCGCCCCCGTCGATCCTTCCCGTCCCACCTCGCCCTGGCTCCTTTTGCCCGAGGAGCTGGCCACCCTCGTCCGCGACCTCGTCGGGCCTTCACACTACCGCGCCTACCTGGGCGCCAACAGCGGCGGGGCCAACGGCGTCTACTGGCTCAAGGTGCTGGGCGGTAAAGGCGGTCTCGTGCGGGTCCGCAACCTCGCCGGCCGGGGATCGCGCGCCCTCGAGAGCATGGAAGCCGCCATCGAGGCCGAACTGATCTACCCTCTCCTTCGTTGGTGCGATATATCCCCGTTCCGCGCCGTTCCCCGGGCCCATCTGCTCCTGGTGCAGGACGTGCAGCGGCGAGCCGGCCTCTCGATGGACTGCATGGTCCGCCACTATCCCGCGACCCTGGCCTACCTCCGCCGCTTCGAACCGGAACTCTTGGCCCGCGCCGCCTTCCAACGTTACCAGGGCCGCCACCCCTTCTACTCGATGTACAACGTGGGCCCCTACACCCTCGCCGATTTCAAGGTGGTCTGGCGGCGGATGGACCGCCGCATTCGTGCGGCCGCCGTCGGCCCGGTCGAGGAGGGCGCCGTGGGCCGTCGTCCGATCGTTCCCCAGGAGACCTGCGTCTTCATCCCCACCGCCAGCGCGGCGGAGGCGCACTACCTGGCTGCTCTCTTGAACAGCGCGCTGATCGGGCTCCTGGCCACGGCCCACAACGTCTATGGAGGCAAGGGGTTCGGATCACCGGGCATGCTCGAGTACCTGGGGCTGCCCCGCTTCGACCCCGCCGATCCACGCCACGCGGAACTGGCGGACCTGGGCCGGGCCGCCCACGTCGCCGCCGCCGTGGGCCGGCCGCTAGGCGATCTCACCAGCAGGCTCGACGGCGCCGCCGCGCGCCTCCGCGGCCTGAGTCCGAGGCATTTCGAGGGGCTCCGCAGGTACGGGGAAACGGTGGGCGGTTAGTTTCCCCGGTTTTTCCCTTCTGCCAAGCCCCGGCCTGGGCGACGCGATCTCAGTCGCCGCCGCGTGCCGCATGCGGCCCCATGCCCGCAAGCTCGCGGCCTGCCCGGTACGGCAACGGCCCATTCCGGGCGCGGGGTCCACCGGCGTTGGGGGCCGGCCTGGGACGGTAGCAGGACACCCAAGGCCGCCTATTTGCCCCAGTGTGCCCGGCGATTCCCCCCTGGCGTGCGGCTATTTCGGCAAGGTTTCTCTTTCTTTCTTAACTGCTACCAGCGGCTCGTCCGATACTATCGTCACGACCGGAGTCCGCGGCCGATCCTTGGAAGGAAGGGTCCGGACGGACACGTGGCAACGCGCACGAGAGGTGGATGCGAACCATGTCCCACAATCGCACTTTGATCTTTCTCACAGCTCTCGGCTTGGGCTTCCTGACGGGACTGCCAGCGTCCGCGAGCGACTACCAGCCCTACGGGCCGTCAGGGTACGGCATCGGGGAACCCTCGCGGTTCGGGGAGCTACAGCTCTTCGCCCCGGACCAGTTCTACGAGTACGGCGGCTTCCAGCAGCCCAACGAGGGGTACTGGTTCTCGGCCGACTACCTGCACTGGGCGATCCCTTCGCCCAGGACGGCACTGATCGGCCATCCCGGCGAAGGCCGCGAGACGGTCTTTAGCCACTTTACTCCTGATGCCGATACCGACGTCGCACCGACGCCCTACCAGGGCTATGCCATGCTCGACACCTCGGACTTTTCCTCCCGGTTCACCGACGGCCAGCGGTACGAGTTCGGGCGGATGGCGAACCGCCAGGGCATCTTCTTCAGCTTCAGCCGTATGAACAACGCGGGCCAGTCGTTTTCCGGGGAATCGGTATACGTCGAGTTCGACGATGCCCCCGCGTTCGGACCGCAATGGGCAGATTTGGGGCCCATCGACCCCATCTGGAGTGACCCAGTTCGTTCGCACCTGCAGGGTTTTGTGGGCGTCAACGCGGCGACCGGGCTGCCGATCATGATGAATCTGCCGGTGGTCTTTCCCCAGTTCGAAGCGGAGAACCGCGTCGACTTCTGGACGCTGGAGCTGAACCTCTCCCACCGCCTCCGCCAGTTCCATCGCGGCGGGAACCTCGAGATCTTCGGGGGCGTTCGCTACTCGCAGTTCGACGAATCGTTCAACGTCCTGGGGACGGGCGATTTCTTCGGCGAGGAAGACGAGGAGACCCTCGAAGCGGAGCTTCTCGCCGAGAGGGTCGGTCCCTTGGGCGAGAGCTTCTGGAACACGCGGGCCAACAACCACCTGATCGGCCCCCAGATCGGTGCCCGCTACTTCAAGCAGTGGGGCCGCTGGTCGCTCTCCGGCGAAGGCCGCTTCTTCGCCGCCTTCAACCAGCAGAGCGTCCGCCAGACGGGTCGGCTCGGTTCGATCAACCGCCTCTACGACGAGGAGGGTGAGACCGAGGAGTTTATCCTGAACGTCATCTACGGCATGGGGCCGCGGCGCTTCTCGCACAGCTTCCACACCAGCGAATGGGCTCCCTCGGCCGAAGCCCGCTTCGAGGTCCAGTGGCACTGGACCCGCAACGTGGCCATCAAGGCCGGTTGGACGGGCATCTACATGGAGAGCATCGCCCGGCCGAACCGGATGGTCCAGTATCGCGTCACCCCGACGGAGACGATGGGCATCGTCCGCGAGAACAACCGCCAGAGCGTCTTCGCCAACGGCCTGAACGTGGGCCTCCAGATCAACCGCTAGCGGGTCTCCTCCTCGCAGCGGTTGCGTTGCCACAAGAGCATTCGGTCGCGCACCAGGGGTGTCCGGGAACGGGCACCCCTGTTGCACTTTCTTGGCGGACGACGCCCGCGCCGCGTTGCCGAAGAAGCCGGCGATCGCCGGCGATTACGGCGAGCGGACCTCCAGGGCAGCCTGGAAGGGAAGGTCTTTGGCCGGTTCGTGTGGGGCCTCGCCGAGAACGATCACTGCCAGCTCATTGAAGGACGCGAGGCGGCCGGTGAGCTCGAACTCGGCTCCCGTCTCCCCTTCGCTCTCTCCCAGCGGCGCACCGTTCAGCTCGAGCCGGAGGGTCGCGGAGACCGCTTCCAGGACGAGGAAGACCCGCGTGCCGGCGTCGAGTCCCGTCGGCCGGTGGAAGCGGCGGCGGAGCACCGTCCCCTGGGGTTCCTCGCGGGCGGCCCAGGGGGCGCGGAGGCGGATGCGGTGGCGGCCGGCCATCGGTCACTTCCTCCGCGAGGCGACCACCTCCCGGATCACCTCGTCGAGGCTGTAGCGGGGCCGGAAGCCGATCAGCCGCCGGATCCGCGCCAGGTCGGGGACGCGGCGGCGGCAGTCTTCGAAGTCGCTGCTGTAGGCCTCGGCGTAGCTGGTGAACTCGATGGCCAGCTCCTCGTTGCCCACCGCCGCGATCACGCGGCGGGCGAGGTCGAGGATCGAGATCGGCTCGTCGCTGCCGATGTTGAACACCCCGCCGACGGCCTTCGGGCATTCCATCAGGCCCACCACGGCAGCGGCGACGTCGGCCACGTGGGCGAAGCAGCGCTCCTGGCGGCCGTCGTCGTGGACCGTCAGGGGCCCGCCGGCCAGGGCCGCCTCGACGAGCCGCGGCAGCACCATCCCGTAGGCCCCCGACTGCCGGGGGCCCACGACGTTGAAAAACCGCCCCACCACCACCGGCAGCCCCCGCTCCCGGTGATAGGCCAGGGCGAGGAACTCGTCGATGGCCTTCGACGTTCCGTAAGACCAGCGGGGCCGGCAGGTCGGTCCGATGACCAGGTCGTCGTCCTCGCTCCACTGCGGCTTGGGATTCTTACCGTAGACCTCACTGGTGCTGGCCAGGAAGAACGTCGCCGAGCGGCCGGTGGCCTCGCGGCGGCGGTCGAGCTCCCGGAGGATCAGTTCCGTGGGGTAAATGTTCGTCTCGATCGTGTGGATGGGGCTGGTAGCGATGAGCTGCACCCCCACGGCCGCCGCCAGGTGATAGACCTCGTCGGCCTGGGCGAGCAGGCTGCGGACCAGCTCGCCGTCGGCGACACTCCCCTTCTGGTAGCAGAGCCGCGGATGCCCGCCGACTCCGGCCAGATTGGCCGGGTCACCCGTCGACTCGTCGTCGACCACCGTAACCCGATCCCCGCGGCCCAGAAGCGCCTCGGTCAGGTGACTGCCGATAAACCCCGCACCGCCGGTAACAAGAACGTGCTTCATGGAAGAAGGAGTGCCTTAGAAAACGGATAGGTACAGAAGCTGGCTTGACCGGTTCGGCTCCGGACAGCCCTACTCGACCACGGTGTACTCCACGCTGGCGCGCCGGCCTCGTTCGCGCTGGTAAGCGGCCTCGATTTCGGCCTCGCCGAGGGCGCGGCGGAAAATGCGGACCTCGTCCAGCAAGCCGATGAAGGGCTGCCAGGTGGAGCCGAGGGTCAGATCGCCCGGCACGTTCAACGTGCCGGTGAAGTCGGCCGGGAGTTCGTGGACGCTGTCCCGTTGGCCGTTGAGGTAGAAGCGGACCTGGCGGTTGCTCCGATCGGCCACCACGGCCACGTGGCTCCAGGCGTTTTCCGGAATGCCAGTCTGGGTGCGGCTGGTCCGGCTCACCTGGTTCGAGTCGCCCATTCCGAGGATGATCCTGCCCTCGGACGTGATGTCCATGACCCACCACGTGCGCGGGTGGTCGCTTTTCGACAGAAAACGCCGTCGTGGGTCGCTTCCCCGGATGGCGAGGTCGGTGGGGCATATCCACAGGTCGACGGAAAAATCGCCGGTGCCGAAATCCAGGCTCTCGTGATCCTCGATGGTGACGTGAGGGCCCTTCGCGCTGCAAAGCATCGCGGTGCCGAACTCGCCGGCGGCCAAGCGCGACCAAATCTCCCCGTGGTTCCCGTGGCCCGAGCGGTCGTCGACCGTGTAGCCGTCGCTCCCCTCGAAGTTCCAGTGCCCTACGAGCATTTGATCGTTGGCCGGTTCGCCGGTCCGACGCCGGGTTTGGAAACGTGGGACGGGGCGGCGCCGGGGGGGCTCGGCCAACTGCTCCTCGGTGCCCAGCTTGAGGTTGTCGACGTGGAACACCGTGGCGGCGTTGCTGGTGCTGCTGATTCCCAACCAGTCGATTCGCTGGAAGTCCTTGCTATGGTAGGGCAGCTCGCGGACGATCGTTTCGCGGCCCGGCACGGCGAGGGCAAGGCGGTAGGTCGGCGGCGCTTTCTCGCCCAGTTCGAGGTCGATGGCCACGTTCACCCACTCGCCGGCCGGGATCGTGCCGAGCCCCTGCCCGCCGGCCGTCACGGTCCCGTCCTTCTCCACCGAGAGCCGGGGGCCGACCCGGTAGGGGGCGCCGGGCTCCAACTGGCGCAGCTCGATGAAGAACCTGGCAGGCGCGTCGGGGCAGTTGCGCATGTCCCAGCTCAGCTTGACGGGCCCTTCCGAGTAGGGCGGGGTGGGGTTGTAATAGACGTGCGGAGTCCAAGTATATTGCTGGTCCGGGGCGTCGGTGAACTTCAGGCTCTGCGTGCCGCTTGCGGAGTGGTCCCCCGCGACCAGCACGGAGGCGCCGTGTTGGCCGCCGACGACCGTGCCGTCGCGGGGCGGGGCGCCCGGTTCTTCCGCCTCGAAGTCGAAATGGACCACAAAGGGGGGCTCCACCGGCGGCTCGACCTCGTTGCGCTGCCGGTTCGGATACTGTTTCGGCAGATCGACCCACTGCGGATCGCCATAGAGCCCCGCCCGCTCGACGTCGATGGGCTGGAAGCCCAATGCCAGGGCCGGCGACTCGGGCTTCAGCCTGAAGTCGCCGTTCTCCGGGTCCACGAAGAGCGGGTCGGCGACGATCGAGCCCTCGTCCTGGCCGAATTCCTGCCAGGCGGCAAAGTCCATGCCCATGAACTCGGGCTCGCCGCCGGTGCTCCAATAGACGTTGCGGCCGAGCTGCCAGTCGTGGTTGGTCCAGCGCCCGTCGAGCATGGCGGTGTTTTCGCCGCCGTAAACGATGTTCCCCTCGGCCACATAATGGCAGCGCCGGTCCTCGCGGGAACGCCGCAGTTGGCCGGCGTCGCCAAAGGCCAGGATATTGTTGCGGACGAGGCACTCCTTGCCGTAGTGCATGAACAGCGGGCTGTTGCGCACGCGATAGACCACGTTGTTCTCGATCAGGATGCCGGTGCTGCCCTCGTCGGGGTAGATGCCCGAGCCGTGGGAAACCTGGGCGTAGTTGTAGACGTCGTGGATGTGGTTGTTGCGTATCGTGGTGCCCGGCGAAAGGCCGAGGGTGTAGATGGCCCCCATGTCGCTGAGGCCGTCGGCATTTCCGATATGGTGAATATAGTTGAAATCGAGGATGTTGTGATTGGCCGTGCTGGGCTGGAAACCCCACGACCAGCCGCACGAGATGCCGGAATAGTCGAAGTTCGAGA
>SLBP01000143.1:0-18339 GCA_007126245.1 Planctomycetales bacterium
CCGCCAGCCGCCCGTCCACCCCCCGAGCCGCTCCGCCGCGCCCCAGCCACCTAGCCCGCCAGCATTCCGCGATGCCCGCCACACTCCCCGCTTTCGAATACCTCGCCGACCCCGCCGCCCATCCAGCCGCAGCGGTGTGCGTCGTCTTTGGAGAGGAGTTGTTCCTCGCCCGCGAGGCCGTCGCCGCCTTGCGGCGCGAGGTCCTTGCCGGCGACGAGGCAGATTACTCGCTGGCAGTCTTCCCCCCTACGACTCCGCTGGCCGACGTCTTCGAAGAGCTGGCCACCCTCTCCCTGTTCGGCAACTCGCGGCGGCTGGTGATCGTGGAGGATGCGGACGAATTCGTCACCGGACACCGTCAGGCTCTGGAAGACTATGTCGCCGACCCGAGCCCCGCCGGCGTTCTCGTCCTGCGACTCAAGACGTGGTCCGCCAATACCCGCCTCTATCGGCTCGTGGCCTCGCGAGGGCTGGCTATCGACTGCCGGCGGCCCAAGGAGGCCGCCGTGGCGTCCTGGCTGCGGGGCCTGGCCCAGCGTCACCACCAGGTGGAGCTCTCCGCCGACGCCGCCGGGCTGCTGGTGGCGATGGTCGGCCCGGACCTGGGCCTGCTCGATCAGGAGGTCGGCAAGCTCGCTCTCACCGCCGACAAGCGGATTACCAGCGAACAGGTCCGCGAGGAGGTGGGCAGTTGGCGGAACCGCAGCGCATGGGACATGCTCGATGCCGCCCTGGAGGGCCGCCTGGACGAGGCGCTCGTCCTCCTCAACCGCCTCATGCTCGCCGGCGAGTCCCCCTTGGGCGTCCTCGGCCAGATCTCGGCGACGCTCCGCCGCATGGCGGCCGCCACCCGGCTGGTCCTTCTGGCCGAGGCGGCCGGGAGGCGCCCAAACCTTCGGCAGGCCCTCGAAGAGGCCGGCGTGAACAAGTTCTACCTCGCCAAGACCGAGTCGCAGATGCGGCGGCTCGGCCGGCGGCGGGGGGCGAATCTCTATCAATGGCTGCTGTCCGCCCAGTTCGACCTCCGCGGCGACAGCCGCCTTCCACCGGAGGTCGTTCTCGAGCGCCTCCTCGTGCGTCTCGGGAGCCCGGCCACGTAGCGGAGCGATCAGGAGCGAACCGGACCATGTCGCACGGCCCCAGCACGCCCCAGCCATCCGAGGAGGCGAACGTCTCGCTCCGCGCGCTGAGCGAGGCCTTCGCCGAGGTGATCGGGGCGCCGGCGCACCCTCCCGCGGTCCCTTCGCCCCCGTCGGGGCGCCCTGCCGAGAATTCCGCCGATGAAGATGAATCCGATGCGGCGGCCCCGCCGGTCCGCGAGGCGGTCGCGCCCGGTGGCGAAACCGCGTTCTGCCCCTTGTCCCCCCAGGCGATTCTCGAGGCCATGCTCTTCGTCGGCGACCGCGACGGGCGGCCGCTCGCACCGGCGCGCGCCGCCGAGTTGATGCGCGGCGTCACTACCGAGGAGATCCCCGCACTGGTCACCGAGTTGAATCGGCGCTACGCCGCCCGCGGCCGTCCCTACGAGGTCGTGGGCGTCGGCTCGGGCTACCGGCTGCGGCTCCGCCCGGCTTTCCGCGAGGTGGCCGAACGGTATCGCGGCAGGATCCGCGAGGCGCGTCTTTCTCAGGCCGCCGTTGACGTTCTGGCTCTCGTCGCCTACCGCCAGCCGATCACCGCCGAGGAGATCCAAAGGCAGCGAGGCCGCCCCAGCTACCCCATCCTGGTGCAGCTCGTCCGCCGCCGCCTCTTGCGGATCGAACGGGGTCCCGAGCGGGGCGATCCGGCGCGCTACTACACCACGCGGCGATTCCTGGACCTCTTCGGCCTGGAGAGCCTCGGCGACCTCCCCCGCGCCGAAGACTTCGACGCCGACGACTGACGGGGCTCCGCCTGGGCCGAAACCGCCCCCCCAATATACCGGTTCTCCGCGAAGCATGCCCTTCGCGGCCGCCTCGTCGAGGGGAGTCCCCTTGCCGTGCCCCCGGGCAGACGTTCGGTGGTCATGGCTTGCCGAACGGGACGGGCCCCGGTATGTTCAAAGTGGATAGGGGAGTTACGGCTGGACGGGTCCGCGCAGGTCTCGCAACCGGTCGAGCCACCGAATTCCCACGGGTGAGGCGATGCTGGTCCTGTCGCGAAAGGTTGGGGAGAAGATCCTCATCGGCGAACAAATCGAGGTGACCATCGTGCGGGTTGCCGAAGGCGTGGTCCGCATCGGCGTCCGCGCGCCGGCCGAGATGGCCATCGTTCGCGAAGAACTGCTCCGAGAGAAGGACCCCGCCGAGACCGGCCGCAGCGACGACTCGTGAAGGCGCCCGCGAGGGGCTGTGCGCGACTGCTCTCGAACGGCAGCCGCGCATCAGCCCGCAAGTGGCTGCGGACGTTCCCGTCCGATCCTATCCCCTCTCATCGGATCGGCGAGTAGTCCGTCGGATTCATGAAGGTGACCTCCGCCGACTCGACGATGGGCCCGTCGGCGTGGGAGGCCTCGTAGGCGGCCTGCCACTCGGGGTCGGCCATGAAGGCCTTCCAGGCGGCCTCGCGGGCCTCGCGGCTGGGGTAGGCCAGGATGAAGACCAGCGTATTTTCCGACTTGGGGGGATCGGCTGGCGTCCAGTAGCCCACCAATTCCATGCCGTGCTTCTGGACGAGCCGGTTCGTGTGGTCGCGGAACCGGTCGTGCAAGGCCTCGAGTTTGTCCGGGTGGCACGTATAGACCCGCATCTCGAAGAAGCGCTCCGGCTTCTGCTCTTCCGGAGCGGTCCCCCTCCCAACCTGGAAGGCCGCCGCTACGGCCAACAACGCTACCGCCGCCACACACGCCGAGCGAATCATGCTGCGCATCGCAAGAACCTCCGACCAATCGAACCTGAAGGAACGCCCCTTTGTCCGGGGTGACTCACGCTTGAGTCCCCGTGTTGTACCATGCCGGACGACCTCGTGGGACTCGCACCCGAAAAAATAGCCCACCGTTCCCGCCCGAACAACCGATCCCGGTTGGGCTGCACCCAGCGGGGCACCGTGTCGAGTCCGGCGGGCGGCGGCAGCCGCAGCCGAAGGGCAGGGGAGGGCAGGGGGGTAGCGGGCAGGGCAGGGGAGCCGGTGGCCCTACACCACGGTTGGGGGGGCTGGCCTCCGAGGTCTCGAGGCAACGTCCCCGGAGGCTTGAGCGAAAAGGCGGTTACGGGTAAAAGGGTCGTCTGGCCTGTCGCTGCCCGCCCGGCCTACGGCCGCTGGGGTCCCCCGACGGGGTCCATCGGCGCAGCGCGCCGCTGCACGGCAATTCACTAGTTCCACCCCGATCTATTGGGTATGGGAGGAGAAAGTCACGGCAAGGCAAGGGAAGAAAACGGGCTCCACCACGGAGAAGCCCAACGAACGGGTGGTCGCGCAAAACCGCAAAGCGCGGCACAAGTACGACGTTCTCGAAGTCGTCGAGTGTGGCATCATGCTCGTCGGCAGCGAGGTGAAGAGCCTCCGCGCCGGCCGGGTCTCCATCGAGGAAGCGTATGCGCGGGTCAAAGGAGGCGAAGTCTGGCTGGTCGGCTGCGACATCGCCGAGTACGTCGAGGCCAACCGCTTCAACCATCAGCCCCGGCGCCCGCGAAAGCTCCTGCTGCACCGCCGCGAGATTGAGAAAATCGCCGGCCGGGCATACGAAAAGGGGCTTACGTTGGTGCCCTTGCGGCTTTACTTCTCGCGGGGGAGGGCCAAGGTTCTCTTGGGCATCTGCCGCGGTAAGAAGCAGCATGATAAGCGTCAAGCCATGCAGAGGGCCCAGGTCCAGCGCGACTTGGCACGGGCCATGGCGCGGCGGCGGTGAGGGGTCGCGAACGGCCCCGGCAGTTTGAACCTCCTTGCAAGCGCTCGCTCCCCATAAAGATCCGGCGCAGGCAGCGGCATGCCCCCGTAACGAGCCAAAAGGGGGCGTCACTGCGCGGCGTCGGCGCACTTCGACCCGCAATGCGCACAGAGGAGTAATAGAGAATCGCGTCACGAATTCGATAATTCGTAGACCGTGCAATCACGACTAAATAATGCACGTTTGATCCCGTCGAGCACTTGAGATAGGATACGGTGATCAATTATGCCTAGGAGTCCTGTCACAAGCTGGTGACGCCGGAGCCGTCTCGACCATGGAGATCTTGCCGACATCTGGGAAAGCGCTCGACGCGGAGGTGGAACGCGCCGTGGCCGCCTGCTACCAGTGCGGCAAGTGCTCGGCGGGGTGCCCCATGGCCGAGGCCATGGACTTGTTGCCGAACCGCCTCCTCCGTCTCGTGCAGCTCGGACGCATCGACAAGGCCGCCGCTGCCGAGGCCCCTTGGCTCTGCGTCTCCTGCCAGACCTGCACGACCCGGTGCCCGCAGTCGGTCGACTGCGCCGCCGTGCTCGACGCCCTGCGGCAGATCGCCGTGGGCCGGGGGCTCGTCCCCCGGCGGCAGCAGAGGACGCTCCTCTTCCAGCAGGCCTTCCTCGAGAGCATCCGCCGCTATGGACGGGTCCACGAGGTCGAGCTTATCGGCCGCTTCAAGACGCGGGCTCTCCTCGGCGACTTGAACGTGCCCCTGTTCTTCAAGGATGCCCTGCTGGCTCCTCGGCTCTATCGCCGTGGCAAGCTCCACCTCACCGGCGAGACCGTCCGCGACCGCGACCTCGTGGCGCGTATCTTCGCCCGCTGCCGCGCGGAGCCAGAAACAACCTAGAGGACGACAACCATGGAGATCGGCTACTATCCCGGATGTGCCCTGCACGGATCGTCGAACGACTACGAGACCTCGGTCCGCGCCTGCCTCTCGGCCCTGGACGTCGGCCTCAAGGAGCTCGACGACTGGTTGTGCTGCGGGGCGTCGGCAGCCCATTCGCTGAACCACAAGCTCTCCGTCGCCCTGCCGGCGCGCAACCTGGCTTTGGCGGAGCGCGACGGCATGGCCGAATTGCTCGCACCGTGCCCGATGTGTTCCGGCGCGCTGCTGAGGGCCAAGGCCGCCCTGCACGGCGACGCGAGGCTCCGCGAAGAGATGGGCGAGATCATCGAGCTGCCGGTCGCCGGGTCGGCAGAGGTCCTCAACCTGGTGCAGATCTTCGAGCGGGCGGGGATCGAGCGGATCCGGGAGCGAGCGGTCCGCACGTTGGAAGACTACCGGCCGGCCTGCTACTACGGCTGCCTGCTCACCCGGCCGCCGCAGACAACGCGCTTCGACGATTGCGAACAGCCCCGCTCCATGGAGTCGCTGCTCTCGGCGCTGGGGGCGGAGCCGGTCGACTGGGCGTTCCGCACCGAGTGCTGCGGGGCGGGGATGACGGTGGCCCGCGAGGAGACGGTGCTCGAGCTGGCGCACCGCATCCTCAGCGACGCGGCGGCGCGGGGGGCCAACTGCCTCGTGGTGGCTTGCCCCATGTGCCACGTGAACCTGGATATGAAGCAAGCGGACGTGGCGCGGCGGTTTGCCGTCAATCACCAGATGATCGTCTACTACCTCTCCGACCTCGTGGGACTCGCCCTGGGGCTCTCCCCCGAGGCGCTGGGAGTGGACCGGCATTTCGTCGTGCGGTAGGAAAGCCATGGCCAGAATCGGCGTCTTCGTTTGTTGGTGCGGAGAGAACATCGCACGCCACGTCGACGTGGAGGCGGTGGCCTCCGGGGCCGCCACGCTCCCCGGCGTCCGCACGGCGCTCTCCTACAAGTACATGTGTTCCGAGCCGGGCCAGGCGCTCATCCGGCGGAAGATCGCCGAGGAGGGGCTGGACGCGGTGGTGGTCTCGGCCTGCTCGCCGCACATGCATTTGCGGACTTTCCGCCGCGCCGCCGAGGGCGCGGGGGTGAACCCGTACCGGGTGGAGATGGCCAACATCCGCGAGCACTGTTCCTGGGTCCACCACGACCGCGGCGAGGCCACCGCCAAGGCCGCCGATCTGGTCCGGATGGCGGTGGCCAAGGCCCGCCTGGACCGCCCTCTGGAACCCATCTGCGTTCCCGTGGCCCGGCGGGTGATGGTCGTAGGCGGCGGGGTGGCGGGCATCCAGGCGGCGCTCGACGTCGCCGACGCCGGCCATCAGGTGGTCCTCCTGGAGCGCGAGCCGTCGATCGGCGGCAAGATGGCCGGCCTCTCCGAGACCTTTCCCACGCTCGACTGCTCGCAGTGCATCCTCACGCCGCGGATGGTCGAGGCCGCCCAGCACCCGAACATCACCCTGCACACCTACAGCGAGGTGGAGGCCGTCGAAGGCTTCGTGGGGAACTTCCGCGTCACCGTCCGCAAGCGGGCCCGCTACATCGACGTGGACCGCTGCACCGGCTGCGGGCAATGCTGGAACAGTTGCCCCTCGAAGAAGAATCCCAGCGAGTTCGACTACCGTCTGGGACAGCGCACGGCCATCTACATCCCTTTCCCGCAGGCGGTCCCCGCGCGCCCGGTGATCGACAAGGATGCCTGCATCAAGCTCACCAAGGGCAAGTGCGGCCTGTGCGCCAAGCGGTGCGAGGCCCAGGCGGTGAAGTTCGACGACGAGGATCGCCTCGTCGTCGAGGAGGTGGGTGCCGTCGTGGTGGCCACGGGCTACCGCCTCTACGACCCCCGCACCCCGGCCGCGGCCGACGGAATCAGCGGCTACGGCGAGTACGGCTACGGCAAATACGCCGACGTCATCGATTCGCTCCAGTTCGAGCGGCTCGCCTCGGCCTCGGGACCGACGGCCGGCGAGATCCGCCGTCCCAGCGACGGCGCCGTGCCCAAGAGCATCGTCTTCGTCTCCTGCGTCGGCTCCCGCGACCCGGCCAAGGGCCTCTCCTACTGTTCGAAGGTGTGCTGCATGTACAATGCCAAGCACGCCATGCTCTACCGGCACAAAGTCCACGACGGCGCAGCCCACGTCTTCTACATGGACGTCCGCGCCGGCGGGAAGAACTACGACGAGTTCGTCCGCCGGGCCATCGAGCAGGACGGCGCCCGATACCACCGAGGGCGGGTCTCGAAGATCACCGAGCGGGAGGGCAAGCTGATCGTCCGCGGTGTGGACACCCTCGCCGGCGAAGCGATCACCGTCGAGGCCGACATGGTGGTCCTGGCGGCGGCCATCCGGCCCGCCGAGGGCGTCGAGAGGCTCGCGCAGAAGCTGGGAGTGGGATACGATGCCTTCGGCTTCCTCAGCGAATCGCACCCCAAGCTCCGCCCCGTGGAGACGAACGCCGCCGGCGTCTTCGTCTGCGGCGCCTGCCAGGGACCCAAGGATATCCCCGAGTCGGTGGCCCAGGCCTCGGCGGCCGCAGCCAAGGTGCTGGCCCTCTTCAGCCGCGACGAGCTCAGCCGGGACCCGGAGATCGCCTCCGTCAACGAGCTCACCTGCGCCGCCTGCTTCGCCTGCGAGCGGAGCTGCCCCTACGGGGCCGTCGAGCGGGCTGAGCTCCGCAACGGCCGCGGGGAGTTCCTCAAGCGGACGGCGCGGATCAACCCCGGCCTCTGCATGGGCTGCGGCACCTGCGTGGCGGTATGCCCTTCGAAGAGCGTCGACTTGGACGGCTACTCGGAGACCCAGGTCTACGCGATGCTCAAGAGCCTGACATGAGCCAGAACAACGGCTTCGATCCGAAAATCATTGCCTACGTGTGCAACTGGTGCACCTACCTGGGCGCCGACCTGGCGGGTACGAACCGTTTGGAGTACCCGGCCAGCGTGCGGATCATCCGCCTCCCCTGCACGGGTCGAATCGACTTCCATCTCATCGTCAAGGCCTTCGAGAGCGGTGCCGACGCGGTACTCGTCTCCGGCTGCCATCCCGGCGACTGCCACTACACGGCCGGCAACTTCCACGCCCGCCGCCGCTGGACCCTTTTCCGGGCCCTGCTGGACGTTCTGGGAATCGAGATGGACCGCATCCACTTCACCTGGATCTCCGCCGCCGAGGGCCGCAAGTGGCAGGAGGTGGTCACCGAGATCACGGAAAAGACGAAGGCCCTGGGCCCCTACCGGGCCTACCGCCGCATCTGCGAGGGGGGAGCATGATCGAGGCACTCCGCGAACTGGCCCGCCGCCTCCTGGCCGAGGAGCGCGTGCGCGTGGTCATCGGTTACGGGCAGTCCTCGCCGCAGGGGCCGGTACATCCTCTCTTCATCACCCGCGCCGAGGACGCCGAGCAACTCGTATGGAACCGGCAGTGCTTCTCCAACCTCACAGCCTACCTGACCCGCAAAGACGTCCGGGCCCTCGGGCCGGCCGCCGTGGTCGTCAAGGGCTGCGACGAGCGGACCATCACCGTCTTGGAAAAGGAGGCGCAGCTCGAGCGGGAACGGGTCTTCGTGGTGGGGATGGTCTGCGAGGGGATGGGCGACCCCGGACTGCCGAAATGCCAGGTATGCGACCGGCACCGGCCGCGGCTGGCCGACGAGACCCTCGGCGAAGCGGTCGACCGCGAAGTGCCGGCCCTTGAGCGCTACGCCGCCCTCGAAGCCTTCCTGGCCCGCCCCGCCGAGCAGCGCATGGCCTACTGGCAGGAGGAGCTGGCCCGCTGCGTGAAGTGCTACGCCTGCCGGCAGGTCTGCCCCCTGTGTTACTGCGAGCGGTGCATCGTCGACAAGAATCGGCCCGCTGTGATCGATACCTCGGCCACGCTCAAAGGGAATTTTGCCTGGCACATCACCCGCGCCTTCCACCTGGCCGGGCGGTGCGTCGCCTGCGGGGAGTGCGCCCGCGTCTGCCCCGTGGGGATCGACCTGACGCTCCTCAACCAGTCGCTGGCCCGGGCCGCCGAGGAGGCCTACGGCTTTCGGGCCGGCGAGGACCCGCGGGTCGAACCGCTCGTGGGGAGCTGGTCTCCGCAAGACCGGGAGGACTTCATCCGATGAGCCATGCGATCCGCAAAGAGGCGCTGCGGGCCCTGGTCGGCTCCTGGCTGGCCGAGGGGAAGCGGGTGGCCGGACCGGTAGCCGTCGGACCGGGGCGGGTCCTGTACCAGCCCCTCGTATCGCCTGAGCGGCTGCTCCTCGACGGCTTCATTCGCACGGTCAATTCGATCAAGGCCTTCGTCTTCCCTCGCCACGAGGAACTCTACGCATACCGCTTCCGCGGGCGGCAGGTCGAGTTGATCGACGCGCCGTTGCCGGAAGAGGAGCAGATCGTCATCGGCGCCCGCCCCTGCGACGCCGCGGCCCTGCCCGTATTGGACCATGTCTTCCGCTGGGGGACGCCCGACCGCAGCTACGAGCGGCGCCGCGAGCTGACCACCGTGGTGACCCTCGCCTGCCGCGAGTACGACGATCACTGCTTCTGCACTTCGCTCGACTCCGGCCCCAGAGACGAGCGGGGCTCCGACGTGCTTCTCGTGGAGATCGACGAGGAGACCTACGAGGTCGTATGGCTCACGTCCAAGGGAAAGGACCTCTTCGTCCGGCACACCGAGCGGGCGGACCGCAAGGGGACCATCGGCACCGGCCCGAAGCGGAAGTTCGACGCCGCGGCCCTCGAGCGATTTCTCGCGGAGAACTTCGAAAGCCCCGTGTGGGAGACCTTCGCCCTGCGCTGCTTGGGCTGCGGGGCCTGCGCCTACGACTGCCCCACGTGCCACTGTTTCGACATCGTCGACGAGGGCGACCGGCACGGCGGGATGCGAGTCCGCAACTGGGATAGCTGCCAGTTCGCCCTCTTCACACTCCACGCCTCGGGCCACAACCCCCGCACCGCCCAGGCGCAGCGGATCCGACAGCGGATCTACCACAAGTTCCGCATCTATCCCGACAAGTTCGGCGACACCCTCTGCACCGGCTGCGGCAACTGCTCGCGGGGCTGCCCCGTCCACCTCGGCATCCGCCCCGTACTGGAAGCGATCTCTGCGCTGGAGAGAAAGCCGCAGAGCGCCCCCCCCAAGACGCCTTGACCTCCCGCGTGCCCCGCACGCGGTAAGCTGCCTGCTCTCAATATATCATGACTGCCCCTCCTGTCTCCGCCGACCCCGCCACCGCACCCAACCTGTACCTCCCCGACCTCATGGAGGTGCTCGAGGTCCAGCAGCATACCGCCGACACGAAGAGCGTCCGCCTCCGCTTCCGCAACGAGATCGCCGCCAAGCGGTTCTCCTTCCGCGTCGGGCAGTTCGGCATCTTCTCCGCCTTCGGCTCCGGCGAGGCGACTTTCAACATCTGCTCCAGCTCGACGTGGAAGGACTACATCGAGTTCTGCTTCCGCCGCACGGGAATGGTCACCGACGCCCTCTGGGAGGTGGACAAGGACGACACGATCGGCTTCCGCGGCCCCTACGGGAACGGCTACCCCATGGAGAAGTGGCGGCGGAAGCACCTGATCTTCCTGGGCGGCGGCATCGCCATGCCCCCGATCCGCTGCGCCATCTGGTACGCGCTCGAGCACCGCGACGAGTACGGCGAGATCACGATCATCTACGGCGCCCGCAGCACTAAGGACCTCGTCTTCGCCGACGACCTGGCGCGCTGGGCCCAGTACGACGGTGTGCAGGTGATCCGCTGCGTCGATCCGGGCGGCGAGACGCCCGACTGGGACGGCGAGGTGGGCTTCGTCCCTGAGGTGCTCAAGCGGGCCGACGTGCGCAGCGACAACAGCGTCGCCCTGGTCGTCGGCCCCCCCATCATGATCAAGCTCACCATGCCCCTCCTTACCCGCATGGGTCTGGTCGACCGCGACATCTACACGAGCCTGGAGAGCCGCATGAAGTGCGGAGTGGGCAAGTGCGGCCGCTGCAACTGCGGTCCCGTCTACCTCTGCAAGGAGGGGCCCGTCTTCACTCTCGAACAGCTCAAGGCACTGCCGAACGACTATTGACGGCGGGGAGGCGCCCGGTGACACTGGAAGAGGGATGTGTGGTAGCTCGTGGCTCGCAAACCGCGCTTCGTAGGTCGGACATTCCTGTCCGACACGAAGGAATCGGCGTTGGGGAAAAGCAGATTGCGACGCCGCCGAGGCGGAGTGATTCGTTCATTTGCCGCCGACATTCCCACCTGAGACCGGCACCCGAAACGTCTCCCCCCCAGCGGGCTTCTGATCGCAGTGTAGGGTGCGGCCGGCAGGTGGTGGGAGGTGGGTAGCGGCCCGCGGATGAGACAAGAGAGTAATCAAGTACTCCTGCAAGGCAGGAACCACATTTGCGCCGTCTCATTGAGGAGACTGTTAGCAACGTGAATACCACCGTGGGAGGAGCGCGGCGGGTCGCCGTGGTCGGAGGGGGAATCTCGGGCCTGGCGGCGGCCCATCGGTTGGTCGAGCTCGACCCAAGCTGCCACGTAGTCCTTTTCGAAGCCGGAAACCGTCTGGGCGGCGTGCTCGAGACGGTCCACGAGGAGGGCTACGAGGTGGAACGGAGCGCCGACAACTTCATCACGACCATCCCTTATGCAGTGGACCTTTGCCGCCGTCTGGGGCTGGCCGAGAGCCTCGTGCAGACGAACCCCCAGTTCCGCCAGACGTACGTGGTCCGCCGGGGACGCCTCCACAAGCTCCCCGACGGGTTCATGATGATGGCCCCCACCCGGCTCTGGCCGCTGGCGCTGACGCCGATCCTCAGCCCTTGGGGCAAGATGCGAGCAGGCCTCGAGTACTTCATCCCGCCGCGGCGCGACGACGGCGACGAGAGCATGGCCGCGTTCGTGCGCCGCCGCCTGGGCCGCGAGGTCTTCGACCGCCTCGTCGAGCCGCTGGTGAGCGCCGTCTACGCCGCCGACATGGAGCGGCTCTCCGTAAAGGCCACGCTCTCCCGTTTCCGCGAGATGGAACGCGAGCACGGCAGCCTCATCCGCGCCATGCGGACTCAGATGGCCCGCCGCCGCCACGGCGGCGAGAGCGGGGCCCGCTACAGCATGTTCGTCACGCTCCGCGGCGGGCTGTCCCGGCTGGTCGCCGCGCTGGCCGATCGGCTGCCCCCGGGCGCCGTGCGCTTCAATGCCGCCGTGGAACGGATCGAGCGCCGCGAACCGGGCTCGAAGGCACCAGCCCGGGAGGGCCCCGAGGAGGCCGCTTTAGCGGAGGACCGCGCAGCGGGGAACGGGGGCTGGAACGTACGGCTGGCCGACGGCGCCGCCGAGACCTTCGACGCGGTGATCGTCACCGCTCCGTCGTTCGTGGCCGCCGACCTCCTCCGCGGCGTCGATGCCCCTCTCGCCGACGCGCTGGCGGCCATCGAGCACTCGGGCACGGCGATCGTCAGCGTGGCCTACGAACGCGAGCAGGTGGGCCATCCCATCAGCGGCATGGGAGCCGTGGTCCCCAAGACGGAGAACAGTCCCGTCCTCGCCGTGAGCTTCAGCAGCCAAAAGTACACCCACCGCGCCCCGGAAGGGAAGGTCCTGCTGCGGGTCTTCGCCGGCGGGGCACGGCGGCCGGAGCTGGCCGGCACGCCCGCCGCCGACCTCGTCCCCCCGGTCCTCGCCGAGCTCTCCCGCCTGCTGGCCATTCGCGGCGAGCCCTGCTACACCTCGGTCGCCAACTGGCCGCGGACCATGCCCCAATACACCGTCGGCCACCGCGACCGCGTGGCCCGGCTCGAGGAGCGGCTCGCCGGCCTCCCCGGCATCTTCCTCGCCGGCAACGCCTACCGCGGCGTGGGCATTCCCGATTGCATCCACGGCGGTGAGACCGCCGCCCAAAGGGCCCTGGGAGGCTGAGTTTCCTTGCAGTCCTTCTGCTGAACTGCCGAAGACAGGGTTCGACTCCGCTTGGCCCGTGGTCTTCCCGCAGGTTCGCAGAGCCTATTTCGACGAAGATGACGACCTCTTGCACTACGGGCGGCTCGACGATACGTGCTGAAGGTAGTGCTCACTCTCGATCCGATTCGTTCGGTCCAAGACGCCCCGGGCGAGCCGCCGGGATATGGCAATCCCTCCTCCGTATATGGCTCTTCCGCGATTTCATGCCAGCCTCCGCCGCGCGAGCTTCCTCAGCACGTCGATGCCCCGCTCGATCGTCTCGTCCGCAGCGGCGTAGGAGATGCGGAAGTGGGTGTCGCGGCGGCTGAAGACCTTGCCGGGGATCACCAGGACGCCCTCGCCGATAGCCGCCTCGACGAACTCGGTCCCCGTCCCCCAGGGCGCCTTGGGAAAGACGTAGAACGCCCCCTCGGGCCGCTCGATCTCCATCACCTCATCCAAGCCCTCCACGACCATGTCGCGCTTCCGGCGATAGGCGGCGATCTCCTTGCCCATGTCGACGTCGAGGGCCGCGGCGGAGGCCCACTGGAAGGGATGCGGCGCGCAGACGAAGCTGTACTGCTGAAGCTTGATCATCTCCTGGATAATCGCCTGCGGCCCGTGCGCGAAGCCCACCCGCCAGCCCGGCATGCCGTAGCTCTTGCTGAAGCCGTCGACCACCAGGGTCTGATCGTTGAACGACGCCGGCGAGACGAAGGGCTCGTAGCAGAATTCGTGGTAGATCTCGTCGCTGATCAAGACAACGTCGCGTTCGGCCGCCAGGTGCGCCAGCCCGCGGACGGTCGCCTCGTCGGCCACGACTCCGGTAGGATTGGCGGGGCTGTTGAAGAGGATCGCCTTCGTCCTCGGAGTGACGGCGGCGGCCACGCGGCCCAGGTCGATGCGGAAGTCGGGGTAGGTCTCCACGTACACGACCCGCCCCCCGGCCACGCCGGTAAGCGCGTCGTACATGACGAAGTAGGGGTCGAAGACGATCACCTCGTCGCCGGGGTTCACCAGCACGAGCAGCGCCAGCATGAGCCCGCCGCTGGTGCCGCTGGTGACGAACAGATCGCGGTCTTCGTGGCCGTACTGCTCCCGGACCCGTGCCAGGAGTTTCTCGCGGAGCACCGGCATCCCCTGGGAGAGCGCATAGCCGTTCTTCCCTTGCTCAATGGCCTCGATCGCCGATCGCTTGACCGCCTCGGGTACGTCGAAGTCCGGCTGGCCGATGGAGAGGTTGATCGGGTCGGTGAGCTTGGCGCCCAGGTCGAAGACCTTGCGGATTCCAGAGGCGTCGAAGCACCTCGTCCGCTCGGCAATCCATTGGTGCGGCATGGTTGATCGTCACCGTAGGTCGGGGCAGGGCAGGGGAGGGGGGGCGATGATGGGCCCCATGGGAACAGGGCAAAGCCGGCTTGAAAAGGGGACGGTGGCGGAGAGGAGGGGAAAGAAGGAAAATGAAGGATCCTGCCGCCCACTAGCGAGGCGTCGTCGGCCTCTTCGCAAGCCATCGCTCGAGCGACTTCTGGCTTTCGGCCGACGGCCGGCCACCAAGGAGGTTCGCCACTCCGCAGTACCGTTGGCATGGCGGTATTCTACCGCCGCCTGCGGACTACGGAAACCTCATCCGCTACTGCGACTCGGGAACGGCAAACCACCTCATTTCCCCGTCGCCGGCCGGCTCTTCCCGTCGACGGCATCGAGCGCGGCGGACAAGGGGCGATCGCTGCGGCTGAGCGCGGTCAGGAGCAACGTGAGTCCGACGAGGGCATCCGCCGTTACCAGGCGGTCGGGCCAATTGTCGGGTGTCGGCTCGGTTGAGCCGGCGTGGGCAGGGCAGGGGAGGGCAGGGGGGCGGCACCAGATGCGCCCGCCCGGCTCCAGGGAAACCACCTCTTCACTGCGGCAAGCCCTCCGCCAGGCTGCTGCACGGCTATGAGAACCCGCCAACTCCACATCGGCAGGGGCTGCGCACGTCGTTTCCGCAAGCAGTCCGGCGAGCCGCGCCGCGGCGATGGCTTCTCCCCCTTCATCGAAGAAGCGGCCCACCTCGCCGTCGTCTCCGATCCACACCCCGAAGTGGGCCTTCGCGGCCCGGATCCGCGCTTCGAGACCTCGCCCCTCGGCGGCCACCACGCATCGGCACCCACTGGTTTCGCAGAGTCGTCGCACCAGTGCCAGGACGGGCCGGGAGGGGCTGCCGACGACGAACCGCAGGGGCCGCAGGCCGTGGTACCAGGGCCGCAGCAGGGCGAAGTGTCGCGCCTCGATCGCCATTCGGCCATATCCACCGAAACGGCGGCTGGGTCGATCGAGGTGCTGCACCTTGAATCGGGTCGCCACGGAGCCCAAACCGTCCCCCTCCGAAAGAGGGTTTCCTTGCCGACCGTAGAGCTTCACGCCGACCGTGCTCGGGTTGCCGGCCGGATTGCCCAAGAGGAACCCTCCGTGGGCGCCCTCTTGGAGCACAGCGAGGGCTGTGCCCGCCGAGGTCGCCACTCCCCCATCGATGACGTCGCAGCCGGCCCAGCGGAGCCCCTCGGCGGCCGAGGCCACCAACTCCGCGGTCTGCGGGCGATCGTCGCTGGTGAGGACGACGACGATCCCCTGCGGACCACGCCACCGTCCAGAGGGGGGTGTTTCGTGCAGTGACATGCCCATTGCGGCGCCTAAACGACGGATCGTGGCCGGTTCGACATCGTTGTGCAGCACACCACAAAAGCCTTCGCCGGCAACCGTCGGTGACAGAGAGCGTCGGTCCAGGGCGGCCACCAAGCGGCGGCGGCGCTGGGAGAGCTCACCATGATCGTGTCGGTGCCGGCAGTTGCGGCAGGGCGGGTAGCCGCTGGCCAAGCGGCCGAAATGAACGGCCGGCTCGATCGAAAGCCGCTCTCCCGGGCATCGGTAGGATCTCCTCGCGGCCACCACCGAGGTGCCGGGGGCGGCAGGCCAATCCGGCGAGGTTTCGGCTCGGTCGTGCAGCATGGCGCTTCGTCGGCTCTGATGGCTGTTCTGTATCAGATGGAGTGCTCAATCGCAGTCGCGCGGGCGTGACAACCGCTGGCACGGACAGGCGCCGCCGTCCAAGCAGGGCAGGGGAGGGCAGGGGGGCAGCCCGGGCCGTCTCCCCCACGTCGATTGCCGTGACGCCCTCTTCGTCTCCCGGGGTGCGCGGGGCGCCCCCACGTTTTGACCGCATCCGACGGGCGGGTCAAGGTCGAATTGTCACGGATCGGAAGACCAGTTACACTGGGAAGGTTGTGAAAGGGGAATGTCCCCTCAAGTCACCTCATCCACCCCAGAATCTCCCGGCGAGCGCTCAGATCGTGTCCTTGGAAACGCCCGGGAATATCGGCCCGTACCGCCTTCTGTCCATCGTCAATACCGGGCAAACGAGCCGCATCTGGCAGGCTTATCACGACAGGTTGCAGAAACGATTCGCGCTCAAGACGCTGCTGAGCGAGTATGCGAGGAACCGCGAACACGTTCATTACCTCCGGTGGGAGTACGTCGTCGCTGGGAAGCTGGAGCATCCGAACATCATCCGCGTGCAGGAATTCAACTACGACAAAGGCATACCATACCTTTCCTTGGAGTGGTTCTTGGCCCCCAACCTTAAGCAATTCCTCCGCCAGGACAGAAGCCAAATCGATTATCTTTTCCCGAAAATCATCCATGACGGAACCGAGGCCCTCACCCACTTCGCCAGCTTCGGCTGGGTCCACCGCGACATCAAGCCCGACAACGTCCTCGTCGGTCCGGAGGGAGAGGTGAAGCTGATCGACTTCGCCCTGGCCACGAAGGCCAAGAAGGGATTGGCGCGGGTGTTTTCCCGCCGCTCCCGAGTCCAGGGGACCCGCAGCTACATGTCACCCGAGCAGATCCTGGGCAAGCCACTCGACGAGCGGGCCGACCTCTATAGCTGGGCGTGCACTATCTTCGAGGTAGTCTGCGGGCGGCCGCCGTTCACCGGATTCAGCGGCAACGAGCTGCTGCAAAAGCACCTCTCTGCCGCAGTACCTAACCTGGAGGCTTTCAACCGCAACATCACTCCGGAGTTCTCCAAGCTCGTCCGCTCGGCCATGGCGAAACGGCCCTCCCAGCGGCCGGAGTCGATACACGGTTTTCGGGACGCCCTGAAGAATACCCCCATATTCCGCCACACCCCCAGGGCCCCAAAACACCCCGCGGAGAACCTGTAGCCCGAGCCCCCCGTTGGTCTTGCGTACTGGCGGGCACTGCCGGCGAATGCCGACTAGAATAACCGAAAGCGTCGCTTCCGGCGGTTACACCGAATCTGTGGCCTGTGACATCGCGTCTGCCACGGAGGGCGTTGCGCCGCTGGCCCTTCTGGTGCGGCGGGACGAAGAATGGTACGATCCGGCCATCTCCTCGCTTCCCCCCTCCGGGAATAGAACTTCAAGGCCCCGTTCTGACCGGGATAGACCTACGATGCCAGCAAGCGAGCACCGGCTTTCCTTCGAGCGGCCGATCTACGATTTGGAGGCCCGCCTCGACAAGCTCGAACAAATCGCCCAGGAGAACCCCCAGGCTCGCGACGAGCTCCGCCAGCTCCGCCGCGACGTCACCGATCTGAAGCGGAAGATATTCAGCCACCTCAAGCCCTGGGAGACGGTCGAGGTGGCCCGTCACCCCAACCGCCCCATGACCTGCGATTACCTGGGGCTGGTCTTCGAGGAGTTCGTCGAGCTCCACGGGGACAAGTGTTTCGGCGACGACCGTGCCATTCGCACCGGCTTCGCCAAGCTGGACACGTTCAAGGTGATGGTCGTCGGGCACCAGAAGGGCAAGACTCTCAAGGAGCGGACCGCCTGCTACTACGGCTGCGCGCACCCGGAGGGCTACCGCAAAGCCATCGGCAAGATGCGCCTGGCGGCCAAGTTCGGCATGCCGATCGTCACCTTCATCGACACCCCCGGCGCGTACCCGGGCATCGGTGCTGAGGAGCGGGGCCAGGCCCAGGTGATCGCCAACTCGATGTTCGAGATGTCGCGGCTGCCGGTGCCGATCATCTGCGTCGTCATCGGCGAGGGGGGGTCGGGCGGCGCCCTGGGGATCGGCGTGGGGGACCGCGTGGCAATGCTCGAGCACGCCTACTACTCGGTGATCAGCCCCGAGGGCTGCGCGGGGATCATCTGGAAGAGTCACGACTTCAAGGAACGGGCCGCCGAAGCCCTGAAGATGACCTCGCGCGACCTGAACGGCCTGGGCGTGGTCGACGCCGTCCTCCCCGAGCCGCTCGGCGGCGCCCACCGCGATCACCACTGGATGGCCGCGCAGATGAAGCTCTACCTTCGCAACACCCTGCGGGAGCTCGCCGCCGTCGAGGTCCCACAGCTTCTCGACGCCCGCTACCAACGGTTCCGCCGCATGGGACGTTACCTCGAGGGCGCCGCTGCCGAAGCGCGGCGGCGCGAGGCCGACCGGGCCTGCCGCGCAGCCGCGAACGTCGAGCCGTCCGACAACGGCCGACCCGCTCGCCAGCGCAGCGAACTCCCTAAGGACTCCGCCGCTTCGCGGACCACCTGAGTCGGCCCGGCGCGCAGCAAGCCGGTAGGCGGGGCCGCGCCAAGCTGTCGAAGCCGCGACAGAGCATCCGGGCCCAACGTCCGATAATGTTTCTTATGTTCGGTCGGGGGCAAAAAACGCCCGGGACGTCCCGCGGCCCC
>SLBP01000021.1:0-18236 GCA_007126245.1 Planctomycetales bacterium
CCAGGCGCTCGGCCTCCGTGTAGGGGTGCGGATCGTGGAAGCCGACCAGGCCCCGGTCGATCACGAAGAAGTCCGCACCGCGCTTGTGCGTGAGCCAGTAATCGAGGACCTCCCACTGGCGCGCGCGGATCGGCCGTTCCGCGGCCCAACCGCCCTTGTCGGACCCCGTCCCCTCGATCACCAGGTAGGGCCCGCCCACCTGGATGTCGGGGCGTACGGCCTTGAGGGCGTCGTAGACGAGGTTGTACATCCGCGTGTAGTTCTCGTAGTGCCAGTTGTTCCGCGATGCGTCCCAGAAGCCCTTGAACTCGTTCCAGACCTGGAAATACTGGACGTCCGGATAGCGCCGCGCCACCGTGGCCGCGAGGCGGGCGAAGTCCTCGTAATGCTCCGGGAGGGGAGCGACCTCGATCTTCGACCAGTCGGTCTCGCCGGGGCGACCCCCCTTCATCCAGTCCGGGGCGGCACAGAGGGTGATTACCGGCACCGCTCCCGGGATCGAGCGGACCATCTCCATGCGGCGGTCGAGTGTACTCCAATCGTAGACGCCGGGGGCGGGATTGGGGTTGAGCGTTCCCCAGCCCATGATGTGGACGTTCTGGTAGCGGCAGACGGCGGCGAGCAGCTCGCGGGCACGGGCGACCGCGGCTGCGTTGCCGCCGGTATCGAGGCTGTACTGGGTGTGCGTCACCCCCAACTCCAGCCGGCTTACGCCGTCCGATCTCGTCCGGTCCACCGTCACCGTGACCGTCTCCGCCACGGAGGCAGTGGCAACGAGAAACCCGGCCATTCCGGCCAGAAACCCGACGGCCGACAGCGGGCAACCGCCAGTAGGCAGCAGCAGGCTACGGATCGGCTTCATTCGAGGATTCTCCTTCGGGGTGGAGCGGCACGTCTGCGATCGGGTGGCACTTCCCTGGCCGGGACCCCCTCGGTCCGGTCGCCTCTGCAATCGTCTCGACCAGCGGCGAGGGCTGGAAAAGGACGGTCCTGCGGCGCTTCGTTCCCGGGAGCGGCCTCGTCGTGGTTCGCCATCGTCGGTCTCCAGGAATTCGCCGCGTCTATCGTCCGCCGGGGCGGCACAGGCCCTGTGCCGCCTACGATAGGCTCGGCTGTTCATCCCTCGCGGAGCCAGCGGGCGGCGTCTTTGGCCCAGTAGGTGAGGATGATGTCGGCGCCGGCGCGGGCGATGGCTGTGAGGCTCTCCAGGACGACGGCGCGCTCGTCGAGCCAACCCCGCTCCGCGGCGGCTTTGACCATACTGTATTCACCGGAGACGTTGTAGGCGGCCAGGGGCACGCCGGGCCAGCGGCGGCGGACCGCAGCGATGACGTCGAGATACGCCAGCGCCGGCTTGACCATCACGAGGTCGGCCCCTTCGGCCAGATCGAGCTCGACCTCGCGGAGCGCCTGCCCGCGGGCGGCCGCCGGGTCCATCTGGTAGCTGCGGCGGTCGCCGAACGCCGGGGCGCTCTCGGCGGCTTCGCGGAAGGGACCGTAATAGCCGCTGGCGTACTTGGCCGCATAGCTCATGATGGGCAGGTGGGCGAAGCCGGCCCCGTCGAGCGCGCTGCGGACGGCCCCCACCATGCCGTCCATCATCCCGCTGGGGGCGATCAGATCGGCACCGGCGCGGGCGTGGATCACCGCCTGCTCGGCGAGCAGGGCCAGCGTGGTGTCGTTGTCCACCTCGGCCCGCCCGGTCGCCTCGCTCAAAGGGCCGCAGTGCCCGTGGTCCGTGTATTCGCAGAGGCAGAGGTCGCTGACTAGGAGCATTCCGGGAGCGGCCTGCCGGGCTGCAGCCAGGGCTTGGGGGACGATTCCCTCGGCGGAGAGGGCCTCGCTGCCGCGGGCGTCCTTCTCTGCGGGGATGCCGAAGAGGATCACCCCACCGATCCCCATCGCGGCCGCCTCGGCGACCTCTTCGGCCAACGTGTCCGGTGAGAACTGGAAGATGCCGGGCATCGCCCCGATCGGCTGCCGCACCCCGCGGCCAGGGCGGACGAAGAGCGGCAGGATCAGCGCCTCCGCCGCCGGCCGCACCCGGCGGACGAGCCGCCGCACCGCGGGTTGATAGCGGAGCCGCCGCAGCCGCACCGTAGGGAAGCGGCCGGGGTTCTCGACGGTCTCGGGCGGCGATTCCGGGCGTTCGTGCGAATCGGTCAAGGCGGGGGCTCCAAACGGTTGAGCAAGGCGCAACAGGTGCAATCCATACCCGCAGAGACATCGGCGGTCAACCGGAGCGCCGCCCGACGCACCCGGAAATCCGCAGAATCGCTATTCCGTGCGGGGCCGTGCACGACCGGCGGTGGGTACTTGGCCTCTTCGGAGCGGAGCCGCGGTCCGTCTTCTTCTGCGGTGAGTGCACTCTATTCTTCGCTGCCGGCGGCACGGAGGGCCGCGCGGGCCCGCGCCACGGCCGGGGCGGCCCACGGTTTGTCGGCAAATAGCTCGACGACGGCCCGCCGCATGGCATCCGCCTGGTCGGGATTGCCGGCCTCCAGGCGATCGGCCTGGTCGAGGCGTTCGTGGATCGTCTCGAGGCGCTCTTCGGCCTGGGCGGCCAATTGCCGGTGGATCTGCTCGAGCTGGCGGCGGGCCAGCTCGACGCATTGGCCGCTGCGGCTCTTCGGGTCGGTTCGCGGACCATAGAGATCGACGATCGCCTCAAGACGCGCCATTCCCAGCTCCGGGACCAGGCGCAGGTAGTTCATCGCTTCCAGATAATCGCGTTCGACGGGGAGCAGCCCCTCGCCCCCCCGGACTCCGCGGAGTCGAAGCTGCATTTGCCGGTCGAGCCGCACGAGCTCGATCTCTTGGAGGTCCTCGCGGAGCGAATCGCCTCGGGGGTCATTGGGGAAACGCCCGAGGAACTCGCGGATTTCGGCTTCGGCGTCGAGCAGGGCGGCGGTGTCGCCGCTGCGGGTCCGCGCGGCGATGCGCTCGTAGAGGTCGTCGGCCGAGTAGGGCTGAAACGACCACCAGGCGATCCCGCCCAAGGTGAGCAGGGCTGCCACCAGCACCCAGGTCTGCCAGGAGATCAGCGGGTGGTGGTCCTCGTCGGTGGCTGGCCGGTCGAGGTCTTCTTCGGCAACAGCGGTGAATCGGTCGGCGGGGGGGGCCGCCTCCCCGATCGTCGCGGCCTCACCGCCTGCGGTGACTTGGCGCGCGACCGCAAAGCGAGTCGAGGTGCTCTTTGCCTCGACCGACGGCGGAGCCGACTCGCCGGCTTGCGTCGCTGCGCCTTTCTGCTGCGCTGCCTCGCGTGGCGCCTCGGACGCCGGAGGCGAAGTACCCGGTTCGAACGCCGGGGGTACAGCGACGGCTGGCGGATTCGAGTCGCCCATCAATCGGGTGGAAGGGAACTCCCCGCTGGAATCTGCGTTCGACGGCGTCGGGACCGAGTCGGAATGCCTGAGCTGGAAGCCGCAGGTCTCTCCCTCCGCCGTCTGCGGCGGTGCTTCGGCGGGGGGGTCCGTCGCAGTGTCGTGCCGCACAGAGAGGGCGTGGACCATCGCCTGCAGTCGCTTGGCCAGCAACGTGGCATTCACGGGACGCCGGTGGGGCTCCTTCTCGAGAAGGTGGGCGAGGATCGCCTCCAATTCCTCCGGCGTATCCGGGGCATAGGTCCGCACCGGCTGAGGGATCTCGTGGCGCTGTTTGTCGATGACTTCGGCGAGTGCGCGGCCCACCAGTGGGGGGCGGCCGGCAAGAAGGGCGTAGAGTACGCCGCCGAGGCTGTAGAGGTCGCTGCGCGGGTCGACGGGGCGGCCGTCGGCTTGTTCCGGCGGCATGTACTCGACCGTGCCGATGACGCTCCCGGCTGCCGTCAGTCCCATACCACCAAAGAGGCGTGCGATGCCGAAATCGGAGAGTTTAACGGCTCCATCGCGGTCCAAGAGGAGGTTTGCCGGCTTGATGTCGCGGTGGACGACACCGCGGTCGTGGGCATGGCGGAGCGCCCGCGACATGGCGATGCCGATCTCGGCCACCTCGCGCCAAGGAAAGCGGCGCCCCTGGCGAATCTCATCCTCGAGGCTCGTGCCGTCGACTAGTTCCATGGCGTAGTAGAGATGCTCCCCCTGCTGGCCGAAACCGAAGAGCCGCACGATGTTCGGGTGGTTCAGCTTGCGAAGGGTCTCGATCTCCGCCTCGAAACGGTGGCGGAATCCCTCCTGGTTGCCGAACGCGGGAGCGAGAATCTTGACGGCAGCAGCTTCGCCCGTCAGTTGGTTGACGGCCTCGTAGACCGCTCCCATGCCGCCGCGCCCGATCCTGCGGCCGATCCGATACGGTCCGAGTTGTTCCACTTCCATGGCCCGACTCCGCCAATCGATGAGGAGGAACCGATGTCACGTGCCTCCTTCATCGTAGTCGCCATCGCCCCCCGCCGCCAACCGAGGGCATCGACCGTCCCGGTCAAAAGGGGTATACTTTGCAGACCACTTTCTGCTGGCGTTTGGTGTATTTGTAGGGCTAGGTGCTAGAACACCTGGTTTGGTGTGTCTTTACTAGTCCGCGGCAGGGGCATGCGGCTCGGTTCTTTCTGGAGACTCCGTAACGGCATGAATTCCTCCCCATCGAAACAGGACGAGACCGTGTACGGCGAGACCACCGACGAACGGCAGTGCGTTCTAAGATCGTGGAGTGTGCGGGTGTCACTTACCGTCGGGCTGTTGCCGGCTCTCCTTGCCCTGCCGGGGGGTGCCGGCGTGTCCGTTGCGGCGGAGCAGCGCGTTTCGGAAGCCACTGCGGCCGGCGTATCGGGGCTGCTCCAATTCGTCCCCCGCGGCGCCGGCTGTCTCCCTCCCACTCCTGCCGAGCCTGCAACCAACCCCACCCTCCCCGCGGTAGGGGCACTGGAGTTGCCGCGGCGACTCCCGCGCTGGGAATCGTCCTCCTCGCCTCCGCCCTCTGAGCGACCCTGCGGCGGATTGCCCTACTCGACCATTGCGCCCAATGAGCCGCACCCACGCGCGGTCGTCTTCCACTCCGCTGCCGACGCCTGTACGGTCCTCTGCCGTTTTCTCTTGTAAGCCGCCTGCGACCCTACGTCCTCTTACCAGCGATCGTTTCCGGACGCGTGGCCTGCATGGGGGGGCAGGCAGGCTATGGTTGCGGAACGGCCGCCCGCGGCACGCCATGGGAGGCCGACCAGCCGTCGGTGCAGGCTGGATCTGGCGGCCCCCCTGTGGGCCGGTGCCGCGGTTCACGCTCACCGACGACCATGAAGTGACACCTCCATGACCAGGAACAGCCAAGAAACCCCGGCTCCTCCGCAAGCGGAAGTCCTCCCCTCCGGCCACCAGCCGCTCGGCTGCCTGGCAAGGGTCTTTTGGGTAATGCTCGGCAACGCGATCCTCGCCCTCTGCGCCCTGGTGATCATCCAGGAGCGGCCCGATGCGCTCTCCGCGGCCGACGCCGTCTATTGGGTTACCGTCGTGCTCCTCCTCGCCGTGCGCTATGCCGACGTCGCCTACCTGAGCGGCCGCACGGCCCACGGCGAGCCGGCCACCCTGGCGCACTGGACCCGCTACGCCATGGTACTCTTGGGCGGCGCCGCGGGCCTGTGGATCGCCGCACATGTCATCGCGGGCCTGTTGGGCGGAGAGGATTAATCACTCGAACTCGAACTCGGCCGAGAGCACGGCGGCGCGGTCGACGGTGAGGCGGGCCCAATGGGCGGCGAAGCCGGCGGGAAAGACATGCTCCGCCGAGGCGCCGGGATCCACGACCAGCCGGGCGTAGCTCCCCCAAGCCGCCGCGTCCACGGTGGCGTCGATCTCGATGTGGATCGTCACCACCTCCTCGCCGTGGTTGGTCGCGACCAGCCGCTGGTGCTCGAAGCAGGTCATCAGGAAGGGATCGGACGGTTCGCCCGCGGTCACGGCTGTCTCCTTCCAGGGGCCGCCGCTCCCTCGGGGGCGGCCGAACCGCCAGAGGTCGTCCACCGTCCCCAGCCAGAGGGCCGCCTCGCCGCTGCGGACCACATTGCCGCCGCTCCCGGCCGCGGCGTCGACGCCGAAGAGCATCAGCATCCCCCGCCAGGAACCGAACTCGCTCACGCGCTTCCCGTGCGTGGCGATGGGGCGGATGCTCCAGGCATAGGGAAGACCGGAGACCTCGTAGAAGAGTCCGTGGTGGTCCATGAGCAGCCGCTCGGTGACCACTTCGCGGAGCCGGGGGCCCGGCATCACGCCGGCGGTGTCGTAGGCGGCTTCGGCCTTGGGAAGCCGATACGTCCGCCAGCGCCCCGCCCCCTCCCGCCTCCGCACCAGCGCCGAGGCCTCGTCCCAGCCGAGGGCCACCACCTGCTCGCTCATGGCCCCCAGGTTGCTGACTTCGGCGAACGGCCGGCGGTCGATGGATGTCCACGCAGCACCGTCCCATTCGGCCAGGAGGCCGCTGCGGCCGTCGCGGCTGCGGGCGGCGACGATCACCGTGCCCGACTGGTTGTGGGCCGCCTGGAAGAGTAGGTCCTCCTCGGCGAGCTCCAACTCGGCGGGCACGTCGATGGTGGCCACCGCTTGGAGAGTCGCAAGGTCGGCGTCGATCAGCCGCCCGTCGAGCGTCAGGTAGTACACCCGATCCGGCTCGCGGTGGCGGGCTACGGAGGCGACCTTTTCTCCACCCAGAGCGGCCACCGTCCGTACGGTCCCCCCCTCATCGATCAGGTGGGGGCCGAGGCTCAACTGTCCGGCGACTATCTTGCGGTTGGCAAAGCTTCCCTCGATCGACTCCTTGCGGCGGACCGGGCGAACGTCCTCGTCGACCTCGTAGAGGCCGCCTCCGGTGAGGTTCCCCTCCGCGTCGGACGCGTACGTGACCATCCAAAGGCGGTCGGCGAAGGGGATCGCGGCGCCATCGATCCGCGGGTGTTCGGCGTCGACGGCCGGCAGCGCGGCAAACCGCCGCTCAGGTTCCCGGTCGCGGTACTGTGGCGTGAAGTGGAACTGGGCGCTGACGGATACATCGGCCTCCGGGACGATTCGCATCCAGCGGGCATCCAGATCGGTGGGCAGGATATGGTGGGCGTAGCCCTCCGGCGCGACCTCGATCTGGCCGAGTGCCTCCCATTGGCCCGTGCCACGACGATCCACCTCCAGCCGAAAGTCGACCGCACCGGGCGAATCGGCCGCGGCGGGCAGATCGACCACGTGGACCTCCGGCTGGCCGGGGATGGGTTCGACGGCGACCGGCCCGTCGTCTTCCCGAGCGCGGAGGAGGGCCAGGTGCGGAACCCCGTAAAGGTCGCCTTCGGCGTCGTAGCCGTCGTGCCCGGGAAGGTCGACACGGCCGGCAGGGAACTCGCGGCGGTAGATCGTGTCGGAAAAGCCGGTATGTGCTTGCCAGCGGGCACGCAACGCAGTCCGCTCCCAGCCATCGGGGAGGGTCGGTGTGCCGCGATCGTGGACGGCCAGGTAGATGGCGACCGGCCGATCCACCGTGAAGGCCAACGGGGGAGCGGGGCGGTCCCAGGGGCCGCGGTCGATGGAGACGGCCGTCAGCCTCCGCAGCTCAGCCGGCAGCTCGGTGACCTGGAACTGGGTCCCGCAGCGGGCCAGCGGAGCCATGGGAGCCGCCTCGCGGCGGACGTGGAGGACGCGGTGGGGAAAGCCGCCGATGAAGAAGGGATCGCTCGGCTGGCCGCCGGACACGGCGTCGCGGAGCCAGGGACCGCTCCAGCCGCCGGGATCACCCCACAGGCGGAGTTCGTCGAGGGTGCCGAACCAGAGATTCGACTGCGGTTGCCCGCCGAAGCGGTCGCCGTGCCCCAGAACCGAATTCTCGTTGCCCGCGAGCACCAGCCGGTCGCCGTAGACGGTGAAGTCGGGGACCATCTTCAGGTGGGTCACCATCGGTTCGAGCCCGCCGGCATTGCCGGCGCCGAAGTCGGGCGAGAGCGTGTAGAAAAGGCCGTGCATGTCGAGCATCAGCTTGCCGGGGGCGATGGCGCGGATCCGCGGCCACTCGGTGCACCAGCCGTGGTCGTAGCTGTGGCTTGCCTTGGGGAGCCGGTAGGTGGTCCACTCGCCGCCGGTGAGGACGTCGAGCAGGATGCTGCGGCGGTCCCAGCCGACGGCGTAAAGGGGACGGTCGTCGTCGGGCACGGCCTCGATGCCCGCCGCCGTGGTCACGTCGCAGAAAGCAGTCCGGTGGAGGATCTGCCAGCGCGACCCGTCCCACTCGGCGAGCCGACCTTCGTTCGGCGGGTACGCCCCAGGTCCGGCCGGGTGTTCGCTCCCCACGTCCCGCCCGCCGTAGCTGTTGTTGGCCACGACCACGCGGCCTTGGGCCGTGTAGCCACCCTTGAAGTGGGCGCGGCCCTTCATTTCCAGCACCTCGCGGAGGTCGAAGAGGCGCCGCGCCGTCAGGGTGTGGACGTCGGCCTCATAGAAATTCCCCTCCATGGCCTGGAAGTAGACCATGTTTTCCGGGTCGCTCAGGTGCCGCATGGTGGCCGTGAGCCGCTCGCCGGTGAGGTCCTCGAAGACGCGGACGTTCCCCTCCCGGTCGATGGCATAGGGGCCGATGATCAACTGCTGCGACTCGCGGTGGATCATGCGGTTGGCATGTGTTCCCACGACACTCTCCGGGCGGCGGTGGATCGACGAGAGGTCGGCTGCGATTTCGAAGAGCCCCACGCCCTCGCCGGCCTTGTGGGCCACGTAGCTGACGTACCAGAGGCGGTCGGCCCAGGGGACCACGGCTCCAATGCCGCTCTCGCTGTAGGAGTCGGCCAGCGCGGCCAGATGGGGATAGACTCCGCTGAAGCTCGGCAGGTCGGCGGGCGGTGGCGGCTCGGCGGCCTCCACCTGCCGCGGGAACGCGAGAATGGTGAGAAGGCAGGCGGTGCCGGCCAGCGAGCCCAAGAGGAACGGGAGCGGATAGGGGCGTTTCATGGGAGTTGATTCCGTGGGCCAGAAGTCGATTGCCAGGGGTAGGTGGCGCCGCAGAGTGCGAGTTCCGAGGGCTGGCAGAGTGGCACGAGCGGAACTCTCGCGAAATCGAGCCGCTGGATCACCCGGTCAAGGTGACGGCAGTCCTTATCGTAGACGGCCTTGCAGACGGCTGCAAACTGCGGGCAGCTCGGGCTCGGCGGGGTAGGGGTAGCATTGCAAGTCGGCGGCGTCATAATTGAGGGCCGGATGGGTCGGTTGCGGAATACACCGTCAGGAGCGATTCGACGATGCGGGTTGCATTGACAGGCGCCACGGGATTCATTGGACGATACATTGCGGCCGCTCTGGTTGCGCGGGGTGAGGTGGTGCGGTGCTGGCACCGCACCACCAGCGACCGCCGGGGTCTGGTCCGAGCCGAGTACTTCCAGCCCCTGGTCGACCGCTTCCGGGGCGGTCCGGTGGTGGTCCCGGGCTGGCGCGGCCCGCTGCCGACGGCCGGGGCGCGGACCACCCAGGTGACCGGCGGCTTGATCGAGTGGGTGGAGGGCGAACTGGCAGACGCTGCCAGCATCCGGCATCTCGTCCGCCGCTGCGATGCGGTGGTCCACACCGCCCTTCATCACCCCGGAGGGGGGTTTCGTGGGGGTGAGGGCGATCTGGTCGAGTTTGTGGAGCGGAACGTGGTAGGCACGGTCCGGCTCATCGAGGCGGCGCGGGAAGCAGGCGTTCGGCGGTTCATCTTCCTTTCCACGTGCGCGGTTCACGAAGTGATCCTCGGCGACCGCCCTCTGGACGAGACACACCCCCTCTGGCCTACGAGTCCCTACGGCGCCCACAAGGCGGCCCTGGAGAAGTTCGTCCACAGCTATGGATTGGGTGAGGGCTATCCGATCTGTGCCCTGCGGCCCACCGGCGTCTACGGACTCGCCTTCCCCCAACAGCGGAGCAAGTGGTACGAGCTGGTCTCGGCCGTGGTCCGGGGCGAGGCGGTCGAGTGTCTCCGCGGCGGCAAGGAGGTTCACGTCGCCGACGTGGCGCGGGCCGTATGTCTGTTGCTCGACGCCGAAGGCGTCGCCGGCCAGGCTTACAATTGCTGCGATCGCTATGTCTCCGAGCACGAGGTTGCCTCGCTGGCCCGCCGCATCGCCAACAGCCAGAGCGAGATCCGCGGAGAGGCGGCCGAGCCGAAACACCAGATCGCCACCGGCAAGCTCCGCGCCCTGGGGATGACCTTCGGCGGCCACGCCCTTCTCGAGCAGACCGTCGGTGAGCTGGTGCAAAAGATCCAGGGAAGGTGAGGCGGATCGGCAGGACGATCGATGCATGAGTGAGCCGACGACCCATTGCGACGTCTGCAGCAGCCTGATCGACGAGGAGGATCTCTTCTGCGCCAATTGTGGTACGGAGGCGCCGGTGGCGGAGGGGGCCGGGTTACGGCACGATGGGGCGCGGATCGCCACGCACAACTTCCAGTGTTCCGGCTGCGGGGCCTCGATGAGCTACGACGCCGCGGCCCGCAGCCTCCGCTGTCCCTTCTGTGGCTCGGTCGAGTTGGCGGAGAAACGGGACGAGCGCATCCTGGCCCCCGCGCGGGTGGTCCCTTTCGGGGTAGGCCGCGCGCAGGCCCTGGCCGCCATGCGGCAATGGCTGGGGAAGGGTTTCTGGCGGCCGAGCGACCTTTCGGAACAAGCGGCGGTGGTTCACATGACGCCCGTTTACGTTCCCTACTGGGTCTTCCGCGCGCGCACCCACACGTACTGGACGGCTGATACCAGCCACACCCCGCCGGGCGCACGCGGCGACTGGTTTCCCCTAACGGGCGAACACGGCGGTGAATACGATGGTCTGCTGGTGGGGGCGAGCGGAGCGCTTCGCTCGCACGAGACAGCCCAGCTTTGTCCCTTCAACCTGGCGGCAGGAGTGCCGCCCGAGCAGGTCGATCTGGACAACGTCACCGTGGAGCAGTTCACCCTGCCGCGGAAATACGCCCGCCCCCTGGCCCAGCAGGGGATCGAGGAGGGCGAGCGGCAGGCTTGTGCGGTTTATGCCCCCGCTCGCAGCCGCAACGTGAAGGTCAACGTCCTCGTCGAGTCGCGGACCAGCGAGCCGGTGCTGCTGCCGGTGTGGATCATGGCCTACCGCTACCAGGACCGGGTGTTCCGGTTCCTGGTCAACGGGCAGACGGGGCGTGCTTCGGGCACAGCCCCGACGTCGTGGAAGAAGGTCGGTGCGGCGGTGGCCGCCGGGGTAATGGTGTTGATCGTGTTGCTGGCATTTCTCGCGGCCGCGATCGGTGTTGGTGCGCTCTTGTGAGGTCCTCATGCTCGAGTCCAGATTCATCGTCGAGAATGCAGAAGAGGTCAATGCGAACTGCCGGCGGCGAGGCGTCGATGTCGACGTCGACCGCTTCGTCGAGCTGGAACGGCTCCGCAAGATCAAGCTCGCCGAAGTCGAGGATCTCAACCGCCGCGCCAATCAGGTCTCGAAGTCGATCGGCCAGGCCCGGGACCCCGCCGAGCGCGAGGCCCGCAAGGAGGAGGGCCGCCTGCTCCGCGAACAGACCAATGTGGCCCGCGAGGCCCTCGACCGCCTGGCGGCCGAGGCGGAGTCCATCCTGCGGTCGATCCCCAACCTCTCCCACCCCGACGCCCCCGTGGGCGACGATGACGCGGCGAATCTCGAGCTCTTCCGCGGCCCCACACCGCTGCCGGAGTTCGATTTTCCGCCCCGCGACCACGTCGAGCTCGCCGAGAAGCTGGACCTGGTCGATTTCGAAGCCGGGGCGCGGGTCGCGGGGGCGGGTTTCTACTTCCTCAGGCACGAAGCCGTCCTCCTCGAGCTCGCCCTGCAGCGCTACGCCCTGGCGGTCCTGGCTGCCGAGGGTTTCATCCCCACGACCACGCCCGACCTGGCGCGGAACGAGATCCTCGAGGGCATCGGCTTCAGCCCCCGCGGGCCGGAGACGCAAATCTACCGCCTCGACCAGACCGAGCTGAGCCTGGTGGCCACTGCGGAGATCACGTTGGGGGGGATGCTGGCCGGGCAGACGATCGAGGCCGAGGACCTCCCGCTCAAACTCTGCGGCGTCAGTCACTGTTTCCGCACCGAGGCCGGCGCCGCCGGCCGCGCCAGCCGCGGGCTCTACCGCGTCCACCAGTTCACCAAGGTGGAGATGTTCGCCTTCACCCTCCCCGGCGACAGCGACGCCATGCTCGACCACCTCCGCGACTTGCAGTGCCGCCTCTTCGACGGGCTGGGCCTCCCGTACCGCGTCGTGGATACTGCCACCGGCGACCTCGGCGGTCCCGCCTACCGCAAGTTCGACCTCGAGGCCTGGATGCCCGGCCGCGGCGGATTCGGCGAGGTCACCAGCACCTCGAACTGCACCGACTACCAGGCCCGCCGCCTGAACATCCGCTACCGGGTCAAGGGCGAGAAGGGGACCCGCTTCGCCCACACCCTCAACGGCACCGCCGTGGCCGTCAGCCGCGCCCTGATCGCCATCCTCGAGAACAACCAGCAGGCCGACGGCAGCGTGGTGATTCCCGAGGTCCTGCGGCCGGTGGTCGGCAAGGACCGCATCGAGCCGCGGCATCGGCAACAGCGCGGCGCGATTCCCGAAAGAGGGAAGGGTTGAGAAGGCCGGTACGTCGCGCGTGGCCCGCCACCGTAGGGGAGGGTAAAATGGACGGGAGAAGCCGGCGCCGACGGTGGCGGCTGGCACGGGGAGGGAGTTGGTCACCCATTTCCACGCACTAATATCCGGGAGGTTGCCATGGCGCGCGACGCGAGCAGGGAGAACGGTGAGACGAAGGGTTGCGGTCTGAGCCGGCGGGAGGTGTTGGCCTACACTGCCGCCTTCGGCAGCGCCTTTGTGGCCGGGCAGGGCCTGGCTGCTGCCGAGGAGGGTACTACGGCCGCCCCTGCGGAAGAAGGCCCCTCGAAGCGCTACGACATGAAGACGTCGATCAACCTCTGGGCGCTTCCCTATCCCGAGAAGATGTCGCTCAAGGAGTGTTTCGAGATTTGCAAGGATGCGGGCTTCGACGGCGTCGAGGTCAACTTCGCCCTCGAAGGCGATCTCTCGCCGGAGGCCAGCGAGGCCGATATCCGTCGCATCGGCAGGATGGCCGCCGATATGGAGCTGGGCATCAGCGGCGTCTGCTCGTTCCTCTTCTGGCCCTATGCCCTGACGCACGAAGACCCCGAACGCCGCAAGAAGGGGCTGGAGCTCTCCCTGCAGATGATCCGCGCCGCCCGCCTCCTGGGGACGGACAACCTTCTCGTCGTTCCCGGCGCCACGTACGTCCCCTGGCTGGAGGACGAGCCGCCGGTCCGCTTCGACGTCTGCTGCCGCCGGGCCCGCGAGGCCGTCCGCCAGATGATACCCGAGGCGGAGAAGCACGAGGTGTATCTCAACATGGAGAACATCTTCACCAACGGCTTCCTGCACACGCCGGGGGAGATGATCGACTTCGTCGACGGCTTCGAGTCGCCCTGGGTCCAGGTCCACTTCGACACGGGGAACATCATGCTCTACCACTTCCCCGAACATTGGATCCAGTTGCTGGGCAAGCGGATCAAGAACACGCACCTGAAGGAGTACTCGAAGAAGGCCAACGAGTTCAACTTGAACGCCTTCCGGCCCTTGCTGGACGGGACCACGAACTGGCCCGCCGTCCTCGAGTCCCTGGACGAGATCGGCTATCGCGGCTACCTCACCTTCGAGTACTTCAACCCCTTCCCCCACTGGCCCGAGGCCCTGGTCTACCACACCTCCGACGCCCTGGACCGCATGCTGGGACGGAAGGCGTAGGCGGCACCACACCCCGCTCGGCCTACGGGTGCCGGGCGCTGGCCATGACCAGTTCGCCGCGGTGGATGCCCTTGAGGCCGCGGAGCTGGGCGGCGACCTGGCGAAGGCGCTGGGCGGGGCCGCGGAGAACGATCACCTCCAGGCAGAGGTCGTGCGTGAGGTGGGCATGGACGGTGGAGACCACGAGGTCGACGTTGTCGTGCTGGACTTCGATGAGCTTGTCGCGGAGCTGCGCGCGGTGGTGGTCGTAGACCAGCGTGAGGGTACCGGCGGCGTCCTGGGAGGCCGACTCCCAAGCCCGCGTGGTCAGCGCCTCACGGATCAGCTGGCGGACGGCCTCGCTGCGGGTGGCGAACTGCTCTTGCCGGCAGTAGCGGTCGAACTGTTCGAGCAGGTCGTCTTCGACGGACACGGAGAAGCGAACGATGGGAGACATGATGCCGGTACCTAGGGGACGAGCGGCGAGGTCCTCGCCCCGGTTTTCTCGGGGGCGGTTCTCACCAGGGGAAGCGCGGGCGTGTATAATTTTATGCGTTCGTCATCCCGGGCGCAATGCCCCCCGCACGTTCACCCGAGAACCGACAGCACGATGAACCTTCCGCAATACCCCCCGGCCGGGAGACAGCGAATCGCGCTCCGTTTGTTTGTTGCCGCAGCCGTTCTCGCCTCGTGTCTTGTCCCGGTATGGGCGGGGGAACGGTCGGCCGGCTATCGGGCGGCGATCGAGTCGATCTCGGCGGAGACGCTCTTCGGCCACGTGGAGCACCTTGCCGACGACGCCTTTGAGGGCCGCGAAGCGGGGACCGATGCTGCGCGCCGCGCGGCGGAGGCGATCGTGGCCAGCCTGGAGGAACTCGGCATCCCGCCTGCGGGGACCGACGGCTACTACCAGGAATTCGACACCAACTACCGAAACGTCCTGGCCCGCCTCGAGGGGAGCGACCCAGAACTCCGCGGAGAGACGATTGTGGTCGGGGCTCATTACGACCATATCGGTTTCGGCACGAAGCAGAGCAGCCGCGGCCAGGTGGGCGAGATCCACAACGGTGCCGACGACAACGCCAGCGGCGTCGCCGCCGTCCTCGAGCTCGCCGAGGCCTTCAGCCTCCTCCCGGAGCCGCCGCCGCGGTCGATCCTTTTCGCCTTGTGGGACGCCGAGGAGAAGGGACTCCTCGGCTCGCGTCATTGGGTGGCTCATCCCACGGTGCCGTTGGAGTCGGTCCGCTACCACTTCAACATCGACATGATCGGCCGCCTTCGCAGCGACGAGGTCCACCTGCTGGGCGCGCGGAGCGGCTTCGGCGTCCGCCGCCTCTTCGCCGAGATGAACGGCGATGCCGATCTGTCGCTGCGCTTTCCCCGAGGTGTGCCCCCCATTTCGGACCACCATCCCTTCGTCGCTGCGGACATTCCGGCCGTGACCGTCCATACCGGCATCCATGAAGACTACCACCGACCCACGGACACCGCCGAGCAGATCGACCGCGAGGGGATGTGGCGCGTGACGCGATTCGCCTTTGCGGCAGTCCACGAACTGGCCTCCGCCGCCGAGGTCCCCGCCTTCCGCGCCGCCGCCACCTCGGAGAGCCGCTCCCGGCCGCGGGCGCCGGTGGGGGCCTTGGCCCCGCCCGATGCGCCGCTCGAGCCCGATGCGCCGCCCCACCCGCAGAAGCCGCTTCGCGTGGGGATCACCTGGGAGGTGGACGACGCCGAGCCGGGGGCGGTGGTGCTCACGCACGTCGTCGACGATTCGCCCGCCGCCCGCGCCGGCTTGAAGGCCGGCGATTATGTTTATGCCGTGGACGGCGAGGAGCTTTCCCACGACGACCTCTTCCGTGAGCGGATGCACGCGGCCGAGGATCGCGTCGAGCTGCGCATCGACCGCGCCGGCCGGATCCGCACCATAGCCGTCGAAATCGATGCCCCCGCCGAAGTTCTGCAGCAGGCCGCCTGAAGGAAGGCCTTGTCCGGGCCGTTGGGGGGAAACCTCTCAACCGGACGGGAAGAACCGCCTACGGCGACGTTTCGAGCGGGATGCTCCCGACGAGGGCCGCGGCGTCGGCATCGGGGTCGCCCCAGTCGATCGACGAGAGGGCCTGTTGCGCCTCCGCTCCCAGCGGCATCCGCCATCGATCGACGAAAAGCTCCGTGAGATCCTCCCCGGCAGCCAGCGAAGCGGCAACCAGCCAGTTGAGCGACTGCTGTAAGGCCGCCTCGGCGTCTTTCGGTTCAATCTCCTCGCAGGCGGCGAGATGCCGGAAGAAGCGTTTCAGCCAGGCGTTGCCCCCCTGCTCCCGCCAAAGCTTGAGCATCGCCGACGCGTAGAGCACCGGCTGGTCGGAAGGCGTGATGGGGCGCCCATCGGCGTCCTCGAGCCGATGGTCCTTCTCGCCGAGGCCGCCCAGCGTGGTGAAGCCGCGCAGGTAAGGGATGTCGGTCTCCGCAAAGAGCTTTTCAGCCTTCTCGATCACCTCGCGGGTCGGGTAGTCGGGGTCTTCGCACTCCAGGGCGTCCATGCAGACGTAGCGCATGAAGACGGCATAGCCGGTCGTGAACAGCGAGTGGCGATCGCCGAAGGTGTAGTAGTTCCGCCCGATCTCGTAGAAGTAGTAGTGCGGCATCGTCTCGGGCTGCGACTGGAGCAGGGGGTAGTCGGCATCGTAGAAGCCCGCCACCTCGATGCCCGTCCAGCCGACGAATCCGCAGCCGAGGCCGCAGGTGAGCTCGCTGCCGGGTACGGCGGTGATCGTGGCCTTGCCCTCGAGGTGCTTGAACAGCCGCGGCTCCTGGCCGGTCAACTCGCCGTAGAGGGCCCACGCACCGTCGAGCCGCTCGGCGAGGCGCCGCATGACCCGGCCGTCGAAGTCCGCGTCGGTGGTGAGAAAGACCACGTGCTCGCCGTACCAGGGCACCATCAGCATGTCCACATCGGCCTCCCGCCACCGGTCGGGAAAGAAGGCCAATTCACCGTAGTCCACCGGTTCCCCGGGCTGCAGGGCTTCGCAGGCCAGCCCCCGGCCGGTGACGAACGCGGCGAGGATCGCGCCGCAGGCGGCGAGCAGTCTTCCGAAAGGGGAAATGGGCATCGTTCCAATCTCGACTGGCAGATACCAGGGGTACACCCGGCGGCCGCAGTGCCGGTGCCGGCCGGTGGCGGGCACTCGGAGCGGAGTTCAAACGCTCGCGGGAGTGCAATAGGGATAGCGTTCCGGGCGGCTCAGGAGGCGGTTGGCCTCGGGATCGTCCACGACCTGATGGCCGTCCCAAACGAGCTTGCGGCCCAGGAGGAAGGCGAGATTGCCTAGATTGCACAGGTTCGCGGTTCGGTGGCCGATCTCGATGTCCACGGCGGGCCGGTAGTCGGGATCGAGGATCGCTTTGAACCAGTCGGCCTTGTGGTTCATGTTGAAGTCGGCGTACTCGTCGGTGCGGTATGGCTCCACGCCGCCCGGCGGGACCTGAAAGTTCACCGCCTCGGGCTCGGCGCCGCGGTAGGCACCCTCCCACTCGAGCACCAGGTGACCGTCTTCGCCCCAGAAGACGTTGCCGAACTCCGTCTTGCCCACCTGATGGCCCGGCTGTCCCCAGACGAGGGTCCAGTCGGGGTCGCGGAAGGTATACGTAACCTCCATGTCGACCGCGCTGTCCCAGAGACCGGCAGCCGGCGTCGTGCCGGTGGCCTCGACGGTGAAGGCGGTCTGCTCGTCGGCCTCCATGCACCAGAGGATGGTGCTGAACTGGTGGGCGCCGCGGTCGCGGATTTGGCCCCCTCCGGACTCCATCAGCCAGCGGAAGCTGGCCGGGTGGTAGCCGCGGTTGAAGGGGCGCCAGCGGAGCGGGCCCAGCCACAGGTCCCAGTCGAGCTCAGCAGGGGGCGGTTCGTCGGGGTCGAAGCCGCCGGAGGGGCTGGCATAGTGCCAGCAGGTCACCTTATTCACCCGGCCGACGATGCCGTTACGGATGGCCCGGCACGTGTACCAGGCGCCCAGGCCGGTGCGACCCTGGGCACCGACCTGCACGGCCCGGCGATAGCGGCGGGCGGCGGCCACCATGGCCTCCCCCTCACGCACGGTCACGGAAGAGGGCTTCTCCACGTAGACGTGCTTGCCGGCCTGGCAGGCCTGGATCGACTGGAGGGCGTGCCAGTGATCGGGGGTGGCGATGACCACGGCGTCGATATCCTCGCGCTCGAGCAGGGCTCGGTAGTCGGGGTAGGCCGTGGCGCCGTCGCCGGCGGCCTGGGCGGCGGCTGCGAGCCGTTGCCGGTCGCAGTCGCACACGGCGGCCACGCCGGCGCGCCCCTCGTCCTGGAACGCCAGCATGTGTTGCAGATGCACCGAGCCGAAGCCGCCCACGCCGATGTGCCCCACGACAATCCGCTCGGCGGCACCGCGGCGCCCGGCGTAGCCGAGCACTCCTGAGGGGATGCAGGTCGGCACCACCGCGCCGGCGGCGGCGGCGGCCAAGAGCTGGCGGCGGGTCCAGCGGGAGGCGGACATGGCGGATCTCCAGGCGGG
>SLBP01000037.1:0-18166 GCA_007126245.1 Planctomycetales bacterium
GTGGGCCAATACCGGGCACGCCGCCGAGTGGCAGGCGCAGCCGCACGGCGGCGCGTATGCCTTCGCCGGGCTGGCGCCGCAGGGATACCTGGCCGTGGCGGCCGAACGGCTGGTCGTCGCCGGGGGGCGGTCGCTACCCGCGCTCTTCGACCGCCGCGACGGCACGCTGCTCCACAGCCAGGTCCGCGCCAAGCCGCAGGGCGGATACCGCGTGCAGGTCGAGGGGGAATACTACGTCAATCACGGCCAGCGCTACCGCCTCAGCGACGGCAAGGTGGCAGACGGCGGCCCCATCGAAGACGAGGCTGCGGCAGCCCTGCGTGCCCGCGTGGCCGCGGTGGCGGATGACTTGGACGACGAGGTGTTCGAGAGCCTTGCGGCGGGGGGACGGCTCTACGTGGTGACCCGCTCCGGCCGGCTCTATTGCTTCGGCAGTGAGCCGGCCGCAGCGCCGCGCGTCTACGCCTACCGCCCCGAGGTGCCCGAGCCTGCCGACACGCCCGCCGGGCGTCAGGCCGCGGACATCCTGGCGCACTCGGGCGTTGCCGAGGGCTACGCCTTGGTGCTCGGCGCCGGCGACGGCGAACTGCTCGAGCAGCTCGCCGTCCGCTCCGAGCTTCACCTCGTCGTGCTCGAGCCCGATCGGGAGGTGGTCGATGCGGTCCGCCGCTGCCTCGACGCCGCCGGCCTGTACGGGACGCGCGTAGCCGTCATTCCCGGCCGCTTCGGCGAGACGCACTATCCGCCGTACATCTCCTCGCTGGTGGTGGCGGCCGCGCCGCAGGCCGCGGGTCTTGCGGCCGACGCGGCTGCCCTGGAGTCGATCGGCGAGCGGCTGCGCCCCTACGGCGGCCGGGCCTACCTGGGGTTCGACCCCGCGGACTTCCCGTGGGATGCGCTCCCCGCGGGTCTCGATGCCGTCGAGAGCGGCGCCGTGCTGCTCACGCGCGACGGTCCCTTGCCCGGGGCGGGCCAGTGGACGCATCAGTACGCCGATGCCGCGAACACGGTCTACTCCGACGACGACCGCGTCCGCCTGCCGCTGGGCCTCCTCTGGTTCGGCGGGCCGTCGAACGATAACCTCCTCCCGCGCCACGGGCACGGTCCCATTCCGCAGGTGGCCGCCGGGCGGGTGATCCTGCCGGGGGTGGAGACGCTCAGCGCGCGGTGCGTCTATACGGGCCGGGAGCTGTGGGAGCGGCAGTTTCCCGGCATCGGCCATCCCTTCACCGTATTGAGCCTGGAGGAGCGCTATCGGCGGGGCGATTCGGTATTCCTGCACAGCGAGGACGGTCTGGGCGCCCATTACATCGGCAGCCCGTACGTCTCGCTGCCCGACGCGATCTACGTCCGCTACAAGACCCGCGTCTTCCGGCTCGATCCGGCCAGCGGCGAAACGGAGGCCGAGTTCCTGCTGCCGGTGGGTGCGGACGAACGCGACGCGCCCGACTGGGGGCACATCAGCGCCTGGGACGATCTCCTCCTGGTGACCACCGGCCCGCACATCTTTCGCGAGGACGAGCCGCACGGCCGCTTCGCCAGCCTGGCCGACGTCAAGGGACGGGAATGGAGTGCCACGTCGAGCCGCACGCTGACCGTCTTCAACCGTCACAGCGGAGAGCGCCTCTGGAGCCGCGAGGCGGAGGTCGGCTTCCGGCACAACGCCGTGGTGACCGCCGGGGGGACGGTCTTCGTCATCGACGGCCTCTCGGAGCGGGCCGTCGAGGTCTTGCAGCGCCGGGGCACCGAGCCGGGCAACCCCGCCGTCGTGGCGCTCGACGCCCGCAGCGGCGAAGAACGATGGCGGACGACCAGCGGCGTGTTCGGGACCTGGCTGGGCTACTCCGAGGAGTACGACGTGCTCATCGAGGCCGGGCGCCGCGGTGGGCTCCGCGACCTCCCCGACGAACCGAGCAACCGCATTCGCGCCTACCGGGGCAGCGACGGCGATATCCTCTGGGACCGCGCCATGGCCTACACGGGGCCGATCGCCCTCCACGGCGATACGCTGCTGACCGCCATCTACTGGCACGCTACCGGAAATCCCCACGCCATGTCGGCCCAGCAGGAGGGACGGCGCCTGGAGTTGCGCACCGGCGAAGACGTCGTCCGGCAGCACCCCTTGACGGGCGAGAGCGTCCCCTGGACCTACTGGCGGACGTACGGCTGCAACACGGCGAACGTCAGCAAGCACCTGGTCACCTTCCGCTCCGGTGCCGCCGGCTTTGCCGACCTCACGCACGACGGCGGCACGGGGACCTTCGGCGGCTTCCGCGCCGGATGCACCGCCAATATGGTCGCCGCCGACGGCGTGCTGCTCGCCCCCGACTACACCCGCACCTGCACCTGCTCCTACCAGAACCAGACCTCGCTGGGGCTGGTGCATATGCCGGAGATCGACGTCTGGACGGCCAACCGCCTGGGAGGCGGGACCCGCGCGGTCGCCCGCGTGGGCATCAACCTCGGCGCGCCCGGCAACCGCCGCGCGGAAGAGGGCACCCTCTGGGTCCACTACCCCCGCTCGGCGGCGCCCGCTCCCGAGACCGAGATCACCATCGAGCCCGGTAACGTGGCCTGGTTCCGCAAGCACTCCCTGCTGGTCGAGGGTGAGGAAGGGTACCCCTGGGTCGGCGCCTCAGGGGGCGAAGGGATCGAAGCGATCCGCATCGGCAATCTGGAACAGGGTCGCTACCGCGTGCGGCTGCACTTCGCCGAGCCGCGGCTCGATCGCCCCGCAGCGCGCGTCTTTGACGTCCTCGTCCAGGGAACCCCCGTGCTGGAGCGATTCGATGTCTTCGGCGCCGCCGGTGGGGCCGACCGCAGCGTCGTCCGGGAGTTCGACGTCGAGGCGGATGGGGCCCTCACCATCGCGCTGCGGGCCGCTCCCACCTCGGCAGCGCCGCCGATCCTCAGCGGCATCGAGCTATCAGCCATGGGCACCGCGGTGACGACGCTCCCGGTGGCGAGCCTCTCACCGTCCTCGGCGACCCTGGCGGGAGAACTTCTGCGGACCGACGGTGCGGATTCGATCGCGGCCTTCTTCCGCTGGCGCGCGGCCGGCGAGGAGGCATGGCGCACCGCTCCTGCCCGCATGCTCACCGAAGGCGGCCGCTTCTCCGCCCACCTCGACGGCCTTTCCGCCCGGACCACCTATGAGTTCCAGGCCGTCGCGGGCATCGCCCGAGAGGAGGTGACCGGCACCGTCCGCACCTTCGTCCCCGACGACACCTTCGCGCTGGCCTTCGACAACCACTACGTTCACGTACCGCACGCCGACGCTCTCAATCCCGCCGCGGGCAGCTACACGTTCGAGGCCTGGGCGAAGCTCGATTCCCGCAACGACGCTGGCGACGGCTGGGACCTGGTCCTCGCCAAGCGGCGGCCCAACGGATACTACGTGGGGATGCGCCGCGGGCACGGCTGGAACTTCATGCTCCGCGACGACGAGGGGAACCGGACCGATACCCAGTCGGACCGCGCCATCGCCGAGATCTACGACCGCTGGGTCTTCGTCCAGGCGGTGGTCGACCGGCAGCAGAACCGCCAGGTCCTCCGCGTCTTCGATCCGCAGCACGTCGCCTGGCACGAAGCCGCCGTCGCCCCGCCGGGCAACATCGGCACTGCCGACGACCTCTACTTCGGCAAGGACATGGGCGCCGGGCAGTTTCAGGTCGGTGGGATGCTCGGGCCCATCCGCTTCTGGAGCCGGCCCCGAACCCGGCAGGAGGCCGAGGCCGACATGCGCGTCCCCTTATCCGGCGACGAGCCCGGCCTGGCCGGCTACTGGCCCATCCGCGACGGCTACGGCGGCGACCGCCTTACGGATCTCTCCCCCGCAGAAAACCACGGCCGCATCGGCGGCGCGGAGTGGACGACGTTGCAGCTACCGGAGTTCTGAAACCAGGTGATCCGCGAACGAGCAGCGCGCACGTCAGGTGGCACATCCCTTGAGCGGAGCGCAGCGATGCGATAAGGGCGTGGCTGTGCTCGAGCAGCCCGCTCCACCCGAGGCCGCGACGCGGAGTAACACCCCTCGGCTCCGTCTTCTCTCCCTCGCAGACGATGAGCAAACGGCGTTTGACCGGCCGCCGCCGGCTCGTGCGGCGCGGACGCTGCCTCCCGCCCCCCTTGCGGCTCACGGCAGTTCCTCGAGCTCCGGGCCGAAGAGGGGGATGCCCCCGTAGCGGCCGGCGAGGCAGCGGCTGTCGAGCCCCCGCGAGCGAAGCCGCCTGAGGACGTAGTCGACTCGTTGCCGGAGGAAGCGTTCTGTGGAATAATCCAATCAATTCACACTACCCTTGGACGGGTTGCTCATCAAATGCGTCGTCGCATTTTCGCGCCGGCTGGGAAAATCCGGCGGCATCCGCAGGGGCACTCGATCGTATTCGCCCCGCCAATAATTTGGCGATATGCAGTCCTCCCCCGGCTGTCAAGAGTCTGCACGCTGCCATGCCGGCGCTGGGGAAGGGGCTGAGGCCGGCTGGCCTATCCCTCACGGCCGAAGTAGCTGCTCAGCACGCGGACGCGGTGGACGAGGTAGGCCACCACGGCCCCCATCACGATGAGGGCCACGATGAAGACCACGTGGCGATTGAGGGCCGGCTCCAGCCGCTCCTGGAGCTCCGGGCGGCGGAGGTGGAGATCGACGATGAGTGCGGCGTAGGAGAGGAGCGAGAGGGCCGTCATGAACCAGACGAAGCGGACGCGGAACCAGAGTGCCGAGCCGACGATCAGGAGCGGATAGCCGACCACCAGCGGGCTGGCGGCGCCGTCGGCGATGAGGAGCACGACGAGGAGCATCACCGAGTCGAGCAATCCCCAGCCGAACTGGGCGGGCATCGCCAGGCGGCGGGAGCTGTCGCACTGCTGGAGGATCACCGAGGCCAGGGCCCAGGCGATCACCGGCCAGGTGACCTTCCAGTGGAACTCGGCGTCCACGGCTCCGAGGAGATAGAAGCCCGTCTCCACGAGGTAGAAGGTCCCCAGCGCGCCGAGGCGGGCAGCCAGTGCGGGCTGGCGGCGGGTCCAGCGGAGCACCTGCTGGCCGGGTGTGGGCGGTCGGACCGAGAGGGGCTCGCTGCGGAGAAAGCGTTCCAGATCCTCGGCCAATTCGTCGGCCGACCGGTAGCGGGCGGCGGGATCGCGGGCCAGGCACTTCTGGCAGATCAGCTCCAGGCCGCGGGGCACGTGGGGATTGATGCTCCGCGGCGCCGGCGGCTCGCCCCGGAGGACCTCGAGCAGGGTGTCGAGTTGCGTCTCCTCGCGGAAGGGAGGCCGGCCGGTAAGGAGTTCGTAGAGGATGGCCCCCAGGCTGTAGATGTCGCTGGCCGGGCCGATGTCGCCCTGGTGACCGGCGGCCTGTTCCGGGGCCATGTAGCTGGGCGTGCCCGCGATCACCCCCGAGGCCGTCAGCCGCGCGTCGCCGAGCACCAGCTTGGCCAGCGAGAAGTCGCTCACGAAGGGCTCGCCGTCGGCATCGAGGAGGATGTTCAGCGGCTTCAGGTCGCGGTGGAGGATGCCCTCCTGGTGGAGGTGCGCCACGGCGCGGGCCACCGTGGCCATCAGCCGCGCCGCCTCGAGCGGCGAGGGCGGGTCGGCGGCGATCCGTTCCGCCAGGCTGTTCCCCTCGATGAGCTCCATTGCCAGGAACTGCCGCCCCAGGCACTCGCCGACTTCGTGGACCTGGACGACGTTGGGGTGCCTGACGCGGGCGGCCGCCTTGGCCTCCTGGCGGAAGCGGGCGATCTGCTCGTCGCCGGAGAGGTGGCTGGGAAGGATCATCTTCACGGCCACCATGCGGTCCAGCGACTTCTGGCGGGCCTTGTAGACGACGCCCATTCCCCCACGGCCGACCTCCTCGATCAACTCGTAGCCACCGAAGTCGAAGGGGAGGCCCGAGGCGGCGTCGCAGGCGGCGATCGTCGCCGGGGGGACCGTAGTGGCCGGTGCGTCCGGGGCCGCGGCGGCAATCCCCTCCAGGGCGTCGAGGCAGGGGAGCACATCGGCCAGCTCGGGGTGCATCGCGATGAGGGCTTCGCGGTCCGGGCGGCGACCCTCCTGGAGGTCGGCCAGGTAGCGGTCGAGAACCTCGACCAGGGCGGGATCGTCGGGCCGGGGGGGAGACGGGCCTTCGGTCACGTCGGACTCCTTGCAGATCGACTCCGGCGGGCGGGTCCCGGTGGGTCCACCCTACTCGGCTCCCAGCGCTTCCTGGAGCTTCTTGAGCGCCCGCATCCAGAGCATCTGCACCGCGGGGCGGGAGCGGCCCATCCGCTCGGCCACCTCGTTGAAGGAGAGCCGCTGCAGGTTGCGGAGCACGATGACCTCCTGGTGGTCGGGCGCGAGCTGCTCCAGGGCGGCGGCCACGCGGAGTTCCTCGTCGAAGCGGGCCAACTGCCGGCTGGGCGACTCGTCGCGCGCCGCCGGCTCGGCCACGCCCAGGAAGGCCGTGCTCTCATCCCCGTGGCGGATGGGGACCTCGCGCTGCGCCTGCCGTTTCGCCGTGCCCCGGTAGTGCCGCACGCAATCGCCCACGTTGTGAGTGAGGATCCGCTTCAGCCAGGCCAGCCACTCCCCCTCCGAGTCTCCCTGGAAGCGGATGAAGTCGCGGTGGGCCTCGAGCATCGTCTGCTGGACCAGGTCCGAGGCATCGACCTTGGCCCTCAGCGCGGTCTCCAACTGCGCCCGGGCGACGAACCCCAAATAGCTGCGGCACAGGCCGAAGAGCTCCTCCCGGGAGCGGGCGTCGCCCTCGCGTGCCTGCCGGATGAGCATGGTGACGTTTGCCGATTCGTCCCCGGACATCGCGATCCTTTTCGCGCTCTTTCCCGTGCGGCGCGGTAGCCGCGCGCCGTCCCGGCCGCGGCGCACCGGTGCGCCGCCGGCTCCGCTCGATTCTATCTCGCCGATGGACGAGGGGGAATCCGGTGACCGCGTTGCCCGGCGCCGCCGGGCAGGCTAGCATAGAATCCGCGCCGCGCCGCGTACGGCGGGGGGAGCCGTTGGCCCCCCCCGCGTCCCGAGCAACTCCCGGGGGGACTTCGGCCCTTCCGGAATTGCAAGCCGTGCCGCTCCCCGTTCGATCCCCCGAACTGCCGAGGATTCGACCATGAACCGCGGAAATGCCCTCACGATCCCCTTCGTCGTCCTCGCCGCCGCGCTCCTCCCGGCCGCCGTTGCGGCCGCTGAGGAGGCGCCCATCGTCATCAACTACGACGAGGACCAGGTCCCCGACTACACCCTGCCCGACCCCCTGGTGATGGAGGACGGCACGCCGGTCGAAGACGCCGAGACCTGGCAGTCGCAGCGCCGGCCGGAGGTCCTCCGCCTCTTCGAGACCTATGTCTACGGCCGCACCCCCGAGCCGCAGTACGTCCGCTTCGAGGTCTTCGACGAGGCCGACGACGCCCTGGACGGCAAGGCGACCCGCAAGCAGGTCCGCGCCCACTTCGTCGAGGACGGCGGCGAGGACGCCCCCACGATGGACATCCTCATCTACCTGCCCAACGACGCCGAGCGGCCCGTGCCCATCTTCGTGGGGCTCAACTTCTACGGCAACCATTCGATCCACGAAGACCCGGCGATTCTCCTCTCCGAGAGGTGGATGCGCCCCAGCGACGCCTTCGGCGTCGTCGACAACCGGGCCACGGAGGACTCGCGAGGGACGGGCGCGGGCCGCTGGCCGGTCGAGCAGATCCTCGCCCGCGGCTACGGAGTGGCGACCATCTACTGCGGCGACCTCTCGCCCGACACGGCCGAGCTCTTCGACCAGGGGGTGATCCGCCTCTACTACCGCGAGGGACAGACGGCTCCCGAAGCCGACGAGTGGCGGACCATCGGCGCCTGGGCCTTCGGGCTTTCCCGGGCCGTCGACTACTTCGAGATCGACGAGGAGATCGACCACGCGCGCGTCGCCGTCATGGGGCACTCGCGGCTGGGGAAGACCTCGCTCTGGGCCGGCGCCCAGGACGAGCGCTTCGCCCTGGTGATCTCCAACAACTCCGGCTGCGGCGGGGCCGCCCTGAGCCGGCGCCGCTTCGGCGAGACGGTCCGCCGCATCAACACCTCGTTCCCCCACTGGTTCTGCGACAACTTCGACCAGTTCAACGACCGCGAAGACGAGCTGCCCGTCGACCAGCACATGCTCATCGCCCTGATGGCACCGCGGCCCGTCTACGTGGCCAGCGCCGAAGAGGATCGATGGGCCGACCCCCGCGGCGAGTTCCTGGCCGCCTTGGGGGCCGACTCGGTATACCGCCTCCTGGGGACCGACGGCATGGCTGTCGACGAGATGCCGGGGATCGAGGAACCGGTTATGAGCACCATCGGCTACCACATCCGCTCCGGCCGCCACGATGTGACCGATTACGATTGGCACCGCTATATGGACTTCGCCGACAAGCACGTCCGCCCCTAGCGGCGGGCGATGAGCCGGCGGATCCGCTGCGGGTCGAGCTCGTCGAGCCGCTCGACGAGGAGGTCGGCGGCGGCCAGCTCGTCGCGGGTCCGCCCCGTGCTCACCAGGCCGATCGACGCCATGCCGGCCGCCCGCGCGGCGGCCACGCCCTGCGGCGCATCCTCGACGACGGCGCAGCGGGCCGGCGGCACGCCGAGCCGCTCGGCGGCGAGGAGGAAGACCTGCGGGTCGGGCTTGCCGCGGGTGACGTCGTTACCCGTGATCGCCGCGTCGAAGAGCCGCTCGGCCGGGAGCTGCTCGATCACCACCGCCACGTTCTCCGGCGGCCCCGAGGAGCCGATCGCCAGGAGGAACCCGTCGGCCTTGAGCGCCTCGAGCAGTTCACAGGCGCCCGGCATGGCGGGGAAATCTCGGCGGATGATTTCACGGTAGGCCTCTTCCTTGCGCGCGTCGACGGCGGCGATTCCCGCCTCGTCGAGCCCGGCATCGGTCCAGGTCGAGGCGATGATCTCGCGGGTGGTCCGCCCGAAGGTGGCGGCGAACTCCTCCTCGCTCACGTCCCGCCCCAGCTCGGAGGCGGCCACCCGCCAGCTTTCGTAATGGGCGCGATAGGAATCGACGAGCACGCCGTCCATGTCGAAGATCACCGCGGGCCGTTCCATGAGGGGCTCCTTAGGGGTTTTCGTACTCGCCCAGCTCGGCGACCAGGTCGATGTAGGTCGCCATGTCCAGCACGCTCAGCGTCTGCACCGCCCGCAGGTTGACGAGCTGGCGGGTCCAGGTCTCGGGATCGCCGGCCACCTCGGCGAGGACGGCACGGGCCCGGCCGACCGGATCGTCTTCGGGCTCGTCTTGCGGGGCCTCGGGACTACGGCAGGTGGCACTGCGGCTGAGGCACCGGACCGCCTCGAGCAGGGGGCCGCGGCGGTGGCAGACCAGCCACGTGCCCCGCCGCCGCCGCCGATCGTCGATGTCGGCAAACGCCGGTTGGGCGAAGACCCTCCGCAGCCGGCTCCCGTAGAGCGCGCGGGTGCAGAGGGTGACCAGCCAGCCGCTCAGTCTCCCCTGGGCGGGGCTGCCGTCGGCCGCCTGGACCTCCGCCAGGGCCCGTTCCAGCCGGTAGGTCGCCTCGAGCACGCGGCGTGCCTGGCGGTAGTCGATCACGTAGGCGATGGCCGCCGCCCGCAGCGCCTCGGGCTTCAGGCTGCCCAGTCGGAGGCGGCCCAGCCAGAGGCGGAACTGGAGGACCTGCTGTTGGCGCTCGCGCTCGGCGCTGCGGAACTCCTCGAAGACCGCCGGATCGGCGTCGGCCAGGGCCAGGTCGCGCTCCACGCAGGGAACGCTCGCCGCGCGCACGTCGACGGGGACGCCCGGGATATGGACGCCGAGATACTCGGGGTCGAACTCGGCCCGCATCCGCAGGCACTCCATGAACAGCGGCTTGCGCATGCGATGGATCTTCCGCACGGCGACGGCGAAGGGGTCGGCCTCGTGGAGCACCACGAGCTCGCCGGCGGTGGGATTGACGACGTCGCGGACCACGGCCGCCAGCTTCCCCAGGGCCTGCCAGGCCAGTCGCGCCGTCAGCCACGCCAGCTTGAAGGGGACGAGGAGCACGCGGCCCCCCTCCATGTGGCGCTGGTACAGGGCTAGAGGATTGATGGTCCGCTGCTCCCCGGGGAGGCGGTGGAAGGGATAGGTGCGGAAGACGCGGCGGAGGTTGTCGCGGCGGTCGCGGGCCAGGAGCGCCGCCAGGTGCGGGCCGTAGCGGCGGCCGACCTCGTCGCCGAGGGCGGCGTCGGCGGAGAGGAAGTGGACGGCCGTGAAGTCGTTGCCGTGAAAGCCCCGTTCGCGGAGGTCCTCGCCGATCTGGTGCCAGGGGTCGATCGTCCGGTCCAGCCGCGCCCGCCGCGCCGCCCACGGCGGCGGCAGGTCGAGCTGCTCGACGGGCGTCTCCAGGCGGCGGGAGAGCCAGGCAAGGTAGCGGACGACGTCGTCGTCGCAGGCCGTTTCCGCACGCGAGAGCGGCAGGGCGTGGGCGTTGTAGTCGATGACCAGCTTGGCCGTCTGCTGCGCCAGGCTGCGGGAGATGAAGTGGAACCACAAGTAGGGCCCGAAGAGCGAGCCCCGGCCGCTGGTCAGGTCGAGGCTGCGGAGACCGCGGCGGCGCTGGCGGCTGTAGCGCAGCCGCGTCCGCCGGATCGAGACGAGCGCCACGTTTCCCAGGAGCTGCACCGTGGCCTTCGTGTCGCTGGGGTGAAAGGGGGCCCCCTCGAGGAAGTCGGCAAAGAGCCGCTCGACGAGGGCCTCCGAGGCAAGGTGATTGGGCGGGGGGGCTTCGTCCCCAGCCGGACCGGCTGCGGTCGCCCACGCCCCCCCGGCCAGGAGGCGCTCGGGAAGCAAAACGCGGTCGTGCATCATGGCGCGGTGCGCCGGTTCCAGGCGGGCCTTGAGCTGCCTGGTAGCGGAGAGGAACTGCGCCTCGGCCACCTGGCCGAGGAAGTCGGTGGCCTCGCCCGCAATCTGCCGGAACCAGGTCCCCAGCACCAGCGGCACGAGGCAGATCAGCCCCAGGACCACCAGCGGCGCCCCGACGAGCCGTTCCAGGGCGTGGGCGAGCTGGCCGAGCGCCGGCAGGAGGCTCGCCAGGTAGGAGACGAGGAGGAAGCCGACGCCGATGAGCAGGAGCCGCTTCGCGGGCCGCGCCGTGCTCTTGACCATCCACTCGCCGATGGAATCGACCATTTGCGGGGCGGTCACCGTGCCGTAAAGGTCCGCGAACCAGTAGAGCCGGTCGAGCAGGCGGCGGAGGACCGACCCGCAGCGGTTGGCCACGGCCGCGGTGGTCTCGTAGGGGCTCTCCAGCCGCGCCGCCGCGGCCAGGTGGCGGAAGAGGGGGAGGCGGCGGATGAGGAAGACGTCCATCGCCTGGCACCAGCGGGTCACGCTTTCGGCGAGCGCCGGGCTCACGCGGTCGGCCACCGTCGCCGGTGTCACCGCGAGCAGGCGGGCGATGGCGGTCTCCAAGGGGATCTCGCGGAGTGCCGCCGCCTGGCTCCGTCCTGCCGCGGGCCCGACGACGTCGAGCGGCGCCTCGAGCATCGCCGTGAGCTCCTCGAGCCGCTCGGCGAGCACCCTCCGCCGTTCGGCCGCGGGCAGTACGGCCGGCAGTTCCGGCGCCCGGCAGTGGAATCGCTCGCGGAGCGCCGCGTACTCGCTGCGGTAGACCGGCTCGACGATCCGGATGGCCCCCCGTTCGAAGAGGACCACGTTGCGGTTGAGCACTGGAGCAAGCTGGCGGACCAGCCGGTCCGAGGCCTGGAAGAGGAAGCCCAGCACGCGCACGAAGCGGATCAGGGGGCGGGCCAGGCGGAGCCAGCGGACCAACCACGGCAGGCGGAGGTAGCGGAGGCCGCGGAGCAGGATCAGCGCCCCGCCGACCGCCGTCCAGTCGGCGTGGTCCGCGGCGTAGGCGATGAAGCCGGCGGGGATCGCCGGGAGGAGGCCGGTAATCCAGCTGCGCCGGAAGTAGAGCCACTTCGGCTGTGCCAGTGTGAACTTGAGCGTGAACTCGGAGAGGAAGACCACGCAGATCAGCAGGTCGATCCAGGCGAAGGCGGCCGCCACCGTCGTGTCGCCCGGGCGGCGGAGCTGCTCCCAGCGGAGCAGCGGTCCCTCGGCGAGGAGCATGATCACGAAGAAGACCAGCAGGCCGAGAATGGATCGCTCCAGGAAGGCTACGAAGCGGGGCCCAAACAGCCCTTCCATCCGCCAGGTGAGCCGCCGCTCCTGCAGCTCGCCGGCCAGCCGCCGCTGCCGCCGCCCCATCGCCGCAGCCAGGGGTGCGGAATCCGGTCCCGCCTCGGCCGCGGCGGCGCGGTAGTCGGCGACGTCCTCGCCGAGCGCCTCCAGGCTCCAGACGGCCTGGGCCAGCGGCACGTCGTCGGCGAAGGTCACCGCCTCGCTGGCCGAGGCCCCCAGATCTTCGGCGACGGCTGCCAGGGCCTCGCGGCGGTCGTCCGGGGCGAGCGCCTCGACTGCCGCCCGCCACTGCTGCCGGGCGTGGGCGCGGAACTCCACCAACGCCGCTTCGTGCCGGGCAAAGGCTTCCTTCTCGCCTTTGGGCGCCTGTTGGAGCTCGAGGCGGACGGCAGGGAGGAGCCGGCCGGCGGCCCGCCATACACAGTGCCAACCCTGCCAGTCGGCCGGCTCCCATTGATTGAGCAGCGTCTCGACCTGCTTGCGCAGTACCTTGCGGCGGAGTGCGGCAGCCGTCGCGCACAGGGCCGACTGGTCTGCGGGGGGCGGTCCCCCCCGCGCGGCCTCGGCCGCGCCGTCGCACTCGCCGATGCGGTGCGCCAGGGTCTCCTGCTCCTGGAGAATGCGGCCGAGAAGATCGGCGCCGGTCCCCCCGTCGCAGACGGCGACCAGCGTGCCCGACCAGGCGACGTCGTCGCGGAAGGCCTCTGCGGCCCGGGCGGCAGCGGCCGGCTCGGCATCGAGCACCTCGGCAAGATAGCGGTGGTCCTCGGCGATCTGCCCGGCCAGCCGATCGGGTAGCGCTAGGGCGGCGACCTGGGCCGGCTCGGCCGCCGCCAGGCGATGGTGGCAGACGTTCTGCAACCCCGAAAGGGCGACCACGAGCCGGCGGCGGAGCGGGGAATGCGGCTCGTGGCGATCGAAACGGCGGCGGAGGAGGATACCGTCGCGAATCCATTCCAGCCAGGCGGGATTGAGGGCCGCGCCCGGTTCCGCCGCGGCGCGCTCCGCGCGCTTGCACCACAGCTCGGTCTTGTGCACGAACTCCGACACCGCCGGCACCCGCTCCCTTCGCGAAGAACTCCCCTGCCTAGGCGATCTGCGGCACGACGAAGGGGCGGCGGCTCAGCGAATCGCTCATGGAAACCTCCTTCTGGGGTGGTCGTACCTGCGGGCGCGTTCAGTCCAGGGCCGTCCACTATAGCGCCCCCCTTCGACCCCAGCAAGGGGCGACCGCCGCGCCACCGGCTGGCGGGAGGGGACGGGCCGAATCATAATGGCGTCGTCCCCGCGGCGGCAGTTCGGTGGGCCGCCTGCCTGCTGCTGCACTCCACTAATACCCCCAAGGTGGGTACGACGGCACCGGCGTCCTCGACAGCGAGCACCACCGGAGGTACAACGTCGGCCGCACCGGCGCCGTTGCCCTGCAGATCCACAAGAACGACGAACTGAAGATCCGCTTCCGCGACATCCGCATCAAGCCGCTCTGACGGGCGTCGAGACCGGGTGCCCCCGCCTGGACCGCCCGGGCTAGAAGAACCAACCGAGGCATAGGGCAGGTCGTGGGATGAAGGGCCCGGCGGGAGGAGAACGATTCGTCTGCCCATGCTGGTCACCACTCGCCCCGTCCTGCTGGCACGGCCGCCCGCGATGGCTATAATGGTCTCCGTACTTGGCCCGAATTGCTCGGCTAGTTTCCGCAGGCAGCCCGTTTGATCGCCGTCAAACTATTCCCGGGCTCGACGGGATCAACACCGACGAAGCCACCGGGATCATGACCCATGTCGGCAAGGGAGGCGTCCCGTGAAAGTCGTCATTCGAGACCCGACGTCCCTTGAGGTGCTCCGGCCGTTGGAGGTGGCGGCCTACCTTCGCGCGTCGTGATGGGCGCAGGTGGACTTCCGGGAGGGAATGTACGCGGTCTGGGCTGGGGACGACGACGAGGTGTTGGTCCCGCTGCGATCGGACCTGCGGGATTATGCCCTGCGGATGGGCGACCTGCTCCGCACGCTGGCGAAGGTCGAAGATCGCTCGCAGTTGTCGATCGTCGCGGACCTGTTGGTCACGGGAGCTGACGTGATCCGCGTGGCAATCGCCGAAGACTGATGCCCTACCTCGAGGTAGCCCCGTCGAGTGCCCGGTCCGCCAAATGGCGTTGCCGTGGCGGGGCCGAAGCGGCGGTGGCGGATGCCAAGCGCGCGGGCGACGATTGCGAAGGACTCTGATAGCAGGAAAGAGAGAACCGCCCCATGGAACAGGATCACGTGGGCACGGGCATCGAATCGGGCCCGAGGCAGCCGGCCCGGATTGTGTACCTTCGCGTCCAGAACTACCGCGCTTTGCAGGACGTCGAGTTCAAGGACGTCTCGCCGCTGATGGTGCTGCTGGGGCCGAACGGGAGCGGCAAGTCGACCGTCTTCGATGTCTTCAACTTCCTCTCGGAGTGCTTCCAGTTCAACCTCCGCCACGCGTGGGATCGGCGGGGACGCGCCCGGGAGCTGAAGACGCGCGGGCAGGAGGGGCCCGTCGTGATCGAGATTAAATACCGCGAACGCCCGCGGCAGCCGCTGATCACCTACCACTTGGCCCTCGACGAAAGGGGCAAGGGACCGTTCGTCGCGGAGGAATGGCTGCAGTGGCGGCGGGGCCCGAAGGGCAGGCCGTTCCGCTTCCTGGAGTACCGGGAAGGCAAGGGCCGGGCGATCAGCGGCGAGATGCCGGACGAGGAGGATCAACGCGTCGAGGTCCCCTTGCGCTCGCCCGACCTCATTGCCGTCAACACCCTCGGACAGTTCGCCGAGCACCCCCGCGTGGCGGCGCTGCGCGAGTTCATTACCGACTGGTACGTCTCGTATCTCTCCATCGAGGAGACGCGCGGGCAGCCGGAGGCCGGACCCCAGGAGCGGCTGAGCAAGTCCGGCGACAATCTGCCGAACGTGGTCCAGTACCTCAAGGAGCGTCACCCCGAGCGACTGGAGCAGATCTTCGAGACGTTGCGGCGTCGCGTCCCCCGGCTGGAGCGGGTCGACGCGGAGCTCATGCGGGACGGCCGCCTGCTGCTGCAGATCAAGGATGCCCCATTCGATCGCCCCATTCTCTCGCGGTATGCCTCCGACGGCACACTGAAGATGCTCTCCTATCTGGTGGTGCTCATGGACCCCGAGCCGGCCCAATTTATCGGCATCGAGGAACCAGAAAATTTTCTTTATCCGCGATTGCTGCTCGAGCTTGCCGAGGAATGCCGAGCCGCGTCGGAACGGTCACAACTGTTGGCGACCACGCATTCTCCCTTTTTTCTCAACGGCATGAGGCCCGAGGAAGTCCGGGTCATCTACCGGGACGGGCGAGGCTACAGCCGGACCGCGCTTGCCGCCGACATCGCCGGAGTGAATGAGTTCGTCGAAGCAGGCGCTTCGATGGGCCACCTTTGGACGGAGGGACATCTGGCGGTGGGCGATCCCTCGGTCCATGCCGGAGCCCCCGTGCGGAAGGGGGTGTCGTGATGGCGGTTGTGCACATCGAAGTCCTGGTCGAAGAGCCCTCAATGGAGGCGGCGCTGCGGGTCTTGCTGCCGAGTCTCCTCGGCAGTACCAGCTTCGAGGTGTATTCCCACCAATGCAAGAACGACCTGCTCGCCCGATTGCCGCAGCGCCTTCGAGGATACGCATCATGGCTGCCGGACGATTGGCGACTTGTAGTCGTGGTGGACCGTGACGGTGACGACTGCAACGCACTCAAGGCACGTCTCGAACGGATCGCCGCCGAGGCCGGATTGCGGACGCGCACGGCCGCCAGCGGCGGCAGCTACCAAATGGCCAGTCGCCTGGTGATCGAGGAGCTGGAGGCGTGGTACTTTGGCGATTGGCAGGCCGTGCGCGCCGCCTATCCGCGGGTATCTGGGGCGATTCCCGCACAAGCGAAATACCGGGATCCGGATGCCATCCAAGGTGGGACGTGGCAAGCCTTCGAGCGGGTGCTGCAGCGAGGGGGCTATTTCCGCAGCGGTTTGAGGAAAATTGAAGCGGCACGGGCCGTCGCCAAGCACTGGGAGCCCGACGGCAACCGGTCGCATAGTTTCGTAGTCTTCCGGGATCTCTTGCGCGAGATGACGGACTGAACGGCAGGTACCCCGATGGAGCCCCGGTCGAGATTGAACACGACAATCTTGCCGGAGGCACCCCGGGAGAACGCCACGAAGACGGCGCGGCCGTAAGGGCCGCCTTTTTTCGACGGGTCCGATCCAGCCACGCTGTTGTTCAAGGACGCGGCGGGCGTGGTCCCAAATCCTCCACGCCTCCGGACGAACCGTGGGGCCGACGACGTCATCGCACCGCGTCAGCGACGAGGGCAATCCGATGGGGACCGATGTTAAGCGGCGAAGGCTCCTCTGGAGCCTGCTGGTGGCCGGGGCGATCCTCGGCGCGCTGCTGGTCGTGGCCATTGCGGCGGTCACCATTGGGGTCGCCGTGGTCCTCCGCCGCGGGGCTGTCGAGCTGCAAAGGGAGCTCGATCTCATCGCCGAGGCAGGCGACCCGCTGACGGTAGCCGAACTCTACGAGCACTTCCGCCCGCTGGACGAGGAGCGTGCCGATAACGAGCGCTGGACGGCCTTGCTGGAAGAGATCGACGCGATCCCCCGGCAATGGTGCCAGGATATCTACCTAGCCCGTGACGGCGACAATGGCCAGGAGCCCGACGCCGAGCGGTTCGCCGAACTCGTCGCCGAGCAGGCTGAACTGATCGCCGAAATCCACGAGCTGGCCGCCGCAGGAGGCTACTTCTTCCCGGACCCGGAAACCTGGGAGGCCACGATCGCCAACGAATGGTCCTCCCCCTATACCGTCACGAAAGCGGCATCGCTCGTCGTGCATCGGGCCGAGGCCGCGGTGGCCGCGGGCGACCGGGAAGAGGTCGTGCGCTGCTTCCAGACGCTCCTGGCCCTCGGCCGGATCGTCTCCCGCGATCCGAATCGGATGGAAACGATGGGGGAGCTTTTCTGCTACCTCGATGCGATTGGGTCGCTGGAGAAGGCACTCGCTGCCGAGAATGCACTGGCCGGGGCGATCACGGCCGACGACCTCGCACAATGGATCGATACCCTCAGTGCGATCGAGCTCTTCGACCTCTGGGAGCGTAAGCTCCTTTCCCAGCGGGTCGCGTTTTGGGAAATCTTCCATCTTGCCGGTGATCACGCTCCGCCCATCGTCCGCGGCGAACGGTTCTCCGCGGTTTTGCGGACCAAGCTGGCCTCCCCCCTCCGCTTCGCGCGACTGGAGATCGAGGCCCTCCGCACCCATTGGCCGGAAGTGGTCGAGCCGCTCCGTGCCATTCACGAAGCGAGAGACCGCTACATCGAAGAGCATCCCATCCGTGGCGCGATGACAGCAATCTTCAGTCTGGTCATGGACTCGGAGCACTGGCTGGAGCTCCTCGACCATTTCGAAGCCCGCCGGCAACGACTCCTGGCTGCCTTGGCCATCGAGCAGCACCAACGTGTCCACGGCGCCCTGCCGGCGACGCTCGAGGCACTCGTCCCCGAGTTCCTCTTCGCCGTTCCCCTCGATCCCTTCACCGGCGAGCCCATCGGCTACCTCATCGAGGACGATGCCTACGTCCTCACCTCCCAGCAGGGCATTGAAGACGAGCCCATCGAGCTCCGCATCCCGCGGCACAGCCCCCCCTGGCCGACCCTGTCCTCCCCACCCGTAGCATCCTCTCAATCAGGATTCCTCACAGCGTCCAGCCGGCACGGTAGGCGCGGCGGAGGAACGCGTTGGCCTCCGGGGCGTTGGCAACAGACACCGCCTATTGGTCAACCATAATCGAACAAAGGTGCGCACAAGATGACAATAGCTGTGGTGTTTGCTCTATTGGCGGGTATTTCGGTGGCAAAGCCACCGTCTCACGCTGAACTCGTCGATGCCATTATTGCAGAACGCGAAAGAATTCGCACTTTGCATGTGATCACCATTGCCCAAATGGAGGTACCGA
>SLBP01000056.1:0-18089 GCA_007126245.1 Planctomycetales bacterium
AGACCGAGGTGCTCGTGGCCCTGGAGGAGGCCGCCGAGCATCCCGAGCGGCACTACCTCCTCTTCCTGGACGAGTTCAACCGCTGCCCCGAGAGCGCGCGGAACGCGCTCATGCCGGCGCTCGACGCTACGCGGCGCGTCTACCACCCCATCGAGAATCGCTTCCTCCCCATCGCCGATAACGTCCAGGTGATTGCGGCAGTGAATCGAGGGAGTGAGTTCTCCGGCACCTTCGGCATCGATGCCGCCCAGCTCGACCGCTTCGCCCCGCTTCAGCTCGACTACCTGCCGCCCGCCGAGGAGGTCAAGCTCCTGAAGAAGCGGCATCCCGAGCTCAGCGAGAGGCTGCTCCGGCAGATCGTCGCCGTGGCCGACCGCATCCGCTGCTCGCCCGAGCTGGGCACGGGGCTTTCCGTCCGTGCCACCGACGAGGTCTGCATCTACCTGAAGCACCCCCTATTCGACGAGGAGCAGACGTCCGCCCTGCCCGAGATCCTCAAGTCGTCGTTCTGCGGGCGGTTCTCCGGCCGCTGGGACGACGTCTCCACGGACGCCGGAGCGGTCTGGTCGGTGATCCAGGACGCGCTGCGGGAAGGGGCCAAGAAAGACAAGAAAGAGCAGGCCGGGGCGCGGGCGGTATGATTCCTTTCTACCAGGTGGGCCCACCGAAGTCCCGATGCGGCGATTCTCCTTCCAACTCCGCCTACGGCGCGCCGATGGTGCCACGGCAACGGCAGTGGAGTCGGGAATCCGAGCGAGGGAAGGAAATCGGGGGGAACACCGCTTCCTTCGTCCTCTCCTTCGGCACCACTACGGCCTTCATCGATGCCGGCCGCGCCGGGCTCGCCCCGTCCGCCGGCGGGCTCAGCGGCTTCGTCCGTGCCGGCCGCAATGCCGCCGCCTTCGCGCCACCAGCCGGTGGTGCCTGGGGGGGCGGCGTTCGTGCGCGCGTCGCCGGTGGAGCGGCGGACAGGAAACGGTAGCTTGCCCTGCGGGATGGAGCAGGATTCCTCGCACGGAACGTTCACCTTGGCGCTCAGTAGGTGATGCCCGCAAGGGAGGGAACGTCGCCGGTGTAGACCATCTCGCGGAGATCGACGCCCAGTTGGTGGAACCCGGCACCGAGGGGGTGCAGATGGCGGGCTTCGCCGCGAAGGTAGTACATCTCGCCGTCCCAGCGGATGGCGACGATGAGGTCGCCGAGCCGTTTCGGCTGGGTGAGGACGATCGAGATGCCCGTCCCGGAGAAGTCCTTGGTCAGTGCCGGAAAGGCCCTGCCCACGACGGGCCGTCCCCCCTCGACTGGGACCACGATGATGGGCAGAGTCAGGTTGGCGCGGCCGTCGAGCCGGGGGCCTTCGATGAGGGCCCTCAGTTCCGGGCAGTTGTTGTTCAGGACCCTGGCGATGAATCCCTGAAGCCGGTCTCGCTTGTTGCGGGCAAAGAGCACCACGGGTGCAGTCTCCTGGCGGCGGCGCTGAAGTCGAGCCCCTCGGGCGGCAGGCAAGACGCAACGAGGCGCTGCCCCGACAAGCATAGCATACCGGTGGCGGGGCGTGAGTAGGGCGAAGGCTGGGCACACGGCGGGCTTGTACGGGTACGGCGGGAGGGATCGCAAGGGGGGTGCGCGGCAGCGCCTGCCCGATACCTTTACAGCGACCGCCGGCGCAAACTACCATAGTTCGCATCCGCACGCCGCCGGGGGCGGATCTCCCGGAAACCGCGCCGCGCCGCCGAGCGCCGCGGCGGGACCGCGCGCCGGCGATGCCCTGGCCCCAATCGCTGTTTCGTTCGTAACCAACGCCGATGTCCATCATCACCTCCCGCGAGCGCGTGATCCGCGCCCTGACGCACCAGCCTGCCGACCGGGTCCCCCGCGACCTCTGGACCGCCCCAGGATTCCGCGCCCTGCGGTCCGACGAGCTCCGCGAGCTCCGCCTGAGGTTTCCCAGCGATGTGCAGCGGCCCACGGCCGTCTACCCTCCGGGGCTGCGGAGCGAGGGGAAGCCCCACCGGGTGGGCGAGTATACCGATGCCTGGGGCTGCATCTGGGAGGTGACCGAGCGGGGGACGGCCGGACAGGTGAAGTATGCGCCCCTGGCCGACCGCTCGCAGTTGGCTTCGTACGAGCCCCCCTTCGAACTGCTCTCCGGGATGCGGATCAGCGACGTCAACCGCGCGGCGAACTCCTCGACGCGGTTCGTCCTGGGATGGAGCGAGACCCGCCCCTTCGAGCGCCTCCAGTTCCTCCGCGGGACCGAGACTGCCCGCGGCGAGCTGCTCCGCGGCAACCGCGAGATCCGCGGCCTGCTCACCAATCTCCACAACTTCTTTCTCCGCGACATCACCCGCTGGACCCAGAGCGAAGTCGACGGCGTGCTCTTCGGCGACGTGTGGGCCTCCTCGCAGCAGCTCTTCCTCCCCCTGGAAGTCTGGAGGGACCTCTTCCGGCCCCTGTACCGCGACTACTGCGAACTCCTTCACGAGCACGACAAGTTCGTCCTTTTCCGGTCGGGGGGGGACATCTCGGCGATCCTTCCCGACCTCATCGAGATGGGCGTGGACGCCGTCCACTGCCCGCTGGCGGGCATGGACCTGGAGCGGTTGCGCAGGGAGTACCGCGGCCGCATCACATTCTGGGGAGAGATCGTACCCCATGAGACGCTCCACCACGGGGCGCCCGCCGACGTCCGCCAGGCCGTCCGCCGCGTCCGCCGCAACCTCGATGCGAGAGAGGGGGGGCTGGTCGCCCAATGCGCATGGAACCCCAAGGTGCCGCTGGCCAACCTGATTGCTTTCTTCGACGAGTGGCTCTACCCGCTGTCCAATCCCTCCTCCGCGGCAGCCGGCTGAAGGCGGGAAGACGGAGGTCAGAAGTCGGAAGTCGAAGGTCGGAGGTCGGAAATCAGGGGAGGGATCGCTCTCTTTCGAGACACTGGAAACCGAGAGTTGGATTCGGATGGAAATCTTCTTCGAGGGCCTGGTAGGATTGCTGGCCGGCCTCCTCGGCGGGTTGATGGGAGTGGGCGGTTCGCTGATCGTCATTCCCGCGCTGGTGATCTACGCGGGCTACTTCGGCGAGGGATACGGCGGCTCGTCGCAGCACCTCTTCCAGGCGGCGGCCATGATCACCAACGTCTTCGTGGCGGGCCCCTCGACGCTGGCCCACTACCGCGCCCGGGCCATCCTCCCAGAGGTGGTGCGATACCTCGTACCCGCCTCCCTCTTGGGCATCGTGCTGGGCGTCTACCTCAGCAACACGTCCTCTTTCGCCCGCGAGAACGGCGTCTACTTGGGCATGCTCCTGGCGGCCTTTCTCGTCTACGTGGTGGTCTACAACAGCTACCGGCTCCTCAGCCCGCTGAACCTGGAAGCCGATTTCCATGTGGCCCGCCTGCCGGGGGCCTGGCAGATCGTCGCCGTGGGACTGCCCACCGGATTGGTGGCGGGGCTGCTGGGGATCGGCGGGGGAGCCATAAGTGTGCCTATGCAGCAGATTCTCCTGCGACTGCCGCTGCGGCGGGCCATTGCCAACTCGGCGGTGACGATCATCTGCGTCTCGTTCTTCGGGGCGCTCTACAAGAATGCGACCCTCGGCCAGCACGGCGTGGCCTGGGGCGATTCGCTCCGCCTCGCCGCGGCCCTGATCCCTACGGCGATGGTGGGGAGCTACATCGGAGCCAGGCTGGTCCACGCCTTGCCGCGGAAGGCCTTGCGAGGGATCTTCGTGGCCTTCATGCTCTCCATCGCCCTGCTTACGCTGCACAACGCCCTGGCCGCCCTCCGCGAGCGTGCCGAGCTCTCGTTCGTGGATGTCTGTTGCCATTAACAAGGAGACCGACCATGTCCTATCGAACCCCCTTCGCCTTGACGCTGGTACTCGCCCTCGCAGCCGCGGTGGTGCCGGCCGTTGCCGACGAAACGGTCGAATCGCTGCTGCCGCCTCTGCCAGAAGGCTCCCGCTGGGAGCTCACCTTCGCCGACGAATTCGAGGGCGACCGCCTCGACGAGACCCGCTGGCAGCCCCGCGACTACGGCGAGTTCATCCGCAACAACGAGCTACAGGCTTACGTTGAAGATGCCTTCGAGGTCCGCGATGGGGTGCTGCGGATCGTGGCCCGCCGGCAGCCGGCCCGCTACGCCGGCCGCACCCAGGAGTACACCTCGGGGATGATGATCACCAAGGGGATGTTCTCCCAGCAGTACGGCTACTTCGAGATCCGCTGCCGCGTCCCCAAGGGGCAGGGGCTCTGGCCTGCCTTCTGGACGCTCGAGGACCGCGATCCCCAGCCCTGGCCGCCGGAGATCGACATCCTCGAGTTCCTCGGCCACGAGCCGCATACGATGCACTTCAACGTCCACTGGCGGACTCCCCAGGGGCGGCGCCACGACCCCGGCTCCTTCACCGGCCCCGACTTCACCGCCGACTTTCACATCATCGGCTGCCTGTGGACGGCGGACGAGATGGTCTGGTACGTCGACGGCGAACCCCGCTATCGCTACACGGGCGAAGGGATCCCGCACGTCCCCATGTACCTCATGGTGAACCTCGCAGTCGGAGGCAACTGGCCCGGCAGCCCCGACGAGACCACTCCCTTCCCCAGCGCCTACGAGATCGACTTCGTGCGGGTCTACCAGCGCGTCGACCCGTAGGATTTGGGGAGGCAATCACTTCCCACACCAGTCGTCTCATTCGTGGCATTCGTGTGCTCTGAGGTCGCAAGCGGCTACGGGGCGCTCGCAGACCGGCCCCCGGGCCCGGGAGTGGATCAGAGCAGGTTCACGACCCCCTCGACCAGGCCCTTCTCGCCCAGCACCACGTTCAGCTTGCCGCCCGCGGCGAACTTCTCCAGCACCTCGAGCTCGCGGAGCGGGGTTATCGTGGAGGAGCCGCGCCGTGTTGGCCTGGCTGCGCATAGCCCCACAGAAGGCGGTTCGCCGGCGAAATCGCATCTCCACAAGACCATGGCTTCCGCCCCATGGCTGAGGCTCACTTTCGGGCAGCCCCGCTGCGCCCATTGCTGAGTCGAGCCTCTTTCGCCGTCGACGCGTCGGTCCCCGGAAGAGGCTCCGCCGGCGGTCGAAGGGCACGGGCTACCTCGGCCGTCGCGCCGTGAGGAAAGCCAGGACGGCGACAAAGAGCGCGCCCCCGATGATTGACCAGAGGATGGGAAAGGTCTGGCGGCCGACCTGTATGGCCAGCGGCTCGGGCAGGCCCAGGTTCCGTGCCAGCACGTTACCCAGCATGGCCCCAATCAGGCCGACGACCACGGAGACCAAGCAGCCGCCGCGGCTGAAGCCCGCCAGGGACTGGGCCACACTGCCGCAGATTCCTGCAATGAGGAGGAGTATCAGCAGCTCGAGCACGGTCACGGCGCGTTCCTTTCCGGAGGGGATTCTCGAAGCCGGACTCGCCCCTCCTTTCCCTGCTACACGGGAATCGTAGCGCGCCCAGGGGGGCGGTCAAGGATTCCCACGGCCGCCGGGAGCTGGCCACTTGCCCCGACGCGCTGCCCCGTCTGACGAGGAGACCCCATGGGCACAAGCAACCGAGGTGGCGATTCGCGGGCGGTCTTACGGGCCCGCCGGTTCGCCGCGGTGCTTCTCCATGTAGACCCAGTGGAGCCGCTCGTTGCGGGGGACGGTCTTATAGATGCGGTAGCCGAGCTTCTCGTAGAAACGGATGTTGCGGTGGTTGTGCTGCCCGGTGAAGAGCTCGAAGCGATTCGCCTGGGGAAGTTGACCCTCGGCGGCGCGCATCAGTTGGGTGCCGATGCCCCGGTTCTGCAGGGCGGGCTCGACGATCAGCCGCCCCACGTGGCAGGTGTCGCCCTGGAGGAAGAGGCGGACGGAGCCGACGATCTGCGGCGTGCCGCCGCAGCTGGCCTTGAGGACCAGATGATCGGCAAACTTGGCACGGACGTCGTCCACCGTTTCCGCCAGGGGCGCGAAGAGAACGCCGTGGTAGACCTCCGCCTCGCCCTCGTAGGCCAGCCGCTGCAAGCGCAGGATCGCTTCGGCATCGGCCGGGACGGCCTTCTCGATTCGGACCCGCATTCCCCTATCCTTCAGGTGAGTCGTCACGGTCGCTCCTTCGTCGCCGCTTCGAGATACTCGATGGCCCGCGCCAGGGCGCGGTCGACCTCGGCGACCGGAGCGTCGGGCGGGGGCAGGTCATCGTCGTCGTTGGCCGGGGCGTCGCCGAGGACGCGGTACATGTCGCGGCGGTTCCGCCAGAGGCTTAGCCGCGCCAACTCCTCGTTGTCGAGGGGGACGCCGAACCCCTCGTCGGGGGATACGCCCCAGTCGTCGTCCTCGTCGGCGTCGAGGACGCGGTGGATGTTCCGCCCGCTCGGCCGCCAGTAGCTGGCGGTGGTGAGCTTCAGCGTGCCCCGCCCCGGCCCCAGCTCGATGATCTCCTGGACGGTTCCCTTGCCGTACGTCCGCTGGCCGACGACCACGGCGCGGCCGTGGTCCTGCAGGCAGGCGGCCACGATCTCGCTGGCGCTGGCGGAGTACTGGTTCACGAGCACGACCATGGGGAAGTCGGTGTAGGGGCCGGTGCCGCTGGCCGCGAAGGCCTGGCGGATGTCGCCGTGGCGATTGCGGGTGGTGACGATGATCCCCTCGCGGATGAAGAGGTCGGCGACCTCGATGGCGGCGCCCAGAAGCCCCCCGGGGTCGTTGCGCAGATCGAGGATGAGGCCGCGCATGCCCGCCTCTTGGAGCCCGGCGAGGGCTTGGCGGATCTCCGTGCCGGTGTCTTCCGCGAAGGTGTTGATCCGCAGATAGCCGATGCCTTCGTGCCCTTCGAGGAAGAAGTCCCAGGAGCCGTCGGGCAGGCGGACGTCGCCGAGCACCGTGTCGACGCGGATGACGGCGCGGACCACCTCGATGTCCACCGGCTTGTCGGCACCGGCATGGAGAACCGTCAGGACCACGGGAGTGCCCGGCTTGCCCTGGATGCGGTCGACACACTCAGGAATCGACATCCCCTCGGTGCTCTCGCCATCGACGCGGAGAATCTGGTCGCCGGCCAGGATGCCCGCCTTTTGGGCAGGGCTGCCTACCAGGGGGCTGAGGACGGTCAGATATCCCGTCTGCGGATCGACCGATACCTGGATGCCCACCCCCCCGAACCTCTGGTCGAGCGTCTGGCGGAACTGGGGGACCTGTTCGGGCGTGATATAGGCGGAATGGTCGTCGAGCCGCCCGACCATGCCCTCCATTGCCCCCTGAAAGAGTGAGTCCCGGTCGACCTCGTCCAGCGATCGCGCCGAGATCTGGTTCAGTGCATAGATCAGCGTCTGCCCGTGTCGATCGGCACGCAGGGCGCAGGCCAGGGAGATAATCCCTAGGACCAGGAGAGCATTGAAGTTACGTCGAGGCATCAAGCCACCCTCAGAGAGCCGAAGACCCGCCAATCTCCCTAATGTACCCGCGCCGCGCCGCCACCTGCAAGCCGCGCCACCATACCCTTGGGGGTTCCCTATTCAACCCAGGCTCGCGACGGGCTGTTCAAGGCGGCCGCGGTCCCCTACACTGGTGATATCCATACGTCGCTTCATCTGGGCAGGTTTCCCGCTGTGGTCTGGGTTTGGCACTGCGATCGGGTCCCCGGTTGCCGGGCCGCTTTTTTTTGCGCCCAGGGGCAGCGCGTTCAAATCATGGGGGAGGGGCGCCGCAACCACAACGGGTAAGGACGGGCCATCATGCGTTGTCGGCCGACGAACGGTGGTGCCCGCAGAGTTCGCGGATTCCTTTCGGGGAGGCTCGGGTCATGAAGATTGTCGTTCTGGACGGTTACACGCTCAATCCCGGGGATCTCAGTTGGGGGGCGGTCGAGAGGCTCGGCAAACTGTCGGTATACGACCGCACCGCTCCAGAGCAGGTGGCCGAGCGGGCTGCCGGCGCCGAGGCGCTGCTGACGAACAAGACGCCCTTGACCCGCCGCGACGTCGAAGAGCTGCCCGAGCTGAAATACATCGGCGTCCTGGCCACCGGCTACAACATCGTCAACGTCGAGGCGGCGCGGGCGCACGGCATCTCCGTAACGAACGTCCCCGCCTATGCGACCCGCTCGGTGGCGCAGATGGTCTTCGCCCATCTGCTGAACCTCGCCCTGCGGCTCGGCGAGCACGCCCGCGCCGTCCGCGAGGGCCGCTGGACGACGAGCCCCGACTTCTCTTTCTGGCACCACCCGCTCATCGAGCTGGCATCGCTCACCATGGGAATCGTCGGTCTCGGCCAGACGGGCCGGGCCACGGCGGCGGCGGCGCAGGCCTTCGGCATGGAGGTGCTCGGTTACGACACGGCCCCCGACACCCCACCCGAAGGTGTGAAGATCGTCGACCTCGAGACGCTTTTCGTCGAGGCCGACGTCGTCAGCCTCCACTGCCCGCTGACCGCCGACAACCAGAAGTTGGTCAACGACCAACTACTCGGTTTGATGAAGCCCACCGCCTTTCTCATCAACACCGCCCGCGGCCAGCTCGTCGATGAGGCGGCGCTGGCCGAATACCTCAACTCGGGGCGGATTGCCGGGGCGGGCCTGGACGTCCTCGCCATCGAGCCCCCCACGGCCGACAATCCCTTGCTCTCGGCCAAGAACTGCTACATCACGCCGCATCAGGCATGGGCCACCCGCTCGGCCCGCCAGCGCCTTCTGGCCGCCGCCGCCGAAAACCTCCGGGCCTTCCTCGAAGGGAAGCCCACGAACGTAGTCAACCCCCCATAGGGCACCGTGCAGCACCTGGAAACGCTCCGGTGGGTCGGCAGGGAAGACGGCCACTTGGAACTGATCGACCAGACCCGCCTGCCGACGGAGCTGGTCAACATTGCCTGCCGCGACGTGGAGACCGTCTGGGAGGCGATCCGCGCGCTCCGCGTCCGCGGGGCCCCGGCAATCGGCATTGCCGCCGCCTACGGCGTCTGCCTCGGTGTGCAGTCGGTCCGCGAGGAGGACGAGAAGGCGTTCTTCACCCGGCTGGAGGAGACGGTCGGCTACCTCGCCGGCAGCCGCCCCACGGCCGTCAATCTCTTCTGGGCGCTGAAGCGGATGGAGGAGAGGGCCGCAGCGCTCCGCGGTGCGGCCCACCCCGCGGCGATCGCCGCGGCGCTCGTCGAGGAGGCGCGGGCCATTCACGAGGAAGACCGCCGCATGTGCCGCAGCATCGGCCGCCACGGTGCACCGCTACTCCGGGGCGCGAAGTCGGTCCTCACCCACTGCAACGCCGGAGGGCTGGCCACGGCCGACTACGGCACCGCCCTGGCCGTGGTCTACGCGGCGGTCGAGGCGGGCCAGCCGCTGGCCGTCTACGCCGACGAAACCCGCCCGCTCCTCCAAGGGGCCCGGCTGACCGCCTGGGAACTCGAACAGCGCGGCATCGACGTGACGCTCATCTGCGACAGCATGGCCGCTGCCGTTATGGAGGCGGGCAAGGTCCAGGCCGTGATCACCGGGGCCGACCGCATCGCCGCCAACGGCGATACGGCCAACAAGATCGGCACCTACGGCCTGGCGGTGCTTGCCCACTTCCATGGCATCCCCTTCTACGTCGCCGCCCCCAGCAGCACGTTCGACCTCACCACGGCCGATGGCCGCGGCATTCCCATCGAGGAGCGCGCCGCCGAAGAGGTCACCGAGAGCTTCGGCTGCCGCACGGCCCCGGCGGGTGTGGCCGTCTTCAACCCCGCCTTCGACGTCACCCCGGCCCGCCTCGTCACCGCAATCATCTGCGAGCGGGGGGTCATCCGCCCCGTCACCCGCGAGCGGATCGCCGCCGTGCTCGCCGAGGGACCCCCTACTCCTCGTCCACCGAGCGGGTGAGGAGCAGGTAGAGGAAGAAGGGGCCGCCGAGCATCGCGGTGAGGATGCCCACGGGGAGCTCGACGGGCGCGAGCATCGTGCGGGCGGCCGTGTCGCAGGTCGTGAGGAAGGCGCCGCCGAAGAGCCATGTCGCCGGAGCCAGTATCCGGTGGTCGGCGCCCACCACGAGCCGGCAGATGTGCGGGGCCATGAGACCCACGAAGCCGATGGGCCCGCACACGGCGACCACGGCGCCGACCAGGAGCGAGGCGGCGAAGAAGATGGCCGCCTTCGTCCTCTGCACCTCGACACCCCGGCTGGCCGCCAGCTCCTCGCCGATGGAGAGGAGGTTGAGCTCGTGCGTGTGGTAGACGACGATCAGGGTGCCGGCAAGGATCAGGGGGAGCATCCCCACCGCGTCGCCGAAGCCCAGGCCCAGATCGAGCCCGCCCATCACCCACCGGAGGATGCGATAGGCCTGGGTGAAGTCGCCCAGGTACTGCAGGAGGAGGATCAGGCTGGAGAAGAAGAAGCTCACCGCCACCCCGGCCAGGAGCATGGTCGCCGAGGAGAAGCCCCGCTTCAGCCGGGCGAGCCCGTAGACCACCAGGATCGCCGCTGCGGCGCCCAGAAAGGCGAACACCGAAATCCCGGGGATGCCGAGCAGGACGAGACTCAGCTTGAGGTGGATGTAGATGGCCGCCCCCAGCGAGGCGCCGCTGGCGACCCCGAGCGTGAAGGGCGTGGCCAGGGGGTTGCGGAAGACGGCCTGGAACGTCATGCCGCCAACGGCCAGCGACGCCCCGGCGAGGAAGGCGATGGCCACCCGCGGCAGCCGCAACTGCCAGAGAATTAAGGAGTTCGTTCCGCCGTTGCGGTCCCAGAGTGCCGATACGGGGATACGCTCCTGGCCCACAAACGGCGCCACGGCAAGCACCCCTGCGGCTAGGAGTAGCAGCACGACCAAGGGGACGAGACGGCTCATGACCCCCTCGCCGAAAGGGCATGGGGCACGATCACGGGCAACCCGGTCTGCGGGTGGGGCACCAGGAGCAGGTCGGCCGCATAGGTCTCCCGCAGCACCGCCGCCTTCATGAACTCGATGGGGCTCCCCACGAAGGCAACGCGTCCTTCGCAGAGGGCAAGGATACGGTCGCTCTCCAGGGCTGCGGCCGCCGCGTCGTGCGTCACGACGACGATCGTGGTGCCGGCCTCGGTGTTCAGCCGCGCCAGGAGTTGGCGGAGCTCCTCGCGGTGGCGATAGTCGAGGAAGGTCGTCGGCTCGTCGAGCAAAAGGACGTCGGCCCCCTGCGCCAGGGCCGCGGCGACGAGCACCCGCTGCCGTTCCCCACCGCTGAGGGTATCCATCCTCCGTTCGCGGAAGGCCACCGTGTCCGTCACGGCCATCGCCTCGCCGACGGCCTGGCGGTCGTCGTGCGAGAGGGTGCTGAAGGGGCTCAGATAGGGGTACCGCCCCAGGAGCACGAACTGTTCGACGGTGAAGGGGGCCATCCGCCCCTCTACCTGAGGTACATAGCCCATCCACCGCGCCAGGGCCTTCTGCGAGTACTCGGCCAGCGGGCGGCCACCGAGCCGAATGGAGCCCTCCGAGGGAGGGCGCAGCCGCACCAGGCACTTCAGGAGCGTCGTCTTGCCGCTGCCGTTGGGGCCTACGATGGAGAGATACTCCCCCTTGCGCACCGCACAGGAGATCCCGCAGAGGATCGCCTTCCCTCCCAGGGAGACGCGGAGGTCCGTCAGTTCGAGGATGGGCGGGTCGTTCGCAGAGGCCATGACCTTGCCAGTCTACTTTGCCCCATCGAGTGGCGGCAACCGGCGGTGGCGTATTCCCCGCCGAATGGCTAAACTGGGAGCACGGCACCGGGGGCTGTGCCGCCGGTCCCTTGTCCGCGGCGCCCTGCGCCCCCGTAACGGCTACCCGCAATGATCCAGCTCACCCAGCACTCTCCGCCGCAGTGGCACTACCCGAAATACCAGGCCGGTGAACCGGTCGCCCTCTTCATCCCCTGCTACATCGACCAGTTCTATCCCAACATCGCCCAGTCGCTGGTGACGCTGCTCGAGCGGCTCGACGTCCCGGTGGCCTTCCCCGCCGGCCAGACCTGCTGCGGGCAGCCGGCCTTCAACTCGGGGTACTGGGAGGAGGCCCGGCGGGTGATCCACCAGTTCTGCCGGGCCTTTGCCGACTACCGTTGGATCGTCTGCCCCTCGGCCTCGTGCACCTCGATGTGCCGCGTCTTCTTCGGCCACGTCGACCCGGACCCCAACGTCGTCGAGGTGGGTCGCCGCGTCTTCGAGCTCAGCGAGTTCCTCGTCGAGGCCTTGGGCGTTGTCGACACGGCGGCGCGCTTCCCCCACCGGGTGACGTTCCACGTCGGCTGCCACGGGCGGCGGGAGCTGGGGGTGGTCGAGCAGCCGCTCCGTCTCGTGCAGGCGGTCGGGGGCCTGACGCTCTGCGAACTGCCCAACGTCGAGGAGTGTTGCGGCTTCGGCGGGACCTTCAGCGTGAAGATGCCCGGGACCTCGCTCTCCATGGGGCAGACCAAGGTCGAGAACATCCTCCGCAGCGGAGCCGAGGTGGTGGTCTCCGCAGACGTGAGCTGCCTGATGCACATCGGCGGCATCTTGCGCCGCGACGCCGCCGGCCGTCACCTCCGAACCATGCACCTCGCTGAGCTGCTCGTCGCCGATGGATAACGCCCCATGTCCGAGAATTCCCTGCAGCCGCCGGCTGCGCACCGCGTCTCTCTCTGCGGCGCCGAGTTCCTCAAGGCCGAGACCGCCGGGCTCTACGAGCCGGCCGGATCGAAGGCCCTGGGGGAGTCGGCCGAACGCTCGAGCAAGCACAACCGCGCCCTGGCGGAAACGATCCCCCAGTGGCAGGCCTGGCGGGAGGCGGCCCACCGCATCAAGGCCTACAGCATCGCCCACCTCGACAAGCTCCTCGTCGAGTTCGAGCGGAACGTGGCCGCCCGCGGCGCCACCGTCCTCTTCGCCCGCGACGCCGCCGAGGCCAACCGCTACGTGCTCGAGATCGCCCGCGAGCACGGCACCCGCCGGGTGGTGAAGTCGAAGTCCATGGTCACCGAGGAGATGGAGCTGGCCCACGTCCTCCGCGCTGAGGGCATCCGCTCCGTGGAGACCGACCTGGGCGAATACCTCGTCGAGCTCGCCGAGCAGCGGCCCGTCCACATCGTCACCCCGGCGCTGCACATGTCGGCCGAGGACGTGGGGAACCTCTTCGCCGACAAGCTCGGCGAGCCCTACAGCGCCGAGCACCAGCGCCTGACCGATATCGCCCGCCGCCACCTCCGCGAGGAGTTCCTCCAGGCCGACATGGGCATCTCCGGGGTGAACTTCGCCGTTGCCGAGACGGGGACGATCACCATCGTGGAAAACGAGGGGAATGCCGGCCTCTCCACGGCCGCCCCGCCGGTCCACGTGGCGCTGATGGGGATCGAAAAGGTCATCCCCAAGCTGGAGCACCTGCCGGTCTTCCTCAACCTGCTGGCCCGCAGCGGCACCGGGCAGAAGCTCACCACCTACACCCACCTCATCCACGGGCCGACGGCGGGCAAGCGGCTCTACGTGATCCTCCTGGACAACGGCCGCAGCAACGTCCTCACCGATCCGGCGGCCCGCGCCGCGCTCTATTGCATCCGCTGCGGTGCCTGCCTGAACGCCTGCCCGGTCTACCGCCGCACCGGCGGTTGGGCCTACGGCTGGGTCTACCCCGGTCCCATCGGATCGATCCTCACGCCCCACCTGGTGGGCATCGACAAGGCGGGCACGCTCCCCTTCGCCTCTTCGCTCTGCGGCGCCTGCGGCGAAGTCTGCCCGGTGAAGATCGACATTCCCCACCAGCTCGTCCACCTCCGCCACCGCGCCGTGACCGAGCCTTCGCCGATGCGCTCGCTCGGCGAGCGGCTGATGTGGAAGGCCTGGGCCTATGCCATGGGCGGGCCGCTCCGCTACCGTCTGACGATGGCGGCCGTCCGCCTGGGCGTGCGGCTGGCGCCTTACCTCCCCTGGCACCCCGGCAAGCTGGGCGCCTGGACCCGCGGCCGCGACCTGCCCGCCGTCCCCCCCACCCCTCCCTTCCGCACCCTCTGGCGCCGCCGCTCCGGATAGTGCGAGTTGCTTGACGGGCCCCGGTTTCGTACGCGACTATGGCGAGAGCGGCATTCATCCTGTCCACGGATCTTCTCTCGGGAGGTGCCCATGACTACTCGCAGAGAGACGTCGTTTTGGATCGGTACAGTTACCGCACTTCTCTTCGTAGGGTTCGCTCCAACAGCAGAGACCTCGGGAGAAACCGTTTCGGGTGCGGAACGGCTTCAGGACGACTGGTTCTACAATCCCTTCAACGAGCACAGCGCCCACCACAGGCCCATCGGCACCGGCGCGATCTATGCGGATGAGGAGCATCCGGCTGTCCAAGACTGGTTGAAGGGGAGGCAGTTGAACATCAACGTGGGCGACAGGCCGCACGGTCTGTACATGATCGACGCCGACGAAGAGGGTCCCGTGCTGACCGTGAACCGGAGGGCGGAGGCGCGGGCGGAAAACCTGCCGACCGCCATGCGTTTTCCAGCAGGCGGCGTCGCCATCGACTTCCCCGAATACTTCGACGGCAACATCGTCGTCTACGACCGGACCGTGGACGTGTTCAACCACCTGCGCGTCTACGCGTGGAACGATGGCGAACCGGTGGCGATGCAGTACCGGAGGTATGCGCCCGACATCGTCGGTCACGGTTCAAGACTGGGGGAGCGGATCGGTACCAGCGCTTCGGGTGTCGCCGCGCCGTTCGGCATCCTTTCCGAATTGACGGAAGCCACACGGACGATCTACCCCCATGTCCGCATGGTCCTCAACTCGGTCCCCGAGGAGGGCAAGGTTAAGTTCCGCGTGGGCGACAGGATGACGACGCCCACCGGTGGGCCCAACAAGCAGATCATCCCGGGAGAGTTCCCGGCAGGCGGCGGCACCCCCCTGGCACCCAGCAGGGCCATGTAACCGTTCACGGGGGACTGTCCCAATTTTCGCGGCCATAGACCGTTTTGCTTCTGGATAACGCTATTCGGCCGCGAAAATGGGACTGTCCCCCTTCGCCCGGCCCGTGAACGGTTACAGGGCCATTGACCGCAAAACAGGGAAACACCATGAGAATCCCTCCCTACTGGTCGAAGGGGACGTTCAGCGATCTGGACCGCAACGGCAAGCGGCTGACCTTCTCGGCCTGGGGGTGGTCCTTCGAGAGCCCGCAGGCGGCGGCGGAGGACGGTGCGGCGCGGGCGAGAAGGGCCTTCGCGCGGATCACCGAGGGGGAGAAGCCCGAGAGCTACGACTACCTCGATCGCCCCCTGCGCGAGGAGATCGTCGATTCGGTCACCTGCGACGGCGAGATCGTCGGCCTGGTCACGCGGAATCGCTACGGCTCGCTGATCCTCAACGCCCCGCACGCCTGCTTCGTCGACGTCGACTTTCCCCTCCTGCGGCCCCAGGGTTGGTGGGACGCCGTCCTCCTGGGGCTCTCGCGGGGAAGGCGCCGCCAGCGGATGAAGTCGGAGCGAGAGGTCGTCCTGCAGTCGGTCCGCGATTGGGCCGCGACCAACCCGCGGCGCTCGGGCCGCCTCTACCGGACGGCGGCGGGCCTGCGGCTGCTGCTGGTCGACGGCCTCTACGATCCGCTCGCTGCGGAGACCGCCGCCCTACTCGAGGCCCTGGGAAGCGATGCGCTCTACCGCCGGCTCACCCTCAAGCAGGAGTGCTTCCGCGCCCGGCTGACGCCCAAGCCCTGGCGGTGCGGCTGCCCCCGTCCACCTTACTGCTATCCTTGGGAAACCGCCGCCGCCGAAGCGGCGCACCGCCGGTGGCAGAGCGAATACGAAGCGGCCGCACGACCCTACGCGACCTGCCGGCTTGTCGAGGAGTTCGGCGCCCCCGCAGCGAACGGCCAGATCGCCGCGATCGTCGACTTCCACGACCGCTTCACCCTGCGCGATCCGCAGGCGATGCTCGCCTAGCCGGCCGCCGGGGAGCGTTTTTTCGTCGAGGCCGGGGGAGGCCCGACGGCGCAGGGTGCCGTGCCCGGCCGCATTCGGGGGAGAGGGGGGATCAGAGCTCGTCGTCCAGCTCGGCCAGGCAGGCCGCGGCGCGATCGCCCTCGAAAACCTTGTCGCCCCGCATGACGATGAGCAACTCCGCCAGGGCCCGCGCCTCGCGGCGATTGTGAGTCACGTGCAGGACGGTCACGCCCGTCTCCCCGTGGACGCGGCGCAGCAGTTGCGTCATCTCGGCGTGGGTCTCTTCATCCAGGGCGGAGAAGGGCTCGTCGAGGAAGAGCACGTCCGGCCGCGCCGCCAGCGCCCGCCCGATCGCCACCCGCTGCCGCTCGCCCCCGGAAAGCCCCTGGGGGCGGCGGTGGAGGAGGTGGCCGATCCCCAGCCACCGGGCCAGCTCGCCGACGCGGTGGGCGATCTCCCTTCGCGGCCGCCGCCGCACCCGCAGGGCGAAGCCGAGATGCTCCTCGACGGTCATGGTGGCGAACAGCGCGGCATCCTGGGGGACCAGGCCGAGGTTCCGCTTTCCGGGCGCCAGGCGGGTCACGTCACGGTCCATGAGGTAGACGCGGCCGCGCTCGATAGGCCGCAGGCCGCAGGCGGCCTCGAGGATGGTCGTCTTGCCGCAGCCGGTCTTCCCCATGAGCACGGCGTAGCGCCCCGTGGGAACGTGGAAGCTGACCCCCTCGAGGGCGAACCCGTCGAGCCGGATGCTCGCCTCGTCGAATCGAATCATCGCGTCTTCTCCCACTCGGCCGGCGCCCTACAGGATCCGCGGCCCCTGGCCGGCTAAGCGCATGAGCACCAGTACCAGCATGGCCAGTGTCACCATGACGATCGATATCGCCGCCGCCATGCCCAGGTTGCCCACTTGCAGCTCGAGGAAGATGCTCGTGGGCATCACCTCCGTCCGTCTGGCGGTGGTGCCCGCGAAGACGAGCACGGGGCCGAACTCGCCCATCGCCCGCGCCCAGGCGATCGTGGCGGCGGGAATCATCCCCCGCCGGGCCTCGGGCAGCACGACCCACCAGAAGGCCTGGGCCCGTGTGCAGCCGAGCGTCAGCGCCACCTGCTCCTGCCGCGGATTGATCTCGGCAAAGGCCGTCATCATGGTGCGGATGGCGAAGGCGCAGGCCACCATGAACTGCGCCAGGATCACGCCGGGGATCGCGTAGGTGAACCGCACGTATTGCTGGACGAAGACCCCCGCCGACGTCTGGAAGAGCATCAGCAGCGCCAAGCCGATCACCAGCGGCGGGAGGACGATGGGGATGTCGAGCACCGCATCGAGCAGCCGCTTGCCGGGAAAGCCGACCCGGCTCATCAGGTACGCCGTGGGCACCGCCACCCACACGGAGAGGATCGTCGTGATCGAGCAGGAGATCAGCGACAGCAAGACGGCGTAGCGGTAGCGGTCGTCGCTGAAGACCTCGCCGACCAGCGGCCACTGCACGTAGAAGACCTTGGCGAAGAGGAGGCCGAAGATGAGGAAGACGTAGACGCTCGCCACCAACCCCAGGGCGAGCACGAAGGGGACGTCGGAGCGGTTGACCGGCACGGTCGATCCGGGCAGGGGGAGCCGCATCAGTCGCGCTCCTCGCCGCCGGGCACCGGGGGCCGGACACCCGCGGGGACGAAGACTTCGAACTCCTCGAGCGGCCGCCCCAGCTCCCAGCCAAAGCCGAGGGCCTGGTAATGGTCGTGCCAGTCGCCGATGAACGCGTAGAGGCGCCGCATCAGGTAGGGATGGTGCGTGCTCCGGGCGATCCCGTAGGGCTGCACCGCCCGGGCGTAGGGCGTATCGAGCTCGATGGTGGAGAGGCGGTCCTCCTCGGCCAAGGTGTCGGTGTAATAGGCGAGCGAGACGTCGGCGGCGCCGCTGACCACCGGCGCCACGAGCATCCCCGAGGAAGGCTGGCGCTCGACGACGTTGGGCATGATCTCGTCGTAGAGGTCGTACGCCTGGAAGAGGCGCTCCGTGAGTCCGCCGATGGTGCTGTGGCTGGGATGGCCCACCACCAGGCGGATCCCCGGGCGGGCAAGGTCCTTAAGGCCCCGGATGCCGTGGGGGTTGCCCTCCGCGGTGACGATCACGATCCGCGTGCTGGAGACGGCCCGGGCCTCGCCGAACCAGTCGCCCACCGGCTGCAGGTAATAGACGTCGCAGGCCAGATAGCCGTCGGGAAACCCGAGCTC
>SLBP01000052.1:0-18082 GCA_007126245.1 Planctomycetales bacterium
CAATCTCGCTTATGTCGCGGTGGGACGCTTCGACGCAAGCTGGTCCTTCTCGACCCGGATATGGGACATCGCGGCGGGGATCCTCCTGATCCGCGAGGCGGGCGGGGTGGCAAGCAGCCCCTCAGGGGGGGTTCTGGAGGCTATCGGCGGCCGCTTCCTGGTCGCGTCCACCGCCTCCCTGCACGGCGCGCTCTGCCGGGTGTTCGCCGACGCGGGGATCGAATGAGGGTTGCTACTTTGAGAGAAGGGGTGCTCAGGTTAAACTGAAAGGGGGCGGGTGTGCGCCCGCGGGGTTGGTAGGTCGGCTCGAATGGCCCGTGGGGGCCGGCGAGAATATTCTTCTCTTGTTTTGTTTCGTGGCGAAGGCGCGTCCGCGAGCCGCATTCGCAGCTTCAACCGGGACGGAAGAGGTGGCGTCTCCAGGCGATCCGCCGATCCCACTCGAGGCAGGGCGCCCCCTGCGCCCCGTTCACCTCGATGGCCTGCGGCGGCCGGGAAAATGGGGCACGCAGGGTGGCATGCAGAGGCGATTGCTCGGGATATTCTGTTTGTGCCTGTGCGGCTGGGGAGTGGCCGGTGCCCAGGATGTGCCGACCTCGCCTCCGACGGCGCCCGCCGTCCGCGCGGGGGATTCAGCCCCGGCGGCTGCCGCAGTGGTCGAAGACAAGCCCGAGATCTTCTACGTCTTCGACGAGAGTGGCAATCTGGTACCCCTCATCAACCATACCCTGTCCGATATCCGCCAGCTCATGGAGCTGAAGGAAGGTTTGACGCGCCAGGAGCAGGTCGCGGAATACGTCATCCAGTCGATGCGCCTCCAAGGGCGGGCCGGCGAAGGACACGCCGAGTTCTCCGCGCGATTTCGGCTCCTCGTGCAGCAGCCGCGCTGGGTGCGGATTCCCCTGCGGCTGGAGGAGGCGATTCTCATCGAACCGGAGGACTACCAAGGGCCCGGTGAACACCTCCTCCAGTTCGAGGAGGGCTCGGGCTACGTCTTGTGGGTGCGGGGCGGAGACGAGCCCGAGCAACACCATCTGGAGATGCGGGTGCTGGTGCCCCTGACCACCGTGGGCGAGGAGACGCGAATGCGGCTGCGCCCCCCCGGGGGGGTCGCCTCGTCCGAGATGCAGCTTACGGTGCCCGAAGCCGAGGCCGTGGGAAGGATCAGTGAGGGGGTGCGGCTGGCGACGGATCCTGCCAGCGACGGCGGGACCCGGTTCAGCGTCTTGGGGCTGGGCAGCGGCGTGGTCGGGGGCGAGATCGAGCTCGCCTGGCGGGCCTCGGCCCAGGCGCCGCTCGACGCTCCCGTCGTGCTCTCGGTCGCCGCCGAAGTGCATACCATGATCGACGGGAGAGGCATCGACTCCGAAGCGCAACTGGAAGTCAGCAGCGAGGGTGCGGCCTTCGATCGCTTCCGGGTCCTGCTTCCCGGAGAGGCGCAGTGGGTGCCGGGGAGCCCATCGGGATACATGGTCGTTCCCTTGGATGGAGAGGAGGTCGAGGGGCGGCAGCTCGTCGAGGTGCAGCTCGCCGAAAAGACGACCGGGCCGGTGCCGGTTCGTCTGGCAACCCGCCGCACGCACGATGCGGCCGCCTCGGACGAATACGTGGAACTGGCGGGATTCGAGGTGCTGGGGGCCGCCTGGCAGGAAGGGGAGGTGGCCGTGGCCGCGGCACCGGAGTGGCACATCCTCTGGGGAACGAATCCCGCGGTCCAGCAAATCGACAAGACCCCGGAGATGAGCGGCCACGAAGAGCCGGTGGCGGTATTCCGCTATTTCAGCCAGCCCTACTCGCTCGAGGCGCGCGTGGTTCCGCGGGAGACGCGGATCAGCGTCGAACCGGAGTACCTGCTCCTCGTCGGAGCCCGCCAGGTCCGCCTCGAAGCGCGGCTGAAGTACGTGGTCCGCGGGGCAAAGACGTTCCAGGTGGAGGTCGATCTGCGCGGCTGGCGGGTGGATGAGGTGGGGCCGTCGAACCTGGTGGCCGTGGAGCGCTGGTGGCAGGACGAGGAGGGAAAGCTGACCGTTCCCCTGGCGCAGTCGACGGGGGGCCAGTTCGAGATCAGCCTGACGGCCCACCGCGAGGTCCACACCGGGGGAAACCTGCGCCTTTCGTTGCCGATGCCCCAGGCCACGTTCCCGCGCACGGCGGCGGTCATCGTCCTGCCCGACGACAACGTGGAACTCACGCCCCAGAGCGAGCATATGGTGGGGCTCGTCCGCCAGCAGGTGGCCTCGACGATGACGCTTCCCGTACGCCAGCAGCCGCCGCTCCACTACCAGGGCCACGCCAGCGGCGCGGTCTTCGCCGCCGAGCTGCGGGTCCACAGCCGGACGGTGTCGGCGGCGGTGCAGAGCCGCATCAGCCTCTTCGACGACGAGGACCGCACCGAGCAGACCCTCACCTACACCATCCGCTACGAACCCCTCGACCATCTCACGGTGATGGTGCCCGGCGAACTGGCATCCTACCTCGACGAAATCCGGTTCTTCTGGGAGGGACAGCGGTTGACGCCCACGCTGGCCGAGGAAGACGGAGAAGAGGGCGCCCTCCGACTGCGGCTGGGATTGCCCGAGGCGCGAATCGGCGGCGGGGAACTCTGGGTGCACTACCCCCTCCCCCCGCAACGGATCCCCCGGGCGGCGTCCCTGGAACGCACCGTGCCCCTGGTCATGCCGCTGGACGGGACCTTGACGGCCAACCGCCTTCTGGTGACGGCGCCGCCGACCGTACAGCTCGAACACCACAACGGCCCCTGGCAGACGCTCGACCTCGATCCTCCCCTGGAGGCCCTGGGGCGTCGCTACCTGCAACTATCGGCGGAGGAGGGGGTGGACCGCGTCACGGTGGGACTGCGGATGGAAGACGGCGACGTCCTGGGGACCACGGTGATCCACCGCGCCTGGGTACAGACATGGCTCACCCGGAACGCACGGCAGGACCGGGCGGTATTCCGCTTCACGAGCAACGAGCGGGAGTTGGAGATCATCGTGCCGCCCGCGGCGGGGGGCGGCGAAATGGTCCTCCTCGACGATCACCCGGTGAGGCTGGAAACCACCGCCGACGGCCGCACCGTCGTACCCCTCCCCGACGATCCGACGCCCCGCGAGCGCGTGTTGGAAGTGCGTTTTCAGTTCGCCAGATCCCGTCCCGAGAGGGGGGCGATGGCCTTGGAGATACCGCGGTTGGGCGACGGGGTTTGGGTCCAGCGCATGTACTGGCAGTTGGTGTTCCCCCTGGACGAGCACATGGTGGGGACGCCGGCGGGATTCACCCCCGAATTCCGTTGGGGGTGGACGGGCACCTCTTGGGGCCGCGTGGCCCTCTTGCAGCAACCCGCCCTCGAGCAATGGGTCGGCGCGCCGCGGCTGGACGAGGTCCCCCTGCGGACCAACCGCTACCTTTTCAGCAGCTCCATGGAACCGACGGGTCCCTTCGAGCTCCGCACGGTGGCGCGGGCGTCGGTAGTCCTCTGGGCCTCCGGCGCGGCACTCGTGGTCGGGCTCCTCTGGATCTATATCCCCGCCGTGCGGCATCCCGCGGCGCTCTTCGCGGCGGCGGTGGGGCTGGCGGCGGCCACGGCCGTCTATCCCGAGCCGACCCTGCTGCTACTCCAGGCGGCGAGCCTGGGTGTGGTTCTGGTCTTGGTGGCTGCGGCACTTCAGCGCCGCGTGACGCGGCCACGGCGCGGGGTGCCGCACAGCGAGCCCACCAGTTCGGTTTTCGATCGCGGGTCGACCGAGACCCAGTACCGGCTCGCGCCGCCGGCTCCGCCGCTATCGACCGAGTCGGCGCCGGCGACCGGCGGCGCGCCCTTGACGTCCCCGAAGTGATTCCGGTGTCCATCCACCATCGATGGCGGCTCCTGGGAACCCTGGCGGCAACGGCGATACTGCTGGCCGTCGGCGACCCGGCCCCGCGCACCCTCGGTGCCGAAGCGGGTGCGGAGGCGTCGCCGATCCGCTTCCGGCGAGTCTATCCGCCGGCCAATCGCGTGGCAGATTGGCCGCGTGGGCAGCACCGCTACATCCCCATGGACATCCACGAGTTCGAGGCGTTGGCGGCCGCTTCCGCGGGACCGGCGCGGAGCGAAGCGGCGGTGCTGCCGGCAACGCTTCGCGCGGCGGAATACCACCTCTGGCTCGATTCTCCGGAGTTGCTGCGCGGCGAGGGACGGCTGTCGGTGGAGCACACGGGGGAAGGGCCCGCGCTGGTAAGCTTGGCGCCCTGCAACCTGGCGCTGGAATCGCCCGCGTGGTGGCACCGCGACGACGTGCCGCAAGCCGACGCCGCGGCCGAAGGTGACGACGGCCAGGGTGACGACGGCCCGATGGATCCAGAGGATGCGGACCGGGGGAGGGCGGGCACCCTCGGCGACGGCGACAGCGGCGAGGTGGTAGCCACGGAACTGCCGGCGGATGCGGAGTCGGACACCGGCGGAGGGGAACCGTCGGGCGTCGCCTCGGACGAGGGTGGCCGGAGCGATGCATCGCCGGCGGTGCTCGGCCAGACGCCCGAGGGGACCTTGGGGCTGCTCGTCGAAGAGGCGGGCGACCTCCGCTTCCATTTCTCGCGCCGCGGCCGCCGGGACGCCGCGGGGGGGAAGGAGTTCACCCTCGAGGTGCCCGCCTGCCCGACGAGCCACTTGCTGCTCGACTTGCCCGAGGCGCTCGTCCCCGTGGTCGACGTGGGGGTCGTCCTCGACGAGGGGGCCGCCGACGAGACGACGCGCCGCTGGCGGCTGGTGCTGGGAGGGCGCCACCGCGTGCGGCTCCGGCTGGTGGAGCGGGGCGCGCTCGATACCCCGCCGCGCACCGTAACCTACCGCCAGACGTCTACCTACGACGTGACGCCGCGAGGAATCGAGGTGCGCACGGCGCTGCGGCTCTTCGTCCGCGGCGAACCGCTGCAGCGGCTCCACCTGGTCCTCGATGCCGGCTTGCAGCCGGTGGGCGCGCAGTTGGGAGATGAGGCGACGAGCTACTCGGTTTGGATGGGCGAGGAGGGGGAGCAGCACGTTCTCGTGGAGTTCGCCGAACCGCTGCTCGGAAGCGGACGGGTGGTGCAGCTTACCGCCCTGGCGCCCCTGGTGCTCGACCGGCCCTGGCTGCTGCCGCGGATCCGCGCCGCCGACGCGGAATGGGAATCGTCGGTGACCACCCTGGCCGTCTTGGCCCCCATCCTCCTCACCGAATTCGTCCCCGTCGAAGCCGCGCAGACGCGGGCAGCACCCCTGCCGGCCCCAGGAGACGGCGAGACCGTGGAGATGCGGCTCTTCTCGCCGGAGGCCACGGCACGGATCGTTCTGAGTCACCCCACGGCACCGCCTCAAGTCACCACCGGGGCGGTGGTCCAGCTCGCCAACCAACTCACGGCTCGCGTCCACGGTCACTTGACCATGACCCAGGGGCGGCGATTCTCCGTTACCGGAGAAGTATCGCCGCGCTGGATCGTCGACTCCGTCGAGTCGCTCGACGGGGAGGCGATCGAAGACTGGAGCATCGAGCGCACCGCCGACGGCTCGCGGCGGTTGTCGATCACCCTGGCGCGCGGTCTCTCCCCGGAGCGGCCCCTGCGGCTGACCGTTTCCATGCGGTCGCTGGAATCGCCCCTCGAACGGAACATGACGCTCGGCGAGCTCGAGCCCCTCCGCTTCGAGACGCCCACGCCTGGCCGCTATCTACTCGCCCTCGAAGCGGCCGAGCCCTACGAGCTGCGCACACCCGAACCGGAGCCCCTCTCGGCCGCGGAGGCCGAGGCCCTCGAGGAGGAGTTCGAGGAGCGATTCGATGAGCGGCCCGGCGGGCCGGTCTTCCGCCTCCATCCCGCCACCGCCGACCTCCGAGTCGCACTCCATGCCCACCGTCCGCGATATGCGGGGCGGATCGAGGTCGAAGCGGCAGTAACGGACGAATGGCTGCGGCAGTCGTATACCTTCCGCTGCACGCCGGAGTCGGTGCGGGTGGAACGGGTACGCGTGCAGTTCGCCATGGCCCGGCCGGCTCCCCTCCAATGGAGCATGGAGGGAGGCGATGCACGCGACTTCTCAGCCCGCCTCCTCTCGGCCGACGAGCGATCGGCCGCGGGCCTGGCTCTCGGCGGGGAAGTTTGGCAGATCACGCTGCGGGAGCCGCAGAACGAACCTTTCACCCTCCGAGCCAGCCGCACGACGCCGTCCTCGGATGGCCAGGCACTGAACCTGGCGGGGCTACCGGAAGCGAGCGCGCAGCGGGGAACGTTGCTCGTGCGGGCCCTGCAGGCGGCGCCCCTGCGCATCCAGAATCACCGCCTGGAGCCATTGCCCGCAGAACCGCCGCCGGAGGGCGCCTACCAGACGCTGCGGGCCGCTTTCCAGTACGATCCGGTCCGCGACGCCGTGCCCGCGAGCGAACCGACCGTCACCGTCTCTCTCACCCCCAACGAGGTGGGGGTTGCCGCCGCGTGGGTCTGGCTGGCGGAGCTAGAGTCGCAGTACGAAGCCGACGGAAGCGGCCGGCACCTGGCGAGCTTCCGTCTGGAGAACGCCGGGCGCGAGTCGGTTTCCATCGCCCTGCCGCCGAGGATAGAGGGAACGCAGGTCCGCGCCGTGTGGGTGGACGACGAGCGAACCGCCTGGGACCGCGGGGGCGAGGGGAGGGCGGTTCTCGTCGGTTTGCCCGCGGGACGGCGATTTCCCGTCGTGGCGGTGCAATTCGATACGACGGGCGGCCGATTGCGGGCCCTCGGATCGCTCACCCCGCCCTGGGCCGACGCCGACGTGCCGATCTTGGCGCGGAGATGGACTGTCTGGCTGCCGCCGGGTTTCGAGTCGCCCGAGACCGACCTCCGCTGGCAGCAGCCGCGGGGGCCGCGCTCGAGCTGGTCGCAGCGGCTCTTCGGCCCCTTGGGACGCGACGCCGAGTCCGGCGCCTTCGATCCGCTCTCCGTCAGCGACTGGGCCCGACTGGCAGGAAACGAGAGCCTCGACGCGGCGGCTCGCCAACGCGCCGATCAGTTGCTCCGCCGGATGGGTTCCCTGGTGGGCGGCGAGGGAGACGGCGCCGCCGTCGAGGATTGGGCGGACCTGCTCGAGCAGGTCGTCCACCACCACCCCGAGATCCCCCTGCTCGTCGACGACCGCGCGCTCGGCCGGCTGGCGATTGGCCCCGGGACGCCGCTCGAACGGCTGCCCTTCTACGCCGACCGCACGGAGCGGGCCGTGGCCCTCCTGCATCACGCCGGTCTCGCCCTGCTGATCCACCCCCACGCCTTGGTGATAACCGGGGCGGCGGAGGCGGCCCTGGACGAGGCCTGCCGCCCCTGCGACGAGGAGCCCAACCGCTGCTGGGTCCGGCCCGGGCCCCTGTTCGACGAAATCGACGCGGCACTCGAGGCCGGTGCCGCGGGAGGCATGGTGCCCGCCGAGGGCTGGCGGAACGGGCCGCCGCGCCCCCCCGTTCCCTGGACCGTCGCCCGCCAGGGTCGCTTCCGTCCCGCCGACACGCTGGGATGGTCCGCCTACCGGCTGGAAACGCCGCCGGGCGAAAAGGGTCCGCGGCTGCGGATCGTCCACCGCGACACGGTGCTCGCACTCCGTTGGCTGGTCTTCCTGGGGGGGGTGGGGTTGGGGTGGTGGCTGGCAGCAGGCCGGCCCGTGGTGCTCGCAGTGACGGCGGGCATGGCGGCGACCGCCGCCCTGCTCCTCCCCGCCGCCTATGCCACGGCCTTCTCGGGTGCCCTCCTGGCGGCCCTTTTCTGCCTGCTGGTGCACTCCCTGACCGGCTGGGGCTGGCCGGCGGCCGCGGGAACCCCGAAGGAGGCCGCGGCGCCGCAGGCGCCCGCCACGCTGCCCTCCACGGCCAAGCACGTGGTCGCAGGAACGATCGCCTGTATCCTGGCGGCCGCTGCGGGCGCGGCGCGCGGCGAGGAGACCGAGGCACGCGAAACCGTTTACCAGGTGTTCATTCCCGTCGATGAGCAGTTCGATCCCGTCGGCGAAACGTGTTTCGTCCCCGAACCGCTCTATGTCGAGCTCCTCCGCCGCAGTGCCGCGCGGCCCGAGACGCCGCAGGGATGGCTGATCAACGAGGCGGTCTACCGCGGCACCCTCGTCCGGGGCAGCGGCCCGGAACTACTCAGCATCGCCGAGATCCGCGCCGGCTTCGACTTGACGGTGCTCGGCCAGTCGGTGCGGGTACGGCTTCCCTTCGGGCGCGAAGGCGTAACGCTGGTCCCCGACTCGGCCACACTCGACGGGCGGCCGGTCGAGCCGGAGTGGAGCGATGAAGGGGCTTTGGTCTTCGCCGTGGCTGAGCCGGGACAGTACCGCTTGCAGATGCGTTTGCAGCCAACACCCCTCGCCGACGCCCGCAGTGCCGGTTTCGACCTGGCGATCCCGCCGGTGGCCAACGCCCGCTGCGAGCTGGCGTTGCCGGCCGGCATGGCCGGAGTCGAGGTTCCGGCAGCCGCGGGCGCGGCGTGGGTGGAGAGCTCGCCCCCGCGGCTCGTCGCGGACTTGGGGGCCGTGGAGCGGTTGTCCGTCCGCTGGCCGCAAAGCGGGCCGCGGACCGCGGCGGAGCCGGTGGTCGACGCTGAAGAATTGCTCTGGCTGCATGCCTCCCCCACGTCGGTATCGCTCCGCGGGCGTCTGCGGCTCCGCGTCACCGAGGGGACCCTCCGCGAGGTCCTCCTCTCCGTGGACCCGCGGCTGCGGCTGAATCTGCCCGAACCGTCGATGCAGGTCGAACCGGGAACGCGTCATACGATCCGCCTCTCCCTTGAAGAAGGCGTCAGCGATCAAACCGTTCTGGATCTGCCGTTTACTCTCCAGGAGGAGGCGAGCGGGGTGGGAACGCTCCGCCTGCCGGACATCGAGTTGCTCAACGCGCGGCGGACGCGGCGCTGGCTGGCCGTATCCCTCGACCCGGCACTGGAACATGATCCGCCCCCGGACGGCGTCGCCGCGATGGCGATCCAGGAGTTCCTCGCCGCGTGGGGGGATGTCGAAGGGGAGCCGCCGGTAGCGGCGTTCGACTTGGGAGAAGAGCCGGCCGAATGGACCTTGGCCACGCGGCTGGCAGCGCCGCGCACGGAAGGCGAGGCGGTGGTTCGGGTCAGTTTCGGGCCGGAAGCTGCCGAGGTGCGCCTCGAAGCCCGGCTCCAGACGGAGGGTGGGAGTCGTTGGAGTTACCGCATACGGCCCCCGGCGGGCATGGAAGTCGATTCCATCTCCCTGGTCAAGGACGGGTTGGAGCGCGTCCGACGCTGGGCGGTGGGCGACGATGGCCGGCTGAACGTCTTTCTGGCCGCGGCAGTCGACGGGCCGCAGGCGCTGACGCTCAGCGGCCGGCTCCCCGCGCCCCGGCGAGGCACCCGTTCCCTGGCACTGCCGCACCTGGCCGAAGTGGACCTCACGGCGCTCACCCTGGAGCTCTACCGCCAGCCGGGTGTCCTCGTCGAGGTCGAGTCGGTTGCCGGCATGACGGAGGCCGCCGAGCAGGGGCTCGCCGGCGGGCGGAGCGAGTGGGGCCGGCTCCTGGCGAGATTTGCCGCCGACCTGGACGCCGCCCCCGCGCTCAACGTCGCCCTGGCGCCCAACCGCCCCCGAGTCCACGCCGAACAGACGACTCTCCTCAGCAGCACTCCCGAAGGCTGGCAGGCAGAGATCGAGGCCAAGCTCGAGTGTGCGGATGGCCTGCTGGACGAAATCCGCTTCCTCGTCCCGCCGCAGATGACCGGCCCTTACGAGGTGAGCCCCACCTCGGCGATCGAAACCCAGGAGGCGGGTGACGACTGGCAGCAGCTCGTCGTCCGGCCGCAGCGGCCCATCGACTCTTCCTACCGCGTCACCCTCACCAGCCCCCTCACGGTGGCGCCGGGCGATCGGCCGGCCGTGCCGCGCGTGGAGCTGGTGCAGGCCGACTCGCTCCAGCACGTCGTCCTCCTCCCCCAGGAGAGCGACGGCGAGGAGATCTCGTGGGAGTTTCGCGGCCTGAAGCCGATCGCGCTGCCGGAGGGCTCCGCCGCCCGAACCGGCGGCGCGCCGTACGATGCCTTCGAGGTCACGACGCGCAGCTTCCAGGCCGTCCTCTCTCGCCCCGACCCGCTGGGCGGCAATCCCCAAGTAGCGCTGGCCGAGGTGTCCGCCGCCTGGCACGCCGACGGCTCCGTCGTGGGAACGGCGGTCTTCGACGTCGATCCGGTGGGGCGGGCCACCTGCCCACTGAACGTTCCCGAGGGATTCCGGCTCGTCCACGTTGCCGTCGAGGGAGTACCAATAACGCCCATTCCGGTGGGAGGGGGGGCAGCGGACCCGGCCCACCCCAGCAGCGAGGGCGAGCCGGCGCGGTTCCTCGTCCCTTTAGGGCCGCGGCGTTTGCCCCAGCGAGTTGAGGTGGTCTTCGCCGGCTCGGCGGCCATGAGCAACGGTGGCACGCTCGTCCTGGAGACGCCCTGGCCCGGCAACCTCCGCGTACGGCAGACGCTCTACTCCATAACCGCCCCGCCCCACTCGCTCCTGGGGAGTGAATCGGCGGAACCGGTGAGGCCGCTCGACGGGGAGCTCCGCCGGCTCCGAGCCATGACCGAGTTGGTCGAGGAGGCCTCCTTCCGCGTCCCCGGCGAGGACGAGGCGGCCGCACACTGGCTCCGCCCCTGGGCGCGACGCATGGCGCGGAGCGACGCCGCCGCGCGGCGCCTCCTCGCCCGGGAGCCGGTGGCCACGCGCCGCCGCGTCCTCGCCGAGCTGGAGTCCGTCGCCGAGCAACAGGCGCAGGTCGCGCAGCGGTTGGGTGCCTCGACGGCGGCCGCCGAGGGAGTCGACGAAGACGGCGCGCTCGAGGAGGCGATCCTCCTCTGGGCGCAGGTCCACGATCCGGCACGCGAACCGCTGCGGTTGGCCTTCGAGGGCTCGGCTGCCTCGGTGACGCTCTCCCACCAGCGCAGCGACCGCGGAGAATCGGGCGGGCGGGCCGCCGCGGTGGCGGCCGTGCTGGCGCTGACTGCCGCAGTGGTGGCCGGGGTGCGGCGGGGGACCTTCCACCATCTGCTCCTCCGCTGGCCGGCGGCGGTGGGTGTGGGCCTGGGCCTCGTCTGGTGGCTCTGGATGGCGCCGAGCATCGTCGGCCTGGCGATCGTCGCCGCCTCCTTGGCACTCGCCGTCCGCTGGACGTGGCGCGGGGAAGCCCCCGCCGATGCTTCCTCGGTGATCCGCCTCGATTAGGCCGCCTACGGGGTCACCGTGATCGCCCGAACGCCGCGAATGATGAAGTCCAACTCCTGCTCGTCGCGGGGCTGGGGATCGCCGAAGACGACTGCCCGGATATCGTCGGGCTCCTCCTGGGGGTAGAGGGGGAAGTTGACCGACGCGGGGAGCGGGCCGGTAGCGGCGATGCCGCGGAACTGCGTCTCCCCAGTCTAGGCAGACCGCCGCGCCGCGGCCACCTCGGACGACGCAGTCACAGGACCTTGACAGCCACAGCGGTGACGTCGTCCGGGGGGTTGCGATTGCCGGCGTGGCGGCGTGCCGCGTCGTAGAGCGCCTCGATGACATCCCGGGCGGAGCCGGTGCGGTGCCGGCGGACGACGTCGAGCATGCGGGAAATGCCCAGGATTTCCCCGCCGGGAGCGCGCGACTCGTAGGTCCCGTCGGAGACGAGGAGCAGCAGATCGCCGGCGGCGAGACGAACCGTCGGCCCCAGGTCGTACTGGGCGCCGGCAAGGACGCCCAAGGGGAGGCCGGTGCTCTCGAGGGTGGCCTTGCTGTCCCCATGGGAACCGAGAACAAAGCCCGACGGGTGGCCGGCGCTGACCCAGGTGACGGTGCGGGCCGCGGGGTCCAGGGCGGCAAGGATCAGGGTGACGAAGTGGTCGGCGTCGGTCTCCTCGATGAGGATCGCGTTGGCGGCGGCGAGGAGTTCCGCCGGATCACCGTGGTGGCCGCTGAGGGATCGGACCAGCATGTGGGTCAGCGCCATGAGCACCGCGGGCCCCACGCCGTGACCGCTGACGTCGCCGACGACCAGGCCCAGCCGGCCGCCGGGCAGGGCGAGGAAGTCGAAGTAGTCGCCGGCGTTGGTATCGGCTGGAAACGAGGCGCCGGCAAGATCGTAGCCGGGCAAGGGGGGCGGGGAACCGGGCAGGAGATACTCCTGGATCCGGCGAGCGGCAAGGAACTGGGCCTCGTTCTCCCGGAGGGTTTGCTCAGCGCGCTTCCGTGCGGAGATGTCGCGGATGGCGGCGGAGATCACAATACCTTCGTCGGTTTCCAGGGGGCTCAGGCTGATCTCGACGGGGAATTCCGAGCCGTCCTTGCGGCGGGCGGACAGCTCGGGGCGCGAACCCATCGGACGCGGCGCCGGATGCACCGCGTAGCCGCCGCGCTCCGCGCGGTGCGAACCCCGGTACCCTTCGGGGACGAGGATCTCGACCTCCTGGCCGATGAGTTCCTCGCGGCCGTAGCCGAAGAGTCGCTCCACCTGTGCATTGACCAGGAGAATGTCGCCTTGCGCATCGACGATGACCATCCCGTCCGGGGCCATCTCGACGAGACTTCGGAATCGCTCTTCGGCACGCTTCCGCTCCGTGATGTCCTCGACGACCCCGTCATATTGCACGAGCACCCCGGCCGGGTCGCGGTGGGCCACGATCGTATCGCGGAGCCAGCGGACGGAACCATTGCGATGAATGATACGATGCTCGAAGGAGACCGCCTCTTCGCCACCGAAGACCCTCGCTATCCGGTCCAGAACGGCCTGGCGGTCGGCCGGGTGGATCATATCGAGCCAAAGATAGGGGTTGCGCGAAAAGTCGTCGGGCGTGTAGCCGGTGGCCGAGACGCAGCCGATGCAGTGCTCCGTGGAGAAGACTTCGCCTTTGTGAAGGAAGACGGTGTAGGTGTACGTCGTCAGCGCCGCGAGGAGCCGCTGATAGCGTTCCTCGCTGCGGCGGAGCGCCTCCCGGGCGGCCTCGCCCTCGGTGACGTCCTCGAGCGTGGCCACCATCCCCTCGAAACGTCCCGCCGCGTCGAGCAGGGGCGCCGCGTTGACGGCCAGGAGAATTCGCCGCCCCTCGGAACGCTCCACCGCCATCGGGTAGTCGTAAAGGGGCTCGATATTCTGCCGTACCAGGGAGAAGGGGAGCTGCGGCTCGGGAAGGGGCGCCCCGTGACGGTCGGTGATCCGCCACTCGGACGAGTTGTAGCTCCGCTGCAGGATGCGGTCGCGCGGCAGGCCGAAGATCTCCTCGGCGCGGCGGTTCGCGTAGATGAGTTCGCCCTCGGCATCGACGAGGACGACACCCACCGGGCTGGTCTCGGCGATCCGCACCGCCAACCCGCCCGCCTCCAAGGCACGGGTGTCTGCCGGGGAGCGACCCTCTTGAGACGCGGGATCGGCAGACCGAGTCCGAATGCGTTCGAACTCGCCAGCCAGATCCTTCCTGGCCGAATCGCTCTCGTTCATCGATCCAATCCACTCTGGAAGGGCAAATGCCAACCGCTGCCCGCCAATGGCCGGCCGGCGGCCTTAGCTCCACACAAAACCGGCACATGCCGCGAACATATCTTACATGAGCAAAGGGAGGAAACGCAGAGGAGGAGGGATGGATCGCCCGAGATTGCCGGAAGTGGTGTCCGGGCATGACCGTCCACGCCGACCAGCGCCGGTCGCCTCGTTTCCCTTCACCATTCTCTTCATCCTTCTCGCTTCCCTCCTGTGGAGAGAATTCAAGGAGTGGAGGTCGTTGTTGCTTGAACAGGAGGGCACGGGACACTTGTGGATAACCGGCCCGCTCACGGATGCCGACGCCATTTCTCTTCCGCGGCACTGGGGCGGCTGTAGCGGGGCGCAAGGGCCCAGAGATCACAACGTTCCCCGGCGGCATACCGCCGTGCCGCCGTGCGTGCCACGAGCGCGGCCCGGGCCCGCCAGCATCCGCGCGGCAGGGCGTTCAGGCGTTGCGGGACGGTATCAAGGTACCGCGCCAGCGCGGGGCCGCTGACGGCAACCGTGGCCGCAAGGCCGCCCAGCCAATCCGCGGCGGGCATGAGTTGCGCACTGCCGGTTGCACAGAGCCAGCCATCAGCCTCGCGGCGAAAGGTCGCCGCCACCACGTCGCCGCGTTGGGCATCGACGGCCACCGATACGAGGTCCACCCCCGCCGGGGTGGCGTTCGCCACGACCTCGAGGGTATCGACACCGAAGATGTCGGCCCCCGCCGCCCAGGCGAAGGCCTTGGCCGTGGCAACCCCCACCCGTAGCCCAGTGAACGAACCCGGGCCGGTAGTTACGGCCACCAGGCCTACCTCTTCGGGCCGCCACCCCACCTCGGCCAGAAGGCTCTTCAGCGCCGGCGCGAGCGACTGGGCGGTGCGCTTCGCGGCATCTAACTCGCGTTCCAACAAGAGGTTGCCGTCTTGCATCGCGGCCAGGGAGCCGAGCGATTCGGTGGTCTCGACAGCAAGGATGCGCACGCGCGGAACTCCTGGTGGTGGCAGTCCCTCCCGGCGAAAGGACTTGGGGGGTGATCGCTCTGCCCACCCCGGACCGCCGGTGCCGCGGCTCTGCCGGGGGGGGCTTTCCACTCCCCACTCGACTTGACCGCCTTTCCATCCAACAATACAACATGGGGCGGAGAGTGAAAACAAGGCGCCACCGGCAGTCTGCGGTGGTGCCGGTCCCTCGCGTCAGGTGGAAGGCGGAGAGGCGTGAAACGAGCCCTCATCAGCGACATCCACAGCAATTTCGAAGCGCTCACGGCAGTTCTGGCCGATGTCCGCGAGCAGGGCATCGCCGAGGTGTTCTGCCTGGGAGACATTGTCGGCTACGGCCCCAATCCCCGCGAGTGCATCGATGAAGTCATGAAGTGCCAGGTTTGCCTGCTGGGAAACCACGACCAGGGAGCCCTCTTCGACCCCGAGGGATTCAACACGGGGGCCGAGCGGGCCATCTTCTGGACCCGCGAGCAACTCGAGCAGCCCGGCTTCAACGGGCAGGCAGCCGAGCAGCGATGGGCGTTTCTCGGCGAGCTCCCCCGCAACTACCAGGATCGCGACTACCTCTTCGTGCATGGGTCGGCGCGGAATCCTCTCAACGAGTACGTCTTTCCCGAAGACGCCTACAACTCCCGCAAGATGCAGAAGATTTTCGCCCTCATCCACAAGTACTCCTTCCAGGGGCACACGCATGTCCCCGGCGTCTTCACCGAGGACGGGCAGTTCTTCAGCCCCGAAGACTTGGGCTACGAATTTCGCCTCCCGGACACGAAGACGATGGTCAATGTCGGCTCGGTGGGCCAGCCGCGGGACGGCGACTCGCGGGCCTGCTACGTGGTACTCGAAGAGGGTGTGGTCCGCTTCCGCCGTGTGGAGTACCCTCTGGAGAGTACCATCGAGAAGATCCACGGCATCATCGAGCTGGACAACTTCCTGGGAGACCGTCTCCGCGACGGTCGCTGAGCGCCGCGGGGACCGCCCAACCGCCCCTCGCACTCCGCTCTCCGGGAAGGGCGATGGGCGGTCGTTCCCGGGCGGAGGTTGGGAATCCGCTCCAGGCTCCTCATCCGCTCGCCCCATACGCTAGCCTTTGCAGGACGGGGGCAATCGGCGACAATAGTAGTTTGGCGCGGGCGAAGTTCGGCAGGCCGGGGACTGCCTTTCGGTGCACGAATGGCTCGCGCAATGCGGCCCGAACCCTCCTGTAGAGTGGTCGCGTGCCGCGAGGCGTTTCCCATTTTGGCTTCCTTGCCGAGTCTGTGCGCGGGCTCGGCCGACTCCGTTGGCGGTTCTCAAGGACCGACACCGTATGGACCAGCGACGTTTCCTCCTCTTCCTGTTTGCCGCCAGCGGCCTCTTTCTGCTGCACATCTACCTCACGGCAACGCTCTTTCCGCCGGAACCGGAGTTTCCCCGTGACGAGATGGTTGTCGACGTGGAGCCGCCCCCTGCACCGGAGGACCCTCCTGTCGAGCCGGAGGACCCCCCGGAAATAGAGGTGGACCCACCCGTGGAGCCGCCGGAGGTCGAGGTGACCCCCGCCGTCGACATTGCCGAGCAGGCGATCACGCTTGGTTCGGCAGACCCCGACTCCCCTTATCGGATGCTGGTAACTCTCACCAACCGCGGGGCGGCGATCGCCCGCATCGAACTTCCCCACGAACTGGCCATTACCCGGGTCGAACTCATTGGCGACGAATACCACGAGCGGGGTACTCCCGGGGGGTATATCGGCCATCTTACCTTGGATGAACAGCGTCGCGGGCGTGGGATGCCGGTCGAAGTGGTGGGGCCGGGCACTCCGGCGGCGGAGGCAGGGGTTCGCCCCGGAGACGTGATCCTCGCCGTGGACGGCGCCCCGGTCAGCGGGGCCCAATCGCTGCGCAACATTCTGGCGGAGGCCCGCCTCGGCGATACGGTCAACCTCCAGGTCCGCCGCGACGGCGAGGAAATCCGCCTTCCCGCACACTTGCGGCGGCCGCCGCTGGAGGTGATTCGCCCCGAGAGGGACGATCCCCTCTCCCTGTTGCTGACGCTCCGGCAGGTCGACGAGGAGCGGATGGTCCGGGACGACGCACATCAACCCGAAGCGCGGCGCCCCGCCGACATCGAGCGCGAGCTCCCCGGCGTCGATCTCCGCACGGCCAACTGGGAGGTCTTTTACGGCTACGGCATCGACGAGGTCCCCGAGGCCGAGGGCGAAGGGCTCCGTGACGGCAACCGCAGCGACGTAGTCACGTTCCGGCACCGCCTGCCGGATCTCGGCCTGGAGGCCCTCAAGAGCTATCGCCTCGTCCAGGTTCCGCCCGACGCCCGCGACGACCGCACCTTCCCGGGCTACCACCTCGACTTCGAGGTTGCTCTCCGCAACATCGGCAGTGAGCCCAGGCAGGTCGCCTACCAGCTCGACGGCCCCACGGGCCTGCCCTTCGAGGGCTGGTGGTACGCGCACAAAGTGGGCCGCCGCTGGGGATCGGTGGGGGTGCGCGATCTGGCCATCCAGAAGGATGACGGCCGCTTCGACCTGCTCGGCTCGAAGGCGATAGCCGACGGCACCTTCGACGCCCCCTTCCGCGACGACCCCTTCGCCTTCATCGGCGTCGATGCCCAATACTTCTCTGCGGTGCTTCGGCCGGAGCGTGGAGAAGGGGCGTTCCCCTTCGAAGAGTGGCGGGCGATCCGCGTGGGCCCGTACGATCCCGATCTCTACATGCTCACCAACGTCTCCTTCCGACTGACCAGCAGGGTGGAGACCCTGGAGCCGGGAGGCCCGCCGCTACGGCAACAGTTCCAGTTCTTTGCCGGACCGAAGCGGCCGGCGCTCTTGAACCAGGCCGAATACGGCTTCGGGCAGCTCGTCTACTACGGGTGGTTCAGCTTCGTGGCCCGCCCCATGCTGGGGCTGCTCCACTTCTTCCACGACTACATCGTCTTCAACTACGGACTGGCGATCATCCTCTTGACCGTCTTGGTGCGGGGGTGCATGTTCCCCTTGAGCCTGAAGCAGACGCGGAACATGCAGAAGATGCAGGAGCTGCAGCCGGAAATCCGCAAACTGCAGGAGAAGCACAAGAAGGACATGGAGGCCCGGGCCCGCGCCCAGCAGGAGCTCTTCCGCAAGCACAGTTACAACCCGCTCAGCGGCTGCCTGGTGGTCTTCCTGCAGCTGCCCATCTTCATCGGGCTCTACCGCTCGCTGATGGTGGACATCGAGCTCCGCGGCGCGCCCCTGCTGACCGACCTGATTCGCTTCGCCTCCAACCTCTCCGCTCCCGACATGCTCCTCGACTGGAGCGGGATCATGCCCGAGTTCATCAATCGGGGAGTGGGCATTTTCGGGCTGGGGCCCTATTTCAACATCCTCCCCCTCGTCACCGTAGCCCTCTTTCTCTGGCAGCAAAAGAAGATGATGCCCCCGCCGGCCGATGAGCAGGCCGCCATGCAGCAGAAGGTTATGCAGTACATGATGATCTTCATCGGCTTCCTGTTCTACAAGGTAGCCAGCGGGCTGTGCCTCTACTTTATTGCCTCCACCCTCTGGGGCATCGGCGAGCGGAAGCTCCTCCCCAAGGCACCGCAGAAATCGGGCGGCACCGCGCCCGGCGCCGA
>SLBP01000003.1:0-18049 GCA_007126245.1 Planctomycetales bacterium
ACGGGCCTGCTGGAATCGCCGCTCCGCGGCAGGAAGGGGCAGATCTATGAAGGAGGCGTCCGCGTGCCTGCCGTCGTCGAATGGCCGGCGCGCATTCCCGAACCCCGTGCCACCGCGGTCCCGGCCGTCACCAGCGACCTGTTGCCCACGGTATGCGCCATCGTCGGCCGGCCGCTCCCGCAACGTCCACTCGACGGCATCGACCTCGTGCCGCTGATCGACGGCGAATGGACCGAGAGGCCGGAGCCCATCTTCTTCTGGAGTTACCCTACCGGCCGCCTCGCCGGGCTGGACCTCGAGCCGTGGATCGAACCCGAACTGCAGCAGGGGACGACTCCGCTGGTGAAGTTGATGGGCGGTATCGCCACGCGGAACTTCCGCAACTTCCACCACCCGGAAATCGCCGAGGCCGATTATCTCGGTCCCCGCGCCGTCGTCGACAATCGTTTCAAGCTCCTGATCCACGACCGCAGCGACGGCGAGCCGAGGGTGGAGCTTTACGACCTCGATGACGACCCGGCCGAAAGCCGCGACCTGAGCGACCAGAATCGCGAAATCGCACGCAGGCTCGAGCGGCAGATCGGCGCCTGGCAGGAATCGGTGCTCAGGAGCCTCAGCGGCGCCGATTACGTGGATTGACAACGAGGGAGTAATGCGCGAGATCGAGATTTCATTTCGAACAGACCTCAACGAAAGGCCCATGCCATGACCGCTTCCGCCAAGGGAATCAGCCGCCGCCACTCCTTCCGCTTGCTCGGCGCCGCCGCCGCGGCCGCCGCGGCCGCCCCCGCCGCCGCACGGTCCGACGCGCCGGAACTCCGCGGCCGCATCCGCCAGAGCTGCGTCCGCGGCATGTTCCGCCAAATGCCCATCGACGAATTCTGCCGCATGGCGAAGTCGCTGGGCCTCGTCGGCGTCGACCTCATCGGGCGCGACGAGTGGCCCGCGCTCAAGGAGCACGGCCTGGTCGCCACCATGGTGCCCGGGGCGGGCTCGATCAGGAACGGCCTGAACAACAAGGCCCGGCACGGGGAGTTCCTCCAGCAGTTCCGCGAGAACATCGCCGCCGCCAGCGAGTTCGGCTGGGAGCGGGTGATCACCATGGCCGGCGACCGCGAGGGCATCAGCGACGAGGAGGGCCTGGCCAACTGCGCCGCGGTGCTCGAGGAGGCGGTCAAGATCGCCGCCGACCACGACGTCGTCATCTGCATGGAGCTGCTCAACAGCAAGGTCGACCATCCCGGCTACATGTGCGACAACACCCCCTGGGGCGTCGAACTGTGCCGGCGCGTCGACTCGCCCCACTTCCGCCTCCTCTACGACATCTACCACATGCAGATCATGGAGGGGGACATCATCCGCACCATCAACGACAACATCGAGTACTTCTCCCACTTCCACACGGCGGGCAACCCCGGGCGCCGGGACCTCGACGAAGAACAGGAGCTCTTCTACCCGGCCATCATGCGCGCCATCGCGGAGTGGACCGAGCAGGGCAAGTTCGACGGCTACGTGGCCCACGAGTTCGGCCCCAAGCACGGTGTGGAATCGCTGCGCCACGCCATCGAACTCTGCGACGTCTGACCCGGGCACCGTTCACGGCGGGGACTGTCCCAGTTTTCGCGGCCGTAGAAGGTATTCCTCTTTATTTGTAGCTGCCAACCTAGATGGTTTATGCCCCCAACTTCCCAAGAGCATCACAACTCATCCCTCCAATCCTTAACCGCTCCTGTCACCTCGTTCAGGCACTCAATGAGTTGGTGATAGCGTGATTGCCGTTCTGGATTCCCCATTATTAGTTGCCAAGTCCTCCTACTGTTCATGAATACCACCTCCAAATCTCCACTCCGCGTTCGCCGCACCACGGGGCCGTCAGCTTCAGGTACGCTTGATCGTCTCCATCGCCCAAGAATGTCTGCCCTCGGCGGTTGCCGCGCTGCGTCACGCGGGTGGGGCATTCCCAGTACAACCAATCTCGCTAACCTCGCCATGCCACCACCGTAGCAGCTTCGGCCACCCGCGTCCACATTTTAGTTGTGTCTTCGGAATCAGGTCCAAGCCATCATGATGCGGGCCATTGTCCGACGGACACGATCTACACTATCTGCACCATCGGCACGCCCCTCTGCCCCAGCCACCCTCTCCATCCCATCTCCGTAACCGTTCACGGGGGACCGTCCCTTTTTTCGCGGCCATAGAGAGTATTCCTCGTGGACGGCGCGATTCGGCCGCGAAAATGGGACCGTCCCCGGCCGGCCCGTAAACGGTTACGCGGGGGCGGAGCCCGATTTCCTGGAGCACGGCATGACTCGACAACCGTGGCTGAACCGCCGGCGCTTCCTGGGCGCCGCCGCAGCAAGCGGCGGCGCGATCCTGTGGCCCGGTCTGCGACGGCTCGGCGCCGACGAGGCTTCGGATTCCGCGGCCTATCCGGCGACGGACCATTTCTGGTATCGTTTGCAGCCCGAGGGGCCGTACCTCGAATCGCAGCGGGAGCACAAGGCATTCGGTTTTACCGACAATGCCGTGTTCCTCTCCGAGGACAACGGCCATACCTGGCCCCACCGAGCCGAGTTTGCCGCGGCGCAGCGGATCACCTTCAGCCACATCTTCGCCAATGGAAACGTCCTCTTCTGCACGCGTACCAGGGTTTTCCTGAGCACGGACAACCTGAAGAGCTATCGGCAGGTCGCCTTGCAGAATGCGGACGGCACGGAGTACGCGCCCCACACGCCCCAGAATCCGGAGAATCCCGGTTGGTACTTCGCCACCCTCTCGGGCGTCAACGCATGGGAAGTGGACGGTGCAGAGATGCTCGTCTGGGGCAACTATTGCAGCGTCGTGGGCGGCGCGGCTCCGCCGAACATCTACTATTCGGCCGACAACGGCGAGATGGTGAAGATCGCCTATGCCTTCGGGCAGAACCCCTACCATCGCGACGACGGCTCGGCAGGCGGAGGGGCCACCGGCACGCTCCTGGGCGATCCCGCCAATCCGGTATTCTGCCGTCATATCCACAGCGTGGCCTACAACCCGGAGGAGAATGCGTTTTACGCCTGCACCGGCGATCACGACCGGGCGGAAGGGCTCGAATGCCATTGGCTCCGGGGGACCTTTGACGCGGGGAGAGACCGGTGGCGCTGGAAGGTCCTGGTTTCGGAGCGGTTGAATTCGCGGTACAAGTCGGGGGGCATCAATTTCGTCGACGGGCAGCTTTACTTCATCAGCGACGCGAACGGCCCCACGCCGCACGATCGGGGAGTATTCCGCTGCCATCCGGCCGATCTCGCCGATCCTGCCGCGCACACGATGCTCTTCAACCCGCGGTACGAGTGCGCCAACATGATCATCGAAGACGGCGTGATCCTGGCGGCGCACTATGCCCCCGCATCGCCATTCACGGCAGGAGTCATCATCTCGCCCGACATGGGAAAGACGTGGGCGGAATACGATCTCACCGAACTGGGGCCGCGATCCCCCGTCCGCTTCCACTTGAAGAACCGCGAGGGGTGGTTCCGGGTCGACTTTAAGAAGGGGTGGATCGATCGGGGAGAAGTGCTGTTCATTAAGCCGAAATTGCTGACGTGATGTGAAAGGCGCGTTTCTGCCATGAAGTTCATCGCCGCCGCTATCCTCCTCTTCGCTTCTGCCCTGACACCCCGGTCGGCGCTATCCGCCGAGTTCTACGTTGCCCCGGACGGCAGCGATGCGCATCCCGGAACGCCGGAGCGGCCGCTGGCCACGCTCGAAGGGGCGCGCGATGCGGCGCGCAAGGCCGAGGGGGGGCCGCATCGGATCGTCGTGATGCCGGGGGATTACTTCCTGACCGAAACGTTCCGCCTCGACGCGCGCGACAACGGTCTGACGATCGAGGCGGCCGAGACCGGCAACGCGGTCCTCTACGGCGGGACGCCGGTGGCCGAATGGCGCCGCGACGGCGACGACTTCTGGTACGCCGAACTGCCCGATGTGAAGGAGGGTACGCGGGATTTCCGGGCGCTGGTGGTCAATGGTCGGCTGGCCGAGCGGGCCCGCCTTCCGGAAACGGGAACCTTCACCCACAAGAGCACCTGGGACGTCCGCTACCTGTCCAATGTTGGCGGCGGCTTCGAGCGCGACCCCACCGAAGAAGAGCTTACCACCCTCTTCTATGACCCCGACGACCTGCCCGATACGCTCGACATCAACAACGCCGAAGTGCGGGTATACCATATGTGGGACGAGGGGCTCTGCGGGGTCGCCCGCAATGATACTGAGCGCCATGCCCTCATCCTTTCCACACCGCCCAGGTTTCCGCCAGGCGCGTTCGGCGTGAGACAATACGTGGTGCTCAACACGCGCGAAGGGATGACCCGGCCAGGCCAATGGTATCTCGATCGGACGCGCGGACGGCTCGTCTACTGGCCGCTCCCGGATGAAGACATGACCCAAGCCACTGTCGTCGCGCCGCGGTTGGAGACGGTTATCGAGCTTGCGGGCAGCAGGGAGGAACGCCTTACCGACATCACGCTGCGCGGCCTGACGATTCAGGCAACGACCACTCCGCTGAAGGCCAGCGGTTTCGGGGCGCACGCCTTCGAGGGAGCTCTGGCCATCCATTGGGCACAAGGAGGCGTCTTGGAGAGGCTCAACATCTGCGCGGTCGGCGGACAGGGAGTCAAGGCGTCGGAATGGCTCGATGGCCGAATCGTCGATTGCGATGTGCATCAGACCGGCGCCGGCGGTCTCCGCCTGCACGGTTTGGGGCTGTTTGTCGCCCACAATCGGATCCGCCGTGTGGGCCTGCATTATCCCGGCGCGATCGCCATGACGGCGTACACCTGGCGAGTCGACGGCGCGAACCGAATGCACATTTACCGGAATGAGGTTCACGATGCGCCCTACAGCGGCATCGTGGGCGGCGGCCCGAATTTCCTGATCGAGGAGAACCTCATCTACCGGGTCATGCGCGAAATGCAGGACGGCGCCGCCATCTACGGGGGCATCCAAGACAGCATCCTGCGGGGGAACCTGGTGCGCGGCGTGGTGCAGATGGGGGAGGGCTACGGCGTGTCCGCTTACTATCTGGACGAAGGCGCCCGCGATAACGTCGTCGAGCGCAATGTTGCCATCGGTGTCGAACGGCCCGTCCATAACCACATGGCCCGAAACAGCGTCATCCGCAACAACGTCTTCATCGCCGAGGGCGACATGGCGCTCAGCTTTCAGCGCTCCAGCGGATGCACCTTTGAGGGCAACACCCTCTTCATTCCCGGGGAACTTCGCATCGTCCAGCCGACGGGCATCGCCGCGTGGAAAGAGAACGTGATCTTCCGAGGCGGCACAGCCGAAGAGGGCGCGCCGCAGCCGTTTGCCATTGAAAGCGACATGCCGCCCATTCCCGCGCCGCGCCGTATGACCCATTCGGCACGGGCCGTGCCCGTGACGGAGGCGCCGATCATCGATGGTGAGATCGGCCAGGACGAATGGCCCGGCGAGCTCGTGCGATTGGATCGGGACCCCTCGCGCTTCGGTGCAGCCGGCGCCCCGGCATTCGCGCGCCTTGCCTACGACGAGCGGTTTCTCTACGTAGCCGTTCACGTGGCCGCCTTCGACGTGGCGGAACTGCGCGACGGGACCACCTGGGAGCAAGACGACGGCGCCGAATTGTCCCTTGCCGGGAAGACGGCTGACGGCGAGCCCACCGTCTTCGTGCTGCGCGGCTTCGCGGGGGGGGAGATGAAGAGCGTTGTCGAAGCGGGAGCGCCTGCCGAGGCGGCGGAGCAACTTGGCCAGACCGTCCGGTTCGCCGCCAGGCCGTTTGGAAGAACCCGCGGCGGCTGGCAAGGCGAATGGGCCATTCCTTTCGACGCGCTCGGAATTACGCCGGAAAAGGGCCTGAAGATCCCCTTCAATCTTGCTGTGTACCGGAGCGAGGACGGCGTTTGGCGGTGCTGGGAAGGCACGCTTGCCGAGACCTGGCAACTGGACCAGGCCGGCACACTCGAGCTGCGTTAGGCGAAGCAGATCTCGTTGGCGCGCTTGTCACCGGTCGGTCGCCCGATCACAATACGTCGAGCGTCCGATTCGGTCCCGCTTCCCGCCAAGGTGCCGCCTTGCAGCGTCACAGATCTCACCAGGTACCCACCATGCGAAGCGCGCTCGCCCTCTTGTCGTTGCCGTTCGTGCTCATGCCGGCCGCCCTGCCAGCCGCCCAGCCGACGCTCGACCAGCGGCCGGCCGTGCCGCTCGAGTGGGGCTACCGTCCCGCCGAAGGTTCGCAACCTTCGACCAATCCTCCCTCGTTCACCTGGCGCCCCCAAAAGGACCTGGTGCATTGGGAGGTTGAATGCGGTCGCGGCGACTCGTTCGACGAGGTGGCCTACCGGGCCGACGGCATCAAGCTCTCCGTCCATACGCCCCCCCAGGTTCTGGCGCCGGGCGAGTACGTCTGGCGTTATCGCGGTCAGACGGAAGACGGCCGAACGACGGACTGGAGCGAGGTCCGCCGCTTCACCATCCCAGAGGAGGCGGTGGCGATGCCGCTGCCGGCGCGGGAGGAGCTGGCGGCCCGCGTCCCCTCGAGCCACCCGCGGCTCTTCGTCCGGCCGGAGGACTTGCCGCGGCTTCGCGAGATGGCCGAAGGGCCGTTGCGGGAGGAGTACGAGGAGCTCGTACGGGCCAGCGACCGCCTGCTGGCCGACCCGCCGCCCACCGCCGAACCGCCCACCTATCCGGAAGGGACCGTGGTGCTCAGCGACGCGTGGCGGGAGATCTGGTGGGGCAACCGCGTCTACACCTCCCGCGCCCTCGACGGCGCGGCCACACTCGCCTTCACCTGGCGCTTGAGCGGCAACGAGGAGTACGGCCAGCTCGCTCGCCGCATCCTCCTCGACTGCGCCGAGTGGGACCCGGTGGGAGCCACCGGCTACCTCTACAACACCGAGGCGGGCATGCCGTACAACTACTTCTTCTCGCGGACCTACAGCTTCGTCTACGACCTGCTCACCGAGGAGGAGCGGGAGCTCTGCCGCGAGGTGATGCGGATCCGCGGCGAGGAGTTGTATCACCACCTCCACGACATCCATCTCTGGCAGCCCTACGGCAGCCACCGCAACCGCGCCTGGCACTTTCTCGGTGAGATGGGCGTTGCCTTCCTCGGCGAGATTCCCGAGGCTGAGGACTGGCTGTGGCTGGCGATGAATATCTTCTACGCCGTCTACCCGGTCTGGTCGGACGACGACGGCGGCTGGCACGAAGGGGCCACCTACTGGAGCAGCTACCTGCTGCGCTTCACCTGGTGGGCCGACGTGATGCGGGCGGCGGTGGGCGTGGACGCCTTCGATAAGCCGTTCTTCTCCCAGACCGGCTATTACGCGATGTACCTCATGCCGCCGGGCGCCCGGGGGGGCGGGCTGGGTGATGGCGCCCCCCGCCGGAGAGCGGATCAGAACCTTCCCATCATGACGCAACTGGCGGCTCACGCACAAAACGGTCACTGGCAATGGTATGTCGAGGCTGCCGGCGGACCGCGGCCCGCCGACGGCTACGTGGGCTTCATACGCGGCATGCTCCCCGACGTCGAGCCGGTTCCACCCGACGATCTGCCCACCTCGCGCCACTTCCGCGGCACCGGCCAGGCCTATCTCAACACCTCGCTCGTCGACGCCGCCGAGAACGTCCAGGTGGTTTTCAAATCGAGCCCCTTCGGCACCCAGTCGCACGGCTACGAGGCGAACAATACCTTCATCCTCTCCGCCTACAACGCCCGGCTGCTGGTCAACTCCGGGCACTACGACACCTACGGCAGCCCCCATCACCGCAACTGGGTGTGGAGCACCCGCTCGGTCAACAACATCACGGTGGACGGCCACGGCCAGGGGAGGCGGTCCGAGGAAGCGAGGGGCCGCATCGAGGCCTTTCACACCGGCGAACACGTCGACATCGTCGTCGGCGAGGCAGCCGAGGCCTACCAGAACGACGAGGGGCAGCCGATCCTCGACCGCTTCACGCGGGCGATCGTCTTCGTCAAGCCGGACCTGATCGTCGTCTACGACCGTTTGGTAGCCAAGAACGCGGCCGAATACCAGTACTGGCTGCACTCTCCCGAGACCTTCCAGGTGGAGGACCAGCGCGACATCCGCCTGCGCGTGGACGAGGTGGGCTGCACGATCGCCATGCTGGTCCCCGAGGGCCTCACCTTCACCCAGACCGATCAGTACGACCCCAACCCCCACGAGCGGATCCAGGACCGCGAATGGCATCTCACGGCCACCACGCCGGAGCGCACCGAACGGGTCGAGTTCGTCACCGTCATCCGCCCCTACCGTCTCGAGGACGCGGTCCCGCCGGCAGCCGAGTTGACCGAGCTCGACGGCGGCTACGCGGTGACCGCCGCCACGGCCGCCGGCCGCGCCGTGATCCTTCTGCCTGCCGCCGATGAGGTGGACCTCGCCGCCGAGGGCCTTATCGCACGCGGCGCCCTTGCCGTCGAAGTCCGCGGCGCCGAGCAGGAGAAGCTCGAGACGGTCACGATCCCCCTGCCGTAACCGTTCAGTAGCAGGTCGTCCGAAGAACAGGCAAGGAGGGGGAAAGTGTCAGGAACCTTTTTCGTTTGAGACGACGATGAGACCGCCAAAGGTCGGAAAAGGTTCCTGACACCGTTGTCGATTCCGGCAGGCGAGCCTCGAGCAATCCGGGCTTGGTGCGGATCGGCAGCGCTCGTGCGGGGCGGGGCAGGGGAGAGGGGCGCGATCCGGCGGGGAGGCCCACGCAGCGGCGCCGGCCGCGGGACGCTTGCGGGAACACCGAATCCATTGGCCGTAGATGCGTAAGTCCAGCCCGATCGATCCGATCATCAACAAGACGACGCAAGCCTTGCTTGTGGCCACGGTGCTTCAGCCGAATCGGTCATGGTATCTGAGTGATCTGGCGAAGCATCTCGAGCGTCCCCCCTCCAGCCTCCAGCAGCCGCTTGCCGCACTGGTCTCCGCCGGCATCCTCACCCGGCGAAAGGACGGCAACCGCGTCTACTTCCAGGCCAACCCCGAGTGCCCGTTTCTGCCCGATTTGCAGGGGCTCTTGGCCAAGACCGTGGGCCTGGTCGATGTGCTGCGCGAAGCCCTGGCACCGCTGGAGACCCGGATTCAGGTGGCATTCATTTACGGCTCCGTAGCCAAGTCGAGCGAGCGATCGGGGAGTGACGTCGACCTGATCGCCATCGGCGACCTCGGCCTAACCGACGTGTCCCCCCTGCTCGATGCCGCCGAGGAGCGTCTCGGCCGGCCGGTGAACACCAACGTCTACTCCCCTGCGGATTATGCCCGACAGGTGGCCGAGAAGAATCATTTTCTGACTTCTGTCCTGAAGAGACCCAAACTCTTTGTCCTAGGTAAGCCGCATGACTTGGAAAGACTTGCGGGACAGAAACCTGCTCGCGCGCCACGAGACCAGCAGGGAAGAGCTCACTGACCTGAGGAACGCCGTCCGGCGCAACTTCAGTAGTAGGTCAGGCACCTCCATGTGCCTAACCTACTGCTACTGCTGGATGTCCGCCGTACGGGCGCGGGGTTTCACTCCATTTCGGCGGGCATCCAGGGGGGGAGGTCGGCGAGGGCGGCGCGGGCATGGCGGGAGGTGGGAACGCCCCAGGCCTCGAAGAAGGGGCCGAGGTCGTGCCCGACGGTCCGCGACATGCGCGTCAGCCACTGGTCGCGCTTCTCGTCGTCGTTCCGCGGCCGGGCGTCCGGGGGCAGCGCGCGGTACTCGGCGAAGACTTCCTGGAAGGCCTCCCAGCCGAAGGCCTCCTGCAGCTGGACGTACATCAGGAGGGCGAGGAAGGGATCGCGCTGCCACTGGGCGAAGTCGCAGCCCCCGCGGCGATGCCGATCGAGCATCGACCGCCGCTGTTCGGCGGTGAATCGCTCGTCGAAGCCGCCGGGCCGCCCGCAGGCCACCTCGTAGATGTAGAGCGTGAAGAGGTTGCAGGTCACCTCGCCCGTGCCCGCGAAGGTCCACTCCGGCTCCTGGTAGTTGTGCCCCATCTCGTGGAAGAGCCCCCAGACCGCCCCGTGGGTGTTGTCGCGGAGGGTGGCCAGGTCGGTCATCACGGCGGCGGCGTCGAGGTGGGTCATGATGGGATAGCCGGCGTGCATGTAGCCGGCGCTGATCTGCACGTCGGCCACGTAGCGCTCCTTCCGCCCCGCCGGGGGCCGCGCCGCGAGGGCGTCGCAGGCCCGCACCACCGTGTCCCAGAACTCCATGAGGGCCTCCGGTCGATCGAGGCGGCGGACGGCATCGGCGGGTACGGTGAGCACGACGCGCTCCCCTTCCAGTTCGGCCCAGGGCGCCGCCAGCTCGCGGAGGGTGCGCCATGCGCCCGCCGTGGTTTCGCCGAGCACGAAGTGGGGCATGGCCACCGCGCCGCGGATGGTGACGGGAACGGCAGCCGCTGCGCGTGCGCGGGGGACGTCGATATAGACCGGTCCGCCGAAGGCGTTGACGGCGAGGGTCGCTTCCTGCTCCAGGGGTGCCTCGTGGCAGATCTCGGGGACGCGGCGCCAGCGGTCGGCATGCCAGAGGCGGTCGCTGTGGGCGCCGATGCGGACCTTCAGGCCGCTGCCGGCCGCCTCGGCGGGGATCGAGACCTCGATGGCTTCTCCCGGTGCGGCGTAGAGCCCCGTGCTCTGCCAGCCGTAGCCGCCGGGGCCGATGACGTCGGTCCGCTCCAGCCGCGGCGCGGTTTCGGCGACGGCGCCGGGGAAGGCGTCGGCTGCGGGATGGGGGGGGATCGCTTCCGGCGGCAGGCGGCGGGCCTCTTCGATCGAAAGGGTCAGGTGGAAGCGTGCGGCGGCGTCGGCGGCGGTGAGGGGAGCGTCGGGCCGGGGGACCGCTTGTTGGGGGAAGCGCTCGCGGAGGGCATCGAGTTGCCCGCGGAGGATCGCGTTGTCCAGCGGCACGGAGCGGACGGCGAGCAGGAGCGTGGCCCAGGCCTGCGAGGCGGCGGGACCGTCGGGGTCGTCGGCAAGGGCCGCCACGGCAGCGGCCGCGGCGGTGGTCGGTGGCGGGGGTTCGGTGAGGTTGAAGCCGGCGTCGGCGGTGCGGCGGAGGGTGCCGTCAGCCCAGACGATGCCCGCCTCGGCCAGCAGCCGGTTTCCGGGGTGCTCGGCCAGTTGCCGCCCCGGGTTCAGTTGCAGCCACCCCCAGCCGAGATCGGCCGCCACCAGCCCGCCGCCGGAGCGGACGAACCGCCGGACCGCCTCGAGCTCCTCCTCGCTGTGGAGCGAGGCGGGCCGCACCACGAGCGCGTCCGCCGCCGCCAGGGAGGCGGTCCAATCGCCTTCCTCCCCCGCAACGATCCGGAATCCTTCTTTTTCGAGGAACGGCGCCGCTGCCGGGGCCCCGCGCACCGCCACCCGGACCTCTTCCGCCTCGGGGCCGGCTGCCTGCGCGGCCCAGCGGACGGCGTTGGTCAGCAGGCGCCCGGTATCGCCCTGCTTCAGGGGTTCGCCGTCGAGGTACCCCGTATGCCCGAAGGCGACCACCCGCCCCGCCTCCCACGGCGCCGCCGCGACCACAGGGTGCATGGCGTTCGCTCCGCCGCGGCCGAGGGCAACGGCGAAGGCCTCGGGGCCGAAGGCGCTGAGGGGTCCGGGGACTCCGGGGGCATCGATGACGCGGACCCCGGCGGTGAGGGTCTCCCAGTCCCCGGCGACTTCGGCCGTAGCGGCACTGCCGGCGGGTGCGGCCAGGGCCGCCGCCAGCAGGACCGCCAGGGCGGCGGCGCGCCGGGCGGCGATCGTCTTCCCGGGTTGCCAAGACGTCGCTCTCGCCTGCCTCTTATTCATCTTCATCGCCTTCGTCTCCGCTCGAGCCATTGTCTTCCGCCTCGGCTGCTTTCCCGGCCTCCACCTCGTTTTCAGGCCGTTCCGGCCGTTCTTCGGCCACGGCGACGAAGCGGTAGCCGGCGTCGCGGATGGTCAGGAAGTGGCGCGGCTCGGCCGGATGGGGCTCGAAGATCTTCCGCAGGCGGCGGATGAACTGGTCGGGCGCCCGCGTATTGACCGTTCCGGGTAGGCCCCAGACGTTCTCCAGCAGCTCTTGGCGGGGGATCACGCGTCCCTCGTGCTCGACGAAGTACTTGAGGAGCTTCATCTCGAGCTGCGTCATCCGCACCGACTCGCCCCCCAAGGTGACCTCGAAGGAATCGAAATCGATGGCCGCTCCGGCAAACTCGAAGCATCCCGTCCGCCGCGCCGCTGCCTCCTCGCGGCCGTGGTAGGCCAGGAGGTTCTTGACCCGGCTGAGGAACTCGTCGAGGTCGAAGGGCTTCGTGAGGTACTGGTTGGCCCCCACGTCGAATCCGCGCGTGCGGTCCTCGGCGAGGGTGCGGGCGCTGAGGATGAGCACGGGGAGGCGGCGGTCGGCGGCGCGGAGGGCCTCGCAGACGGCGTAGCCGCTCATTCCGGGGAGCATGAGGTCGAGGATGACCAGGTCGATTTCGCCGTGGTTCTCCTGGAGCGCCCGCAGGGCGGAGGGGCCGTCGCCGACGAGGGTCACGCGGAAGCCCTCGGCCTGGAGGTTGTATTTGATGCCCGTTCCCAGGTGGGCTTCGTCCTCGACGACCAGAATGTGCTTCTTTGCTTCCATTTTTCGCGCCGACGTACTTCCACCCCGGGCCGGCTGCGCCGGCCGCGCTACTCGGCGGCACGGGCGCGCCGGAACCGCCGTCTTCCCAACCAGAGCTCGTGAACTCCTTCGCGACCGCCGCGAGCGGTGGGGAGGAGCCGGTCCACCGCAGCCCCCATTCTAACCGGAGCGGTGCGGGGATGGGATGTCCCCGGCCCCGCTCCCCTTGTCCGCCCGGGACCTGCCCGGTACGTTGCAGGGGCGAGGAGACCCATTCTGATTGGTACGAGGCGTCGGCGGTCCGCCGACCGAACCGGGCATGCAGCCGAACGAAACGACGCCCGAGAAGCCGCCTGCCGCCGAGACGGTGGCGGCCGTCGACATCGGCACCAACGCCCTGCGCATGGTCATCGCCCAGGTCTTCCCGGACGGCACCATCGAGCCGCTGGAGCGGCTGCAGCGGGCAGTCCGTCTCGGCCAGGATACCTTCCGTCGCGGCCGGCTGGGGGGCCAGAGCATGACGGCGGCGGTGGCGATCCTCCGCGACTACCGCCAGTTGCTCAACCTCTACCGCGTGGAGCGCGTCCGCGCCGTGGCGACCAGCGCCGTCCGCGAGGCCGGCAACGCCGATACCTTCCTGGACCGCATCTTCATCGCCACGGGGCTGAACGTGGAGATCATCGGCACCTCGGAGGAGTGCCGCCTGACGGTCTCCGCCCTCCTCCAGGCGGTGGGGAGCGCCATGGAGGTGAAGCGCGACGCCACGCTGGTCGTCGACGTCGGCGGCGGCAGCACGCTGCTGACGCTCCTCCAGGAGGGGGAGATCGTGACTTCGCTCAGCCTTCGCCTGGGGGCCATCCGGCTCCAGGAGGTCCTCGCCACGAGCGAGGAGAGCCCGCAGCGGTCGGTGGAGCTCCTCCGCCGGAATACGGCGAAGATCCTCTCCACGGTGCAGACATCGCTGCCGCTGGAGCGCGTGACGACGTTCGTGGCGGCGGGGGGCGACGCCCGATTCGCCGCGCACCACGTGGGCCGCCCCGCGGCGGTGGCCGATCTGGCGGTGGTGGACGCCGAGTCCTTCGACCGCCTGCTGCGCCGCTGCGAGCGGCAGGCCCCCGAGGAGCTCGTCAAGCGCTACGGGCTCCCCTTTGCGGAGGCGGAGACGCTCGTGCCGGCGCTGATCGTCTATCAGACCTTCCTCCGCAAGCTGGGGCTGAAGGAGATGGTCGTCTCGCACGTCTCCATGCGCGACGGCCTCCTTCTGGAGATGGCCTACGAGGTGACCGGCCAGCACGACGAGGCGCTCGTGGAGGGGATCGTTCATTCCGCGATGGCCCTGGGGGAGAAATACCGGGCGGACGCGGAGCACGCCCGCAACGTCGCCGATCTGGCGCTGCGGCTCTTCGACTTCCTCCGCGCCGACCACGGGCTGGGGAAGCGGCAGCGGCTGCTGCTGCACGTTGCCGCGCTGCTCCACGAGGTGGGCGCCTTCGTCAGCGCCCGCGCCCACCACAAGCACAGCCACTATTTGATCGCCAACTCGGAGATCTTCGGGCTCAACCGGGACGAGATCGAGATCGTGGCCCAAATCGCCCGCTACCACCGCCGCAGCCCCCCGAAGCCTTCGCACGCCGAGTACATGGCGCTTTCGCGGGGGACGCGGGTGACGATCAGCAAGCTGGCCGCCCTGCTCCGCGTGGCCGACGCCCTCGTCCGGGGCCACGCCAAGGAGGTCCGCCACATCAGCATCGAGCGTCAGGAAGACGATCTCGTGGTCTTCGTCGCCGGCGTCGCCGACTTCCTCCTGGAGCAGCGCGCCCTGGCCCTGAAGGCCGATCTCTTCGAGGACGTTTACGGGATGCGTGTCCGCCTGGAGGAAGCGTGATTCCATGGCCGCCGTCAACCTCAAGTCGCCCGAACTGTACATCAACCGCGAGCTGAGCTGGCTGGAGTTCAACGACCGCGTCCTCAGGGAGGGGCTCTCGCCGGACCTGCCGCTCCTGGAACGCTTGAAGTTCCTAACCATCGTGAGCTCGAACCTGGACGAGTTCTTCATGGTGCGGGTGGCGGCCCTCAAGCAGCAGCGTTCCGCCCGGGTCCGCCGCCGCGATCCCTCGGGGATGACCCCCGTGGCCCAGCTCACCGCCATCAGCCAGCGGGTCCACCGCATGACCGCCGAGCAGACCGAGGGGATCGCAGCGATCTTCGCCGCCCTCCGCGAGCACGGCCTCTTCGTCCACGGGCGCTCGGAGTGGGACGAAACGCAGCGGCGCTTCCTCCGCGCCCATTTCAGCCGCAGCATCAACCCCCTGCTCACCCCCTTGGCCGTAGAGGACCTGGACCCCCTGCCGGTGCTCCCCGGCCTCCAACTCCACGTGGCGGCGGTGGTCCGCCGCGCCGCGGGCGGGACCGCAGAGGCAAGGGCGGCGGCGCCGGCGGCCGGTACCGGGGAGGCCGACCCTGCCGCGGAGCGGATCGTCGTGGTCCCCGTCCCCACCCACCTAGCCCGCTTCGTCGCCCTGCCCGACGACGAGGGTCTGCACTTCGCCCTCCTCGAAGACGTGATCGCCGAACACGTCGCCGCCCTATTCCCCGGCTACGAGACCCTGGCCACGGCCGTTTTCCGCCTGACCCGCGACGCCGACGTGGCCATCGCCGACGACGACGCCAGCGACCTCCTCCAGGTCGTCGAGCAGGCGGTGATCGCCCGGCGGCGGCGGGCCGTGGTGCGGATGAGCATCTCCGCCCGCCCCGACCGTCGCATCCGCCGCCACCTGATGCAGTGGTTCCAGCTCGAGAACGATGACGTCTACGAGGTCGAGGGGATACTCGACGCCACGGCGCTCGCGTGGCTGGCCGCCCGGCCCGGCTTCGAGCAGTTGAAGAGCACCGACTGGCCCCCCCAGCCGCCCCGCGACCTCTTGGGGAGCGACGACCTCTGGCAGACCCTCCGCGAAGGGGACGTCCTCCTCTTTCATCCCTACGAGAGCTTCCAGCCGGTCGTCGATCTGCTCACCGAGGCCGCCGAGGATCCCGACGTGCTCACCATCAAGCAGACCCTCTACCGCACCAGCGGCGACTCGCCGGTGGTGCGGGCCCTGGAACGCGCCGCGGAGAACGGCAAGGAAGTCACCGTCCTCGTCGAACTCAAGGCCCGCTTCGACGAGGCCCGCAACGTCGGCTGGGCGCGCCGCCTCGAAGACGCCGGCTGCCACGTGCTCTACGGGATCGCCGGCCTGAAGACCCACGCCAAGGCCCTGCTGATCGTCCGCCGCGAGGCCGACCGCCTCCACCGCTACGTCCACCTGGCCACGGGGAACTACAACGACCGCACCGCACGGCTCTATTCCGACCTCGGCCTCATGACCTGCGACCGCGACCTCGCCGCCGACGTGGCGGCCTTCTTCAACCTGCTCACCGGATATTCCGAGTCGGTCGGCTGGTCGCGGATCACCGTGGCGCCCACGGGCCTGAGGCAGCGGTTCGTGGACCTCATCGAGCGGGAGATCCAGGCCTCCACCCCCGACCGCCCGGGGTTGATCCTGGCGAAGACGAACTCCCTCCAGGACGTCGAGGTGATCCGCGCCCTCTACCGCGCCAGCCAGGCCGGCGTCACCGTGCGGCTGAACGTCCGCGGCATCTGCTGCCTGCGGCCGGGCGTGAAGGGGGTCTCGGAGAACGTCGACGTGATCTCCATCGTGGACCGCTTCCTCGAGCACGCCCGCGTCTTCTACTTCCGCAACGGCGGCCACGAAGAGGTCTACCTGAGCAGCGCCGACTGGATGCGGCGGAACCTGAGCCGCCGCCTGGAGATCCTCTTCCCCATCGTCGTTCCCGCGCAGCGGCGGCGGCTGGTGGAGATTCTCAACACCTACTTCGCCGACAACGTCAAGGCCCGCCGCCTGGCCAGCGACGGCACCTACCACCCGGTAACCGGCAAGGGCCGCCGCGTCCGCGCCCAGGAGAAACTCTACCGCGAGGCCGTCGAGGCCGTGCGCCTCGCCGAACAGAACATCGAACGCTTCCGCCCGCTGGCCCGCCCCAGGAACCCCTGAGCGCCGCCGCCCCCCCGCGAGCCGGGCACCGGCGCAATTGCTCGCCGCCGCGGGGCGCGCTAGACTAAGGTTATTGCCGGCCGGCCGGCCGGCTTGGCCGAAACCCTTTGAGATTCACCACGGAGTCCCGAGCATGAGTCAGGTGCCATCGCGTCGCCAGTTTCTCAAGACATCCGGCGCCATCGCCGGCGCCGCGGCAGTCCCCCTATCCATCGCCCGCAGCGCGCACGCCGCGGGGAGCGACGAGTTGAAGATCGCCCTGGTCGGCTGCGGCGGCCGCGGCACAGGGGCCGTGAACGACTTCCTGAACGCCGCCAGGATCCTCGACCAGCCGGCGCGGCTGATCGCCATGGGCGATGCCTTCGAGGACCGCGTCCGCGGGTCGTACGGCCGGCTCAGCGAGGAATGGGGGGATCAGATCGACGTCCCCGAGGAGCGGCGGTTTACCGACTTGGACAACTGCCAGAAGGTCCTCGAGGCCGACCCGGACATCGTGCTCATGGCCTCTCCCCCCGGCTTCCGCCACAGCGAGTACGCCGAGGCCATCGCGGCGGGCAAGCACGTCTTCATGGAAAAGCCCTGCTGCACCGACGCCCCCGGCTACCGCGAGCTGGTCCGCGCCAACGAGATGGCCGACGAGAAGGGCCTCAAGGTGGTCGTGGGCCTTCAGCGGCGCCACCAGGCGAGCTACCTCCAGGGCATCCGCGAGATCCACGACGGCAAGCTGGGCGAGATCCAGTTCCTCCGCGTCTTCTGGAACGGGCTCGGCGGCGGCGGCCGCGACCTCGGCCCGCGCCCCCAGGACGACCCCGAGGAGATGCGCTTCCAGATCCGCAACTGGGGCTGCTTCCGCTGGACCTACGGCGATAACATCGTCGAGCAGCACGTGCACAATCTGGACGTGGGCAACTGGGTCATGGCCCGCGACGGCGATCCCAAGACGGCCCATCCGGTCGAGGCGCACGGCATCGGCACCCGCGCCAATCGCGGCAACTACGGCGACATCTTCGACTGCCACGCGGTGGAGTTCACCTACGCCGACGGGACGAAGATGTTCAGCCAGTCGCGGCACCATCCGGGCACCTGGGACCAGGTCACCGAGTTCGCCCACGGAACGGAGGGGACCCGCAACGTGGCCACCGGCGGCGGGCCGGAGCTCGAGAGCGGCAACCCCTATGTGCAGGAGCACGTGGCCCTGATCAAGGCGATCCTCGACGACGAGTATCTCAACGAAGGCTGGCACGGCGCCGTGAGCACGATGACCGGCATCCTCGGTCGCATGGCGACCTATTCCGGCCAGCGCGTCCTCTGGGACGAGGCCGTGGCCCAGGGGCCGGACGAGCATCCGGAGCAGCTTGCGTGGGATGCCAAGCCGCGGAGCCTCCCCG
>SLBP01000043.1:0-17967 GCA_007126245.1 Planctomycetales bacterium
CTCGCCGACGTGATCCTCAACGCCCGCATGGTCGACGCCCTGGAGCACGTCCACGTCTTCACGATCAACGTCTTCCCCAACGAGATCGAGGCCCAGGACCAGATCGACGTCAACCGCTTCTTCCACGCCCTCGACCACACCACCAAGCACGTCATGGGCGGGGTCTACTCGATGGCCGGCTGCCGCGAGGTGGTGGCCATGGCCGAGCAGATCGCCGGCGGAGCCGAGGCGCTGCGGCAGGCACCCTTCGTCTCCTTCATCACCCTCTTGATCAGCCCCTTCAAGATCGACGACCACTACGGCGAGATGACCTGCTACCTGGCCGCCAAGGGGCTGCCCATCGTCGTCCCCACCGAGCCCATCTGCGGCACCACCTCGCCGGTGACGCTGGCGGGCAACGTCCTCACCCACGTCGCCGAGACCCTCGGCGGCATCGCCCTGGTGCAGGCGGTGCGTCCCGGGGCGCCGGGCATCTGCGGGAGCGTGGGCTCGATCACCAACCTCAGGACCATGAACCACGTCGGCGGGGCCATCGAGCGCGCCATGATCAACGCCGCCGTGGCCCAGATGGCCCAGCACTTCGAGCTGCCCCTCTATTCCACCGGCGGTACGACGGACGCCAAGGCGGTCGACATCCAGGCGGCCTACGAATCGGCCATGTCCAGCCTGCTCACGGCGATGAGCGGCGCCAACTACATCCACGACATCGCCGGCCTCATGGAGTCGGACCTGACCGTCGCTTACGAAAAACTGGTGGTGGACAACGAAATCCTGGGCATGTGCCAGCGGGTGCTGCGGGGCATCGAGGTCAACGAGGAGACGCTGGCCACGGACCTGCTCATCGAGAAGGGGCCGGGGCAGGACTTCATCGCCGAGGAGCACACCGTCCGCCACATGCGGGGGGAGTTCTTCCAGCCGCAACTGGCCGACCGCGAGAAGCGTGGGGCCTCGGCGAGCGATGCCCTGAGCCGGGCCCGCGAGGCGGTGGCCCGGATCCGCCAGTCCCATCCCGAAAGCCGGCTGCCGGAGGATGTTCGAGAGGCCGCGCTGCGGGCCTTCCCTCACATCCGCCAGGTCCGCTCGGCATGACACCCGGCCCACGAAAGGAGTGCAAGACTGTGTGTGCGAAACAGCGTGAGGGCGTGCTGGTGCGGCCCCAGGAGCGGCTCAGCGAAGCGCAGGTCCGCCTCATCGACGGCGTCGCCCGCGATCTGCTGGCCGACCCGGGCCTGATCTGCTTCAACGGCGAGGCGGCCGAGGTCTTCCGCGCCGCCGGGGCGCAGGTGGAAGCCGCCGAGGGCGCCGCCGCGCGGGTCCGCCTGCCGGAGGCGGTGATCGACCGCGCCCTCGACTCCGCCCCTTCACGGGTTGTCCTCGGGGCGCGCGACCCCGACAACCGCCTCATCCTCGACGCCGCCGAGCCGCGGGTCCGCTTCGGCAGCGGCTCGGAGACCAACGTCTGGCTGGAGGTCGAGCTCGCCGGCGGCGAGGCGCGCTTCCACCGCCGCCGGGGCACCATCGACCGCCTCCGCCGCTCCGCCCACCTGGCCGAGCACCTCCCCAACCTGGACTTCTTCATCCGCAACGTGAACATCCAGGACGAGGAAGTGACCGCGGGGAACAAGGACGTGAACATGTTCTTCGCCAGCCTGGACAACACGACCAAGCACGTCCAGGCGGGGCTGACCGACCCGGCGGCACTCGACGACGTGCTCCGCATGGGCCATCTCCTCGCCGGCGGCGAAGCGGCCTTCGCCGAAAACCCCGTCCTCTCCTTCATCACCTGCGTGATCAAGAGCCCCTTGCAGATCGTCGACGACACGGCGGAGAAGCTCATCGCCATCTCGCGGCGGCGGGCGCCGGTGGTGATCTCGAGCTGCCCGATGGGCGGGGCCACGGGGCCCTTCGACGAGTTCGGCATGGTGGCGCAGATCAACGCCGAGCTGCTCGCCGGCGTGGCCCTCAACCAGTTCGTCTCCCCCGGCGCGCCGGTCCTCTACGGGGCGGTGCCCGTCCGCACGCGGCTGGACAACCTCAACGACATGTACGCCGCCGCCGAGTTCGTCCACTACAACCTCGACTGCGCGCAGATGGCCCGCTTCTACGGCCTCCCCTGCTACTCGACGGCCGGCGTGGCCGACGTTTCCGTCCCCGGCATCCAGGCTACGGCGGAGAAGATGCTCACCCTGCTCGCCGTGCCCCAGGGGGGCGCGCAGTACATCCACTACGCCTTCGGCCTCCTGGAGCGGACGAACACCTTCTGCCCGGAGCAGGCGATCCTCGACGACGCGCACATCGATCTGGTGAAACGAACCCTCGGCGGTCCGGCCGTATCGGCCGACCGCCGCGATGACGTGTTGGCGTTGATTCGCGGCGTGATGAATTCGCCGCACAAGACCTTCATGTACCATCTGCCCCTTCCCAGCCGCGAGGCGGTCTACGCCCGCTACCCGCTGGAGGACGACGAGGGGGGCGCCCTCCGCGCCGCCCACCGCCGCCTGGAAGCGATCCTCGCCGAGCCGCGCTGCACCATCGACGCAGAGCTGCGGCGGGAGGTCCTCGGCAGCGTCGCGGGGATCCTCCCCGCCGCCGAAGCGGTCTCGGCGCCGGCGCGGTCGGGTTAGGGCCCAGCAAAAAGGAGAATCCCCATGCGTATACAACCCGAGCGAGTCGACGGCCAGACTGCGCGCCAGTCGCAAGGTCCCATCAGCCGTCCCCAAACGCAGCCCCCCGCCGCCCAGGACGCCTACACCGAAGCCGTACGCAGCGGACTGTACGCCAAGCACAGCGGCCTGACCGGCAAATACGACAACGTCCGCTGCTACTGGGAGGACGAGATCACCCGCCACCAGCTCCGCCCCTACTTGCAGCGGCTCATCAATCGGAGCCGGGCCCACATGCGGCGGGTGCGGGTGCTCGACCTCGGCTGCGGCAGCGCCGACGGCTACGAGCTGCTCACCGGCATCCGCCGCCGCGACGCCGGTCTCCAGCAGACCGAAGTCCGCCTGCTCACGCCCGACAACTTCGGCCTCTACAAGGGGGTGGATCTCAACGAATCGCTCCTCGCCCAGGCCCGCGCCATCTACAGCGACAACCCGAAGATGATCTTCCAGCAGGGCGACTTCACCCAGGGATTGCCCCTCTTCGAGGACGAGAAGCCCTACGACCTCTACTTCAGCTCCTACGGCACCTGCTCGCACCACAACGACGATGAGACCATGGTCTCTCTCTTGGCCGAGATCGCCCGGCGGGTGGAGAACTACGCCATCGTCGTCTGCGACTGGATCGGACGCTACTCCTACGAGTGGCAGTCGCTCTGGACCAACGACCCCTCCGAGCGGCAGAACATGGACTACGTGGTCTCCTACATTTATCCCCGCGAGGAGCGCGAACAGCGCCGCGACGAGTTGCAGCACCTGTGGCTGCGGCTGATGAGCCGCCAGGAAGCCGAGGCCATCTTCGCCGAGGCGAGCCAGCGCGCGGGAGTCCCCATCCGGCTGGCGAGCTGTTTCGACCGCTCCGTCTGGGTGGGCCGCCACATGGACACCGGCGAGTACAACCCCCACGCCCAGCCGATCCGCGAGGTGGTCAACTCGCTCCACGAAGAAAACATCCGCACCGACCTCTCCACCCTCTTCATCGACTACCATCCCAAGCTCGGCTTCCCCTTCCTGAACGACTACTACGAGCACTTGCAGATGTGCTGGAACACGCTGGTCGAGTACACCAGCGAACTGCTCGAGTGTTTCGACGAGCGGAGCCGCGACTACGCGACCCCCCCCCCGCCGGTGCCGGGCGGTTATCCGCCGGAGCTGCAGAAGATGATGACGCGGATGAAGGCCGTCGTCGAGGGAGTGGGCTGGCTGGAGACCGGTCTGCCGCGGGAGAACATCATCGAGCCCCAGTTGGGCTACTCGCTCCGCGGGCTGGTCGTGCAGCTCCAGAAGGGGCTCGGCTGCGGGCACAGCATCTCCGCCATTCTGGAGATCGACAAGCGCAACGGGGAGTGAGGCGGTTATCGTGATCGAATTCGAGCACGTTGGAAAGACGTTTCCCGGCGGGGTGGAGGCCGTGGTGGACTTCACCCTCTCCATGGCCGAGGGGGAGACGCTGGTCCTCCTGGGAACCAGCGGCAGCGGCAAGACGACGGCCATGAAGATGGTCAACCGCCTCGTCGAGCCCAGCGCGGGCCGCATCCTCGTCGAGGGGCGCGACGTGATGGAGTACGACGCCATCGCCCTGCGGCGGAAGATCGGCTACTCCATCCAGCACATCGGCCTCTTCCCCCACATGACCGTGGCGGAGAACGTCGCCATCCCGCCGCAACTGCTCCAATGGCCCCCGGAGCAGGTCGCCGAGCGGGTCGACGCGATGCTGGCCCTGGTGGGGCTGTCCTCCGAGGAATACCGCAACCGCTACCCGGCCCACCTCAGCGGGGGGCAGCGCCAGCGGGTCGGCGTGGCCCGGGCGCTGGCCGCCGATCCGCCGATCGTGCTCATGGACGAACCCTTCGGGGCCCTGGACCCCCTCACCCGCGAGCAGCTCCAGGACGAACTGCTCGAGCTGATGGAATCGATCAGCAAGACGATCCTCTTCGTCACCCACGACGTCTTCGAGGCCGTGAAGCTCGCCGACCGCATCGCCATTCTCGATGCCGGCCGCCTCCAGCAGATCGCGGCGCCGGGGGAGCTCGTCGAGCAGCCGGCGAACGAATTCGTCGAAGAGTTCCTCGGCCAGCACCGCTTCCAGCTCAGCCTCCTCACCCGGCCGGTGCGGTCGCTGCTTCCCGCCCGCGAGGCGGAGCCGGCCGATGCCGAGAGTCGGCCCCGGGAAGACAGTCGTGACCCCCGGCTCGCCCCCCACGACTCGCTGGCTACCGCCCTGGACCTCTTCAAGTCGAGCCGCCGCGATAGCCTGGCAGTGGTCGATCGCGGCCGGATGCTCGGGGAGATTTCCAAGCGGGACCTGCTCGCCGAGATCCACGCCCTACTGGGTGGCGTGGAGGAGGACGCCGCGTGAACACCCTGGCCGACTTCTTCGACAAGCTCGGCGATGAGCTCGTGCAGCGGACGATCGAGCACCTCCACCTCTCCTTCTTTGCGATCGCCATCGCCGTGGCCATCGCGCTGCCGCTGGGGGTCTACCTCACCCGCTGTCGCTGGCCGCGGCTGGCCGCGGCGATCCTGGGGGCGGCCGCCATCGTGCAGACGATCCCCAGCCTGGCGCTGGTCTCCTTCATCGCCATCCTCTTCACCCTGGTCCGCCTGCCGCTGATCGGCGAGCCCCCGGCGCTGGTGGCCCTGGTCCTCTACGCCCTCCTCCCCATCCTCCGCAACACCTACACCGGCATTCGCCAGGTCGATCCCGCCGTCGTCGAGGTGGCGCGCGGTATGGGGATGCGACCCCGGCAGATCCTTTTCTCCGTGGAGCTGCCCCTCTCCCTACCGGTGATCATGGCGGGCATCCGCATCGCCACGGTGTGGACCATCGGGGTGGCCACGCTCACCACGCTCATCGGGGCGGGCGGTCTGGGGGTGCTGATCATGCGCGGCCTGCGGGCGATCCAGATGGACTACCTGATCGCCGGCACCGTGCCGGCGGCCATCCTCGCGATCGTCTTCGACTCCGCCCTGGCCCGCTGCGAGAGCTGGCTCGATCCCGAGGGCCGCCGGCCGGGCGAGTGGTCGCAGAAGACGCGGCTGGCGGTGGTCGTGGGCACCGTGCTCCTCATCGGACTGTCGCTGATCGGCGTCCGCCTGGCCGCCGCTCTCGCCGACGGCCTCCTGGGCATCAGGCCGGGGCGGCCGCCGCTGCGCGCCGCATTCGACGCCGAGTTCCTCACCCGCCCCGACGGCTACGAAGGAATGCGCCGTGCCTACGGCTTCCGCTTCCCGCAACCACCGCGGCAGATGGACCCCGGCCTGATGTACCGCGCCGTCGCCGACGGGGCGGTCGACGTCATCTGCGCCTTCGCCACCGACGGCCGCATCGAGGCCTACGACCTGGTGATCCTCGAGGACGACCGCGGCTTCTTCCCCCCCTACCACGCCGCCCCCCTGGTCCGCCGCGACGCGCTGGAGGCCTTCCCCGAGCTGGGCGAGACGCTGGAGCTGCTGGCCGGCCGCATCGACGACGAGACGATGCGGGCGCTGAACTACGCTGCCGACGAGCACGGCGAGTCCGCCGACCGCATCGCCCGCCGCTTCCTCGAAGAGGAGGAGCTGCTGGCCCCCGGCGACGGGCCGGTGGCCGATCCCGTGGGAACGGTGACCATCGGCGGTAAGGCGTTCACCGAGCAGGAGATCCTCACCGAGATGATGGCCGCCTTCGTCGAGGGGCGCACCGAGCTGCGCGTCCGCCGCATGGCCAACCTCGGCGGCACAAAGATCTGCTTCGACGCCCTCCTCAGCGGCGATCTCGACCTCTACGCCGAGTACACCGGCACCGCACTGGTGGGCATCCTCGACCGCGAGGTCATCGCCGATGCCGACGAGAGCCTCGCGGTGGTCCGCGAGGTCTTCGCCGAAGAATACGATCTCCAGTGGCTCGAGCCCTTCGGCTTCAACAACACCTACACGCTCACCATGCGCCGCGAGCACGCCGAGGAGCTGGGCATCTCCACCATCTCCGACCTGGCCCGCCATCTGCGCGGAGAGTAGAAGGGCGCCTTTCCGCTCTCTTCGAGGGAAAACGTTGCCCGGCATCGGCTCTCGTGCTACAACGGGCAGGGACCGGGGCGACGAGGAATACGGCGGCAGGGATTGCCCGAGTGCCTGCCGGGGCGCGTAGACCCGAAGAGCCGAGGATTCTCCCGGATGAAGCTGGAATGCCCGTCAATGCTCCTGGGATGGATGGTCTGGTCCGCAGCGGTCGTAATCGCTTCGTCTTCCTCCCCGGCCCGCGCGGAAAGCGGACTCCTCGAGGAGTGCCTGCAAGGTCCCATGGCCGGGGTCGAAGAGATCGTCTTCGCAGAGCGGCCGCTGGACTTCGACCACTGGTACGCCAATTTCGGCTTCTCGGCGAGCAGCGTGCCCGAGTATCCGCCGCAGCGGGGGATCGAGGGCGAGCAACTGCCGCCGCGGTTCGGCGAAGGCGGCCGTCTCGTCCGCTACCACCTCCGCACGGGCGAGCGGCGCGTGCTGCTCGACGACCCCCACGGCGGCATCCGCGATCCCCAGGTGCACTACGACGGCCATACCATCCTCTTTTCGTACCGCAAGGGAGGCCAGCCCTACTACCATCTCCACGAGATCCAAGCCGACGGCACGGGCCTCGTCCAGTTGACCGACGGCCCTTACGACGACATCGAGCCGACCTACCTGCCGGACGGCGGCATCGTCTTCGTCTCCAGCCGCTGCAACCGCTACGTGAGCTGCTGGCGAACGCCCGTGGGCGTCCTCTACCGCTGCGATGCCGACGGCGGCAACATCCGCGCGCTCTCCACCAATGCCGAGCACGACAACACCCCCTGGGTCCTGCCCGACGGCCGCATCCTCTTCCAGAGCTGGGAGTACGTCGACCGCAGCCAGTTCTACTTCCATCACCTCTGGACGGTGAACCCCGACGGGACGGGGCGGATGGCCTATTACGGCAACCAGTTCACGGGCACCGTCATGCTGGGGGCCAAGCCCATTCCGGAGACGAACAAGGTGGTCGCCTCCTTCTCGCCGGGGCACGGCCTGCCGGGGCACATGGGACATATCACGGTGGTCGACCCCTCGGCCGGTCCCGACGATGCGGATCGTGCCCGCCGGATCAGCAACACCCATTTCCGCGATCCCTTTCCCTTCTCGGAAGACTGCTTTCTCGTGGCCGACCGGCGCGGCATCCACCTCATGGACGGCGCCGGCCGCACGGAGCTGATCTGCGCGCCTTCGTCGTCCGACGGTCTCCAGTGCCACGAACCCCGGCCGCTGGTGCCGCGGCCCCGCGAGCCGGTGGTGCCGGCGCGGACCGATCTCTCCCAGGCCACGGGGCGGTTGTTCGTCGGCGACGTCTACCGCGGCCGGAACATGGCGGGCGTGCGCCGCGGCGAGATCAAGAGGCTGCTCGTCCTCGAGCGGCTCCCCAAGCCGATCAACTTCTCGGGCGGCATGTGGCCGATCAGCGCCGGCGGCACCTTCCAACTGGCCTCCGTGCTGGGCACCGTACCCGTCGCCGAGGACGGCTCGGCCCATTTCGAAGTACCCGCCATGCGATCCGTCTTCTTCGTCGCCCTGGACGAGAACGATCTCTCGGTCAAGCGGATGCAGAGTTTCGTGAGCGTGCAGCCGGGCGAGACCACCGGCTGCGTCGGCTGCCACGAGGCGCGGATCACCACCCCCTTCGTCGACACGGGATTCCAGGCCCTGCAGCGCCCGGCGGACCGCATCGAGCCGATCGCCGCCCTGCCCGAGGTCTTCGATTTCCCCCGCGACATCCAGCCGATCCTCGACCGGCACTGCCTCGAGTGCCACAACCCCGAGCGCATGGAAGGCCGCATCGACTTCAGCGGGGACCACACACCGATATTCTCCCAGAGCTTCTGGACGATGCTGCGGCATGAGTTGATATCCGACGCCCGCAACGAAGAGGGCGACCGGCCGCCCCGTTCCATCGGCAGCTCGGCGAGCCGCCTGCTCGATCTGGTCGACGGCAGCCACTACGATGCCGAGCTGAGCGACGAGGAGCTGGCGACCGTGCGCCTCTGGATCGAGACGAGCGCCGTCTACGCCGGGACCTACGGGGCCCTGGGATCGGGAATGGCACCGGTGCAGTTCCCCGTGGAAGTCGTCGAGCGGCGCTGCGGCGGCTGCCACGGCGCACCCGCTCCCGAGCAGCGCCGCATCGGCGAGGGCGACCTCTACTTCCGCTTCGGCGAGCCGGGGCCGCACCTCCCCCTGGTCCACGAGTTCACCGAGCTGGCGCGGATCCGCGGCGAGATCGGTTATTACCGCTTCGGCAACGCCCGGCCGCCGCAATCCCTCTGCAACCTCACCCGGCCGGAGATGTCGCCCTTGCTCCGCGCGCCCCTGTCGCCGGAGGCCGGGGGCCTCGGCTGGTGCGCCCCGTACGTCTTCGCCGACACCAGCGACCCGGACTACCAGGCGCTGCTGGCGGCCATTGCCGCCGCCAGCCGCCGCCTCCACGACGAGAAGCGCTTCGACATGCCCGGCTTCGTGCCCAACGTCTATTACATCCGCAAGCTCCAGGAGTACGGCATTCTCCCTGCCGACCTCGACCCCGATGCCCCGCTCGACGTCTACGCCGCCGACGGGGCGTATTGGCGGTCGTTCTGGTATCACCCACCCCAGGTGAACGGGCCGTAGTCGCCGTAGGGGAGCCGGCGATCTTACCGGCCGGCGTCGCCGGGAACCGGTCGTGCGACCCTGTCGGCGCGCCCCCGGCAGGCGAACGCGCCTCCGCCGTGCACCATCTTTCAGGGAACCCCGTCAGCATGAAGATTATCACCATGGACCGCACGTGGAACGTAGGGTGGCGCGCGATCGGCGTACCGCTTTGCCTCTTGCTCCTCTCGTGGGAAGCGCGCCCCGACGCGAGCGAGGCGGCGGCCGCGACGAGCAGCGGCCGCACCTTCTACGTCGATTCCGAAGCGGGGCGGGACGGCAACGACGGGCGATCGCCGGACCGCGCCTGGCGCAGCCTGGAGCGGGTCAACGCGGCCGCGTTGCAGCCGGGCGATACGGTGCGCTTCCGAAAAGGGGGGCTCTGGCGCGGCTCCCTGATCCCGGCGAGCGGTGAGGAGGGCGCGCCGGTCACCTACACATCCTATGGTGAGGGGCCGAAGCCGCGGATCCTCGGCTCGCTGCCCCGCAACCGGCGGGAGGACTGGGTGCAGGTCGGCGAGAACCTCTGGGCCACCCTGCCGATGGAATACCGGCGGGACGAGCGGTTGCTGGACCTGCGCGACAGCCGGTGGCGGCACCACCAGGAGGCGGGAGCCCGCGTGGAGCTGGAGCACGCCGAGGCCCCCGACGGAACGATCCTCCGGGTCGCCTCGGCGGGCAGCGGGTCGGCGTCGAATCACGTGCAGCTCTGGGGCCCGGCGGTGGAGATCGAAGAGGGGGCCTGGCTGGTCCTTTCCTTTCGCGCCCGCAGCAGCACGCCCTTCCAGTTCCCCGGTGTGGCGATCCTCCGCGGCGCGGCCCCCTGGACGGCGTTCGCCCGCTCCGGGCCGGCCGAGCACGCCGTGGGCGCGGAATGGAAGAGCTTCGAAGTGGCCCTCCGAGCCTCGCGGTCTTCCGAAGACGGCCGGCTCCACCTCAGCCTGGGCGGGAGGCTCCCCGCCGGCACGACGTTCGAGTTTCAGCCCCAAGCGCTGCACGCCGCCACGCCGAACATCGCCGACCCGCTCGATGCCGACGTGGGAAACATCATCTTCGACGGCGGCACGGTCTGCGGGTGGAAGAAGTGGTCGATCGACGACCTCGTCAGGCCCTACGACTTCTTCTACGACGGCGCCTCCCAGCGCGTCTATCTCTATTCGGAAGTCGCACCGCCGGAGCGGCACGGGAGCATCGAGCTGGCCATGGGCCGGCACGTCGTCAACCAGACCGGCGCCCAACACGTGGTCTACGACGGGCTGGCCGTGATGTACGGCGCCGCGCACGGCTTCGGCGGCAGCAACACCCGCAGCCTGGTGATCCGCAACTGCGATCTTGGCTACATCGGCGGGGCCCACCAGCACACCCGGCCCGACGGGACGCCCGTGCGGTACGGAAACGCCATCGAGTTCTGGAACGCCGCCAGCGACCACCTCGTCGAAGGCTGCCGGATCTGGGAAGTGTACGACGCGGCGCTGACCAACCAGGGCCGCGGGCCCGATTCGAAGCAGGTCAACATCACGTACCGCAACAACTTCATCCGCAACGCCGAGTACTCTTTCGAATACTGGAACAACCCCGAGTCGGCCGTCACGCGGAACATCCGCTTCGTCAACAACACCTGCGTCAACGCGGGCGGCGGGTGGGCCCACGCGCAGCGGCCGGACAGGAACGGCAGCCACCTGATGTTCTACACGAACACTGCCGAGACGTCGGGCATCGAAATCAAGTACAACATCTTCTACGGCGCCACCCACTGGGGGAGCCGATACTCGAGCGGATGGGAAGTGCTGCCCGAGATCGATTTCAACCTCTGGTACAGCGAGACGGGGATCGCGGCCTGGTGGTTCCGGGAGCGAATCGGCGAATTCGACGCGTACCGAGAGGTTACCGGGCTCGACGCCCACTCCCGCTTCGCCGAGCCGCAGTTCGTCGACGCCGAGGGGGGCGATTTCCGCCTGAGACCTGAGAGCCCCGCCCGCACGCTCCGCCCCGGCGGCGGTCCGGTCGGGGCGCTGATGTTCTGGGAGGAGTGAAGGGGCCGAACGTCTCAGACGAGGCGTGCCAGCCGGCGGCCGGTGGTGCTCAGGGGGTAGCGGTCCAGCTCGGCCGGGCGGATCCAGCGGACCTCGGGGGCAGCGGCGGGTGTGCCGCCGTTGCCGAGAAACTTCGCGGCGAAGCAGTCGAGCGTGATGCGGTAGCGAGTCACGGCGTGCCGGAGGCGGAGGAGGTGGCCCTCGACGCGGACGGCCATCCCGTTGAGGGCCTCGATCTCGGCAGCCAGCGCCGCCGCGGGATCTTCGGCCGCACGGCCGGCGAGCTGGAAGCGGGGGAAGTCCCAGAGTCCCGCCCAGCGGCGGCCCTCGGGAATTCGGACGAGGAGCACGCGTCCCTGCCGGCGAACGAGAAGAGCCGCTTCGTAGCGCTGCTCGATGGCCGGCCGGCGCTTGGGGCGGGGGATGGTCTCGGTCCGTCCCCGCCGCCGCGCTGCGCAGAGATCCTCGAGGGGACAGTCCACACATTGGGGGAGCCGGCTACGGCAGACCTGGCCTCCCAGCTCCATGGCGGCCTGGTTGAACACCCCGGGTTCCTTGCGCGGCACGAGGGCCGCAGCCAGCGACCAGAGGAGGCGCTCACCGTCCGCCGACGAAGTCTCGCCTTCGAAGGCGACCAGGCGGCTGAAGAGCCGGGCCGTGTTGGCTTCGAGAATGGGGGCTGGACGAGCAAAGGCGATCGAGACCACCGCTCCGGCCGTGTACCGCCCCACGCCCGGCAGCCGCCGCCAGCCTTCCACCGTCCGGGGAAACGCCCCATGGTACTCGTCGACGAGGAGCCGCGCGGCGGCGTGCAATTGGCGGGCGCGGCGGTAATAGCCCAGTCCCTCCCACACCCGCAGCACATCCTCTTCCTTCGCCGAAGCCAGCGCCGCAATATCGGGAAAGCGTTCGAGGAAACGGGCGAAGTAGCCTTCCACCGTGGCCACCTGCGTCTGTTGGAGCATCGTCTCGCTGAGCCAGACGCGGTAGGGGTCGCGGCTGCGGCGCCAGGGGAGGTCGCGGGCGTGGGTGGCGTACCAGGCGGCCAGCCGGCGGCGGACCGCCCGACGCCAGCGGGGATCGGCCGCGGGAGGGGGAAGTTCGGCGGGAGGAAGGTTGGGCGAGTCGGGCATCGTCGCTGGCCCAAGGCGCGCCGGCGGCGTCGGTGCGCTCAAGATTCGGCAGCCGCCGTCCACTTGAAGACCGGTTTGCGGGCGGCCTGGACCTCGTCGGGACGGCAGACGGGTGTGCTCTGCGGTGCCTGCTGGACGGTCTCCCGCGGCTCCTCGGCGATGGCCCGCAGGGCCGCGGCGAAGGCGTCGAGCGTGGTCTTGCTCTCCGTCTCCGTGGGTTCGATCATGAGCGCTTCGGCGACGATCAGCGGGAAGTAGACCGTGGGGGCGTGGAAGCCGTAGTCCAGGAGCCGCTTGGCAACGTCCATGGCGGTGATCCCCCGCTCCCGCTTCAGCCGCGCGGCCGAGGCCACGAACTCGTGCATGCACCGCTCGCCGTGGGGCACGTCGAGGAGGTCGCGGACGCAGTGCCGCAGGTAGTTGGCATTGAGCACGGCGTTCTCGGCCACGCGGCGCAGGCCGTCCGGGCCGTGGGTGCGGAGGTAGCAGTACATCCGCAGCAAAACTCCCGTGTTGCCGAAATGGCTCCGCACGCGGCCGATGGACCGGGGCCGGTCGTTATCGAGCCGATACCGCTCGCCGTCGCGGACCACCACCGGTGCAGGGAGAAAAGGCTCCAGGGCCCCGCTCACCGCGATGGGGCCGGCACCGGGACCGCCGCCGCCGTGGGGGCCGCTGAAGGTCTTGTGGGGATTGAAGTGCATCATGTCGGCCCCGAAATCCCCGGGCCGCGCCACGCCCAGGATGGCGTTCATGTTGGCGCCGTCAAGGTACACCAGCCCGCCCACCTCGTGGACCATGCGGGCGATCTCCGCGATCTGGCCGTCGAAGAGCCCCAAGGTGTTGGGGTTGGTGATCATGAACACCGCCGTCTGCGCGTCGAGCCGTTCGGCCAGCACCGCCAGGTCGACCAGCCCCGCATCCGTACTCTTCACCTCGACGGTGCGGAAGCCGGCCACGGCGGCGCTGGCGGGATTCGTCCCGTGCGCGCCGTCGGGGATGAGGACCACGCTCCGCTTCTCGCCCAAAGAGCGGAAATGGGCCGCGGCGACGAGGAGGGCCGTCATCTCGCCGTGGGCCCCGGCGGCCGGCTGCAGGGAGACGGCCGGCAGACCGGCGATCTCGCCGAGCATCTCCTGGGCCGAGTGGAGCAACGCCAGGATCCCCTGGAGCGTCTCTTCGTCCTGGTAGGGATGCAGCCCGGTAAACCCGGGCAGACCGGCAAGCTGCTCGTTCCGCTTGGGGTTGTACTTCATCGTACAAGAGCCCAAGGGATAGAAGTGCGTATCGACGCCCATGTTAAGCGTCGAGAGGTTGACGAAGTGTCGCACCAGGTCGGGTTCGGCGGTCTCGGGCAGCGGCGGCGGCGCAGCAGCCAGCGCGGCTGGGGGAAGGAGGTCTTCCAAGGGCCCGTCCGGGACGTCGCAAGGGGGCATCCGCACCGACCGCCGCCCGGGGCACGACTGGTCGAAAAGGAGCTGGGTCGCTTGGGTGTTTCGCATGGAGCGCCTCTTCCGCAACAAGAGGGGGTTCGGGCTGCGTAGCCCCTGAGTATGGCGGCAAAGCTTGGCGCCGTGAACCCCCTCCCCGCCGTCGGCGGCGGCCACTCGCGGCAGGGAACCCTGGCGGGCGGTACAGCGGCATCAATTTTCTTCCGGGAGCCAGATCGTCTCCAGGCGAAGCACTGGGGGGTCAGTCTCCCTTTTTGGGGTAGGTCCGCGGATCGGAGCGGGCGTCGGTTGCGGCCCCTCCTCGGCAGGTTCGTAGACACTTAGGTCTACCGGTGACGCGTGGCTGGAGGCCTCGATCTGCGATGTCCCCCCGGCACAGGCAACCACCGCCACGTGGCCGGAGTCCGAAGTGCACACCGGAACGTACCGCGGCCGAATCCTCGCCCAGCGTGGTGTGGTCCGGCAAGTTACCGGCCAGTGAGCACCCCGCCGAGGAAGGTGCCCCCGGACGGCTGCCGGCGCGGCCGTGGCGGCGGGAGCGGGGAACAGGTACCCCATCGAAATGAGCAGAGCAGCGAGGACGATGGGGGGACGGCCGGACAGGTTGAGCATCGCGCGCGGCTCCTCTCGGGATCGTCGTTATCGCCAAGGCCAGACATAGAGAGGGCATACCCGCGGCTTCCGCCCGGCGGCGGCCCACGAGGACGCTCCGAGCGAAGAGAGAAGCATGCGGCGTGCCGCGGTGGCACGCATAGCAGCCATGCGCGGACTGCGGCGACCGGTGCACCCGGCAGGTGCGGGCTGGGAGCGAAGCCGGGGCACCCCGCCCGGGCGCGCGGCGCGTACCACGGCGGCGGGCACGGCGTCGAAAATCGGCAACACGGCGTGGCGGCCGGACCACGACCGGCGAAGGTCTCCGCGAAGCCCGATGTTCGCCCCGGATGACCTTGTGGCGGGTCCTGCCTCCTTCTCGCCTTCACTTTCTCACGGGATTTCGGTGTCGCCGCGACCATGTCAAGGTCGCTGCGCGGCGGCCGAACGCGTCCCGTCCCTGCCTTGCCAAAGGGCCTCTCACGGGGTAGCGTGTACATAAGTACACTATCCCGGCGCGCTGTCGAGCGGCCCCATCCCAGTAGGGCCGCGGCGCAGCGAGCCGCTGCCGCCTACCCCGCGTGCGAATCGAGGTCCCTTCATGCTCCTGGAGATTCCCCACGAGGACTTCCTCGCCGCGCTCGATGCCGTGGTGGCCGAAGTGCTTCTGCGCAGCGGTGTCGCCGCCCCTCCAGTCGACGCCCTGGTCGTGGCCCGGTGCCTGGGGATTGCGGTGGCCACGGACGCTTCCCAGGGCGGGCGGGGCCGCTTCGTGCGTCTGGCGGGCACGCCGCGGCAGCCGCGGGCCGCGATTCTCGTGCGCCCCGATCCCCGCCCCGAGCGGCGGCAGTGGGCCGTGGCCCACGAGATCGGCGAGGCGGTGGCCGCGCGGGTCTTCGCCACACTGGCCGTCGATCCCCGCGAGGCCCCGCCGAACGCCCGCGAGGCCCTCGCCAGCCGCTTCGCCGCCCGCCTCCTCCTCCCGGAGCCCTGGTTTTCCGCCCACGCCGGCGAGTCCGCGGAAGACCTCTTCGAGCTGAAACGCCGCTACCACACGGCAAGCCACGAGCTGATCGCGCGGCGGCTCCTGGAACTGGCAGTGCCCGCCCTGCTGACCATCTTCGACCAGGGCCGGATCACCTGCCGCCTGGCCAATCGCCCCGGCCGCTTCCCCCCTCCATCGCCGGGGGAGTGGGAGTGTCGGCGGCGGGCCGGCATCACCAACCTCCCGCAACGGCTCGTCGAGGCCGACCGGCGACTCGCCGCCTGGCCCGTTCACGAAGAGGGCTGGCAGCGCGAGATCCTCCGCACCACCTGGGACGAGTTCGACTGACCGCCGACCGGCCGGCCCGTCAACTGGCCAGGGGGGGCGGCTCGGCGGCCAGGGACTTGTAGACCGAGCGGGCCACGGCGAGGTCGGCGCGGCGAGCGGCGAAGACCCCGCGGAGCCAGGCGCGGAGGATGACACCCTTCTCGAGGGACTCGAAGAAGAGCGGATGGCGGACCTCGGCCAGATCGCCGGGGGGCGAGACGGAAGCCTCGAGGCGGTGGAGCTGTCCGGGGTAGGCAGCCTCCAGGTAGCTGAATCGCCCCCCCGGCAAACGGTACACCACCGGCAGCGAGCTCTCCACCACGTAGGATCGCCCTGCATTGACGGGTTCGAGGCGGTCGCCGTCCGGGTCGGCGAAGACGAGGATCTCCTCGGCGGGAACCCGGGAGCGCACCGCCATAGCGGGACGGCTGTTGAGCAAACTGGTCCGCACGGAGACGAGCAGATCGAAAGCGGCGAGCAGGGGAGCCTCTGCGGCGGCTGCGCTGAACGTGGCGTCCACGCGGATCGGCCAGGCGGGCGTCTCGTCGTAAGCGAGCACCAGGTCGCCGCCGCGCACGAAGGAGTCGATCAGCCGCGGGGACTCACCGGCCGAGAAGGTCGGCGCCTCGATGCCCATCAGGCCCGCGCCGGTAAGCCGCTCGCCGTCAACCTCCACCGCGGTCCATCCCTCCTGCGGCCTGTCGAACTGCAGCTCCGCACGCAAGCCGGCGAGTTCCAACAGGGCCCCCAGGGCACTCACCTTCCAAGGACAGCCGCTCATCGATCACCTCTTGGCCGATGGGTCGCCTGCGCCCGGCGTCATGGGCGACCGATACCACGCCACGGGCAAGCCCGTCTCCGCCCGAAGGCGTCATCCCGCCGCCGGCAACCACAGGCAGGACAGGGAGGGAAGGGAGCACGTCGCGCAAGCAGCCAGCCTACCAACCAAAAAACCCCGCCGCTTGCAACAAGTACAAGACGGCGGGGCCGGAACAGAGAAGAGGCCGGAAACGCGAAGCAATCTCCACAACGAAATGAATGATACAGGGAGCCTCGCCTTGTGGGGGTCCTGCCCGGGGCGGCTGGCGCCGCGGGCTCTCCCACCCACCTCACCATAATACCAAGATTGTCGGGCGTGTCCACAAGAATCGCGGGCGAGGGAACCGGTTTTCATCAAATACCACTAATGGAGGGTGTCACCCTATCTCTGCCCAGGCATCGCCACCGTCTCGCTCACCTCGTCATCGCCAAGGCAGGTCCGGGGAACGCAAGATTATTTCCATTCGCGGGGCGTCGTAATCCGGGGTTTCACCGGATGTTCCGCTCGATCTTCACTTCCGGCCCGGGAACGATCGTCACGAGGCCCCTTGGCCGCGGCAGGCCAGGTGGGAGGACAAGAGACCGGCAGAGAAACGCGTCGCCCAAGTCCCATATTCCACCGGTCACATCCTCGCACGTCCCGTCCTGCCGGGGGAAGGTGGTCACCAACACGCCCCGTACTCTATAATCGGCTGACTTGGGGATGGGGCTTGGCTCCGGGAATGGGATCATGCTGGAATATGCCGAAGTGTGTGAACGGGCAGCGCGCGCGGGCGGGGCGGTGCTGCTCGCGAAGATGGGCCGGGTCGAAGCCCGCGAGAAGGGACCGGCCGACCTGGTGACCGAGGCCGATTTCGCCTCGCAGGAGGCGGTACGGCAGGTGGTGCAGGAGGCCTACCCGGAGCACGAGGTCCTCGGCGAAGAGGGGAGCCGGGAACACCGCGCCGGCGCAGGGAACGCGTCGGCGTATCGCTGGGTGGTCGACCCGCTCGACGGCACCACGAACTACGTCCACGGCGTGCCGCACTTCTGTGTTTCCGTGGCCCTGCAGCGGGGAGAGGAGCTTCTGGTCGGGACGGTGTTCGATCCGGTCTCGGGAGAGTGCTTCTCGGCGGCGGCGGGCCAAGGGGCATGGCTGGACGGCCGCCCGATCCGAACCAGCGGGACAACTACCTGCGGGGAGTCGTTGGCGGCGATCGGATTTCCGCCCGGCGCCACACTCGAAGCGCCGGACGTCCGCGCCTTCCTGGCGGCGCTGCCGCACTGCCAGTCGCTGCGGCGGACGGGGTCGGCAGCGCTCAA
>SLBP01000034.1:0-17867 GCA_007126245.1 Planctomycetales bacterium
CCGTCGTCGGCGCCGGCCGCGCCGAGGGGGGGAGCGACGCCGCCAACCTCCTCAAGCCCGCCCTCGCCCGCGGCGACCTGCGGTGCATCGGCGCCACCACCCTCGACGAATACCGCCAGCACGTCGAAAAGGACGCCGCCCTGGAGCGGCGCTTCCAGCCGGTCCACGTCGGCGAGCCCACGGTCGAGGATACCATCGCCATCCTCCGCGGCCTCAAGGAGCGCTACGAGCGCCACCACAACGTGCGGATCAGGGATTCCGCGCTGGTGGCCGCCGCCAACCTCTCCAACCGGTACCTGGTCGACCGCTTCCTCCCCGATAAGGCCATCGACCTGATGGACGAGGCCATGAGCCGGCTGGCGATGGAGCTGGAGAGCGTGCCCGCGGAGATCGACCAGGTGCAGCGGCGGCTCACGCAGCTGGAGCTGGCCGCCCGCCAGTTGGCCGACGAGAAGGAGGAGCACGCCCGCCAGCGGCTGGCCGAGATCAAGGAGGAGATGGCTGCGCTGGACGAGGGGCTGAAGCGGCTCCGCGAGCAATGGGAGAAGGAGAAGGCGGGTCTGGGCGACGTGCGGGCGCTCCGCGACAGGCTCCCGCAGGTCGAACACGAGTTCCGCCAGCTCGAAGCGGCCATCAAGGAGAAGCAGTCCTCGGGCATCCCCGTGCCGGAGGAGGATTACCGCCGCCTCTACGAACTGGACATCGAGAAGCGGAAGCTCGACGAGCAACTGCAAGGATTGGAAGCGGACGACGGTGGCGACGTCGGCCATCCCCTCCTTCCCCAGGAGGTCGGTCCCGAGGAGATCGCCGAGGTCGTCAGCGCCTGGACGGGCATCCCCGTCTCCCGCATGATGGAGACGGAGCGGGCCAAGCTCCTCGTGCTCGAAGAGCGGATCCACCAGCGCCTCGTCGGACAGGACGAAGCCGTCGCCGCCGTGGCGCATGCCGTCCGCCGCAGCCGCTCCGGGCTCCAGGACCCCAACCGCCCGCTCGGCTCTTTCCTCTTCCTGGGGCCCACCGGGGTGGGCAAGACCGAGCTCTGCAAGGCGCTGGCCGAGGTGATGTTCGACGACGAAAACGCCATGGTCCGCCTCGACATGAGCGAGTTCATGGAGCGGCACACGGTCAGCCGCCTCATCGGCGCCCCGCCGGGCTACGTGGGCTACGAGGAGGGGGGCCGCCTGACCGAGGCCGTCCGCCGCCGCCCCTATGCCGTGATCCTCCTCGACGAGATCGAGAAGGCCCACCGCGACGTCTTCAACATCCTCCTCCAGGTCCTCGACGACGGCCGCCTCTCCGACAACCAGGGGCACACCGTCGACTTCACCAACACCATCGTGGTGATGACCTCGAACATCGGCAGCCAGCTTATCCAGGAGATCTCCCGGGAGGGCGGCAGCGAGGAGCAGATCCGCAGCGCCGTCATGGAGGCCCTCTCCACCCGCTTTCTCCCCGAGTTCCTCAACCGCATCGACGAGACGATCGTCTTCCACCCCCTCGATCGCAGCCAGCTCCGCCGCATCGTCGAGCTCCAGATCGACCGCCTGAAGCGGCAGCTCGCCGAGAAAGAGATCGCGCTCTCCGTGACCGCCGCCGCCGTGGACGCCATCGCCGAACGCGGCTACGACCCCACCTACGGCGCCCGGCCGCTGAAGCGGGTCATCCAGCAGCAGATCCAGAACCCCATCGCCGTCGAGCTCCTCAAGCGCGAGGCCGTCGAGGGGATCGAAATGGTGGTGGACTTCGACGGCGAGCAGTTCATCTTTGCCTGCCACACAACGCCTGCCGGCGTGGCCGCGGGCACGGCGTAATTCCCAGGGCGCCGCGGCGCGGCGCCCCGGCCACCGGCGCGTTTGCGGATCGGCGCTGCGGTGCCGTTCCCACGAAACGGTTGTATGCGGCGGCGGCTCGGGGTAACCTGCGCCCAGCGGCGGTCCTTCTGCACGGGGCCTCGGCGACGGGCCGGGAACGGAAGGGCCGGAAACCTCTGTGTCACGGGAGCGCAGCGATGTGCCGAAGAAACGGTGAACTGGGACGGCGGGCGTTCGTCAAGTCGGCAGCCGCCGCAAGTGTCGGCTGGTGGGTCCTCGGCGACAGCCGGTCGGCGCGGTCCTACCATGCCAACGAGAAGCTGAACCTGGCGGTGGCGGGCGTGGGAAACCGGGGGACGTGGCTCGCCGAGGCGGTCGGCCGGGTGGGGCAGAACCTCGTGGCCGTCAGCGACGTCGACGCCCGGCGCGCCGAGCCCTGGCGGGAGAAGCGTCCCGACCTCCCCTGGTATCAGGACTTCCGCCAGATGCTCGACGAGCAGGATGCCCGCCTCGACGGCGTGATCGCGGCCACGCCGGCCCACAACCACGGGGCGATCGCCGCCGCCGCCATGCGGCGGGGCAAGCACGCCTACGCCGAGAAGCCCATGGCGCAGAACGTCGGCGAGGCGGCGGCCCTCCGCCGCATCGCCCGCGAGCATAACGTGGCCACGCAGATGGGCAACCAGGGCATGGCCACCGACTCCTTCCGCCGCACCCTCGAGCTCATCGAGGACGGCGCCGTGGGCGAGATCCGCGAGGCCCACGTCTGGTTCGTCTTCGGCGGTCCCGGTCCCCGCGACCTGCCCACCGGAGAGCAGCCGGTGCCCGACTACCTCGACTGGGACGTCTGGCTCGGACCCCTGGCCTCCCGCCCCTTCCACCCGGCGTGGATGTGGGGCGTCTGGCGGGAAGTCGGAGCCGGGAACCTGGGGTACAACGGTTCGCACGGCATCAACCTGGCCTTCAAGTCGCTCCGCCTCGGCGCCCTCTGGGGAACGGACGGCGAAGTGCAGGGCACGATCCGCGTGGAGGCGGAGCCTGCCGAGATCTCCCCGAATACCTTCCCCCGCTGGCAGACCGTCCGCTGGGACATCCCCGCCCGCGGCGAGCTGCCGCCGGTCCGCATCCACTGGTACAACGCCCCCCGGGAGGAGATGGAGCGGCAGGGAATCTGGCAGCGGCTCGAAGGGATCGCCGGCCGGTCGCTGGTCTGGGAAGGGAGCTGGACGCCCGAGTCGGGCGCCCTCTTGGTGGGCAGCAAGGGCGTGGTCCATACGAACGCCCACAACTCGATTTGCGCCCTCCTGCCCGAAGGCGATTTTCCCGATGCCGGCGGCCTGCCGCAACGGTACCCCAGCGTGCCGGGACACGAGCGCGAATGGATGGCCGCCTGCCGGGGCGGCTCCGCCCCCTTCTCGTGCTACGACCACTCGGGCCCGGCCATGGAGCTCCTCTTGTTGGGCAACGTAGCCTCGCTCTTCACGGAGACGCTCGAGTTCGATCCGATGACCTGCCGCATCGTGAACCACGACGAGGCCGACCGCCTGCTCCGCCCCTCGCGGCGCGAAGGATGGGAGCTCTAACCGCCGGAAATCCGTGCCGCCCGACGCCGTAAAGATAGCGTCTGTGGACCGAATAGAGGACCATCACCCGGCCGGCCTTTGAACGGCCACATGGAGAGGAAGGGGGCCAGATCACATGGGGTTGCCGGAGAAAGTGCTCAGAGAGGACGGTCCCCTCGGACCATCACCAGCCGCCTCGCTCCCTTTCACTATTCTCTCGATCCTTCTCCGTTCCCTCCGTTCCCTCCTGTCAAAAAAAGAAGAAAATGGAGATGCCGTGAGCGCTTGCGGCGAGGCGCCGGTGCTTACGGCTGGGGGTGGACCTGCTCGCCGCCCAGCCAGGTTGCCACGACCTTGGTGTCCTTGATCGCGTCCAGCGGCGAGGTGAGGATGTCGCGGTCGAGGATGATGAGGTCGGCCAGCTTGCCCGGCTCCAGCGAGCCCTTTTCGTCTTCCTCGAAGGTGAGGAAGGCGTTCTGGATCGTGTAGAGGCGGATGGCCTCCTCGCGGGTGATCCGCGCCGCGGGCGTCAGCGGCGCGTCGGTCCAGCGGGGCTGCCGCGCCAGCGTGATCCACATGCCGAGGAAGGGATCGTAGGGGTTGTTCGACCGCCGGCGGCCGATCTTCTGCATGTGGTCCGAGCCGCCGCCGACGACCACGCCGGCGTCGAACAGGGCGCGGTAGTTCTGGAACCGCCGCATCCGCTCCTCGCCGAACTGGCGGCGGAGCGTGGCGCCGTCGAGGTAGAGCCAGGCGGGCTGGAGGTCGGCGACCACGCCGAGGCGGGCCATCCGTGCGGCGTCGTCGGGGTGGATGAAGTTGGCATGGCAGATCGACGGCCGTAGCTGGCCGACGGGCAGCTCGGCATCGACCCGCTCGTAGGCATCGACCAGGGCCCGCACCGCCCCGTCGCCTACGGTATGCGCCGTCGGCTGCATTCCCCGGCTCAGTGCCGCGCGGGCGAGGGCATAGAGCTTGTCCGGTTCGATGAACAACAGCCCGCGGTAGTCCGGATCGCTGATGCCGTAAATCTCGCTGACCCCCCACGGCTCGAGCATATAGGCGCTGCCGGTGAGCATGCCGCCGTCGAGAAAGGTCTTGATGCCCCGCATATGCAAGAGGGGGTCGTACTCCCGCAGGGGATGCTCGGCGGCGTAGGCGATCCGCGCTTCGATCGTCTCGATCGGCTGCTGGGCGTTGACCGAGTAGGTGAGGAAGACGCGGCAGGTGAGCTCGCCGCGGTCGCGCAGGGCCTCGTAGAGGCGGATCGAGGCGTCGCTGACGCCGCGGTCGACGATGCTCGTGATCCCCACGGTGTTGTAGTCGGCCAGCAGCGCGCGGAGGGCCTCCCGGCGCTCCTCCTCGCTAGGGCTGCGGGCCGGCGAGCGGGCGTTCACGTACCGGCTCAGGTTGCGGAGCACGCCGGTGAGCTCGCCGGTGCCGGAGTCCCGCTCGGCGTAGCCCGCCTGGCCGTCGTCGGGGACGAAGTCGCGGTCGATGCCGCTCTCCTCCAGGGCCAGCGAGTTGAGCGCCGCGTCGGGACCGGTGCGGAAGAAGACGGGGTGCCGCGGGGCCGCGCGGTCGAGCTCCTCGCGGGTGGGGAACCGCTGCTCCTTCAGCCGTGTGATGAAGACCTGCTGGACGACGATCCATTCCCCGTCGGGCAGGGCGGCGGCCCGCGCCGCCACGTAGTCGAGCACGTCGTCGATCGACTCCATCTCGGGCACCGGATGGTCGAACTCGTAGACGGCCGCGCTGGGAGCGTGCATGTGGGAGTCGATCAGCCCGGGGAGCACCGTGGCACCGGCCAGGTCGATCCGCCGCGTCCCCGGCCCGGCCAGGGCGAGCACCTCCTCATCCTCACCCACCGCTGCGATCCGCTCCCCGCGAACGGCCAGGGCCGAGGCGATGCCGAAAGATTCGTCCACGGTAACGATCTTTCCGCCGTGGAAGATGATCTCCGGCGGCTCGGCCACGGCGACTCCCGCCCCGGTCGACCCGGCCATCACCACTGCCATCCCGCATACCAGAAGCCATCGCATGACCACCTCCCGAAAAACAGGAACCACCGCCCCGCCCCGGCCATTCTACACTCTCGGGGCTTCAGCTCGTACTCGAAGAAGGTGTAGAGCACGTCGTTCGATTGCGGATTGGGGCTGTGCTCGCTGCGGTTCTGTCGTTCCCCCCCGACGTGTAGCGTCGGGCGGAAATCCGCGGTGGAAGTGCTTGACGGGCTTGCGAGGGGGCTTGCCTTCATTCTAGACTGGTGGGCGCGCCGACAGTCGGCCGGGCGGCCGGCGTCGGCCTGGGTGTTCGCGGATGGCATTCCCGAATTGGGCGTCTTTTTCGGGAGACTTGCACCCCGCCCCGGAAGAGCCTGCGCAGAAATTCCGCGCCTACACCGACGGCCGCTCCAAGTACGTTTGGCGGCCCGCCCACGGGGCGGAGCAGCTCTTCGATCTGGAGGACGGCCCGCTGCGGTGGTGCACTCCGCTCGGGGGGGGGCGTGCCGCCACGCCGCGGCATTGTCGCGTTTCCCATAGGAGAGCGGCTGCGTGTCACTTCATGGTAACCCCGGATGGAAGGTGTTCGTGCTGGCCGTGGTCGTGACGGCGGGATGCGGTCCGGGTGGTGGTTTGGTCTCGGCCGGGGGGGCGGTAACGCTCGACGGGGAGCCGCTTGCGGGCGTCACCGTCGAGTTTCGCCCGGTAGAAGCGGGGGGCACGCCCGCGTTCGGGCTGACCGATGAGAACGGCCGCTACCGGTTGATGCGGACCGCATTCGAGCCCGGCGTGGCACCCGGCGAATACGTGGTCCGCATCTTCGTGGAGGCCGGGGACGAACCGGCCGGCCACTGCGGCTGTGATCGGCCTGCCGTCCCCTCCCGCTATCGCGTCCAATCGGAGCTCCGCGCCACGGTCGAAGCGCGGCGGGGCCAACGCTTCGATTTCGACCTCAGCCCGCCGTAGCCGCCCGCGCGCAGGTCGCGCAATCCCCCTGGCCCGAGGAGCACTCCATGAGCTACGTGAACGTCCTGCCGCGGCCGCGGCGCTGCCGGAGCGGTTTCACTCTCGTCGAACTGTTGGTGGTCATCGCCATCATCGGGATCCTCGTCGCGCTGTTGCTGCCGGCGGTGCAGGCCGCCCGCGAGGCTGCGCGCCGCTCCCAGTGCGCGAACAATCTCCGGCAGCTCGGGATCGCGATGCACAACTACCACTCCACCCTTAACCGCTTCCCTCCCGGCTTCATGGTGCTCGACCACGAGGGGGAGGTCGCCGGCGGCTGGGCGTGGGGAGTGTTTCTCATGCCCTTCATCGAGCAGAGCGCGCTGAAGGACGTACTCAGCGCCAGCAGGTACACCCTTTCGCAGGTGATCTCCGATCCCGAACTACTGCCGATGCTGCAAACGGACCTGCCGGTCTTCAACTGCCCTTCCTCGCCGATGGAGCCGTTGCGGGAGTTTCGCGGGCCGGGGTCGCAGATGGTGTCCACCTCCAACTACACGGGTTCTCGCGGGTTTTTCAACTACCGAGGCGGGACCCACCTGAGCAAGAAGAACAACGGGGTCCTCTTCGGCCTCAGTGACGTGCGGATCGCGTCGATCACCGACGGCACCAGCAACACGATTGCCATCGGCGAGCGGACGGTGCTGCCGATCCACGCCCAAAACCCCGCCCGCTGGCCCTCCTGGTGCGGTCCCGGGGGGCTGGGCATCGGCAGCACGGTATCGTCTTCCGTCTCTTTCGAATTGAACCATCCGAGCAGCATCCACGGCTTCAGCAGCCACCACCCCGGCGGCGCGATGTTCGCATTCGCCGACGGCTCCGTCCGCTTCATCGCCGACACCATCGAATCGAACATCGGCGGGCTGGACGACCTCGACGGAGACCACACCGACTTCGTCCAGGCGGCCGCAGAGGGGCGGGTGGGAGTCTACCAATTGCTGGGGGTGAGGAATTCAGGGCAGCCGATTCCCGGTTTCTAGCGTCGCCGCGGCGGGACCCGGAGCCCATGGGTCGGTGCCGTTCGCCCGGCCCCTCCGCAACCCCCCGACCGCCCTGCCACGGCCGCCGGCACCTGCCGCCACCCGGTGTGCCCTGCTCTCCGTCAACGACCATCAACTCCCAACCACGGACAACACCCATGAGCAAGCACTCGATCCTCTCCGGCATGTTTCTCATCGCCGTCGCCCTCTGCCCGTTCGCCGCCGCCCAGCAGACCTCCGCGCCCGAAGGCATCCGTAGCGAAGGCGACCTTCCCGGCCGGCATCCCTACGTGGTCGAAGACGCCCTCCGCTTTTGCACGCCCGAGGAGGGCTTCTGGCTGGATCTCGGCGCCGGCCGGGGGCAAGTGGCGATCCCCCTGATCGAAGCCACGGGAAATCCTGTGGTGATGCTCGACCCCAACGAGGAGTCGATGACCGAGGGGCTCGCCATCGCGCGGGAGAAGGGGCTTGCCGACCGCCTCTCCGCCGTGGTGGGGGTAGCCGAGGCGATGCCCTTTCCCGACGATTCCATCGACCTGCTCGTCAGCCGCGGCTCGATCTTCTTTTGGGACGATCCGGCAAAGGGCCTTCAGGAGGTCTACCGGGTGCTCCGCCCCGGCGCACGTGCCTACATCGGCGGGGGCGCCGGCAGCGGCTACCCGCAATGGGCCGCCGAGGAACTCATCCGCATGCGCAAAGAGCGGATGGAGGGCGACGACGCACGGCGGTGGCGGCGATTCGTCGAGCTCCGCCGGCCCGAGCAGATGGAGGAGTGGGCCGCGGAGGCCGGGCTGCCCGACTATACGGTGATGGGCAAGGGAGCCATCTCCGCCGAGGATGCCCGCGTGGGCCAGGGCGTCTGGCTGCTCTTCGAAAAGCCGCGTACCCGCGTCGGCGAACCGGGACCGGAAGGGTAGGCCTAGGGGCGGCTTCCTGCCCGCCAACGGTTGCCGCCGACGCGGCGCGCAGGATAGACTGAACGGGGTCGCAGTGCCGGATCGACGCGTTGCCGGTCGGAACGGCCCCCGCTTCCTTCGCAGCCGTAGGAGCGCCCATGAATTCGCTGATCAAGCCCTCGCCGTCGGCTTACGCCCGCCGAGCGGTCCTCGTGGTAGCAGCCGCCTGCTGCCTGGGGCCCGCCTCGGCCGCAGCCTGCAACGTACCGGTCTTCCGCTATGCTCTGGAGCGGTGGCCGCCGGATCCTTACCTGCTGACCGTTTTTCACGGCGACGAAGGGCCGGAAGCCCTCGAGGCAATCGCGGACGCCATCGCGGAGCGACGGTTGAACCTGCGGATGGAGGTGGTGGCCTTCAGCGAGGTCGAGGAGGACGGTTGGCGGCTTTCGGGCGTCGAGATCGACCCAGCGGAGCTTCCCTGGGCGGTGCTCCGCTATCCGCCCCGGGGCGCGGGGGCGCCGGCAGTCGCCTGGTCGGGCCGCTTCGACGGGGAGGCGCTCGTGCGCCTGGCCGATTCCCCGGTGCGGCAGGAGATCGCCCGGCGGCTGGTCTCGGGCGAGTCGGCCGTCTGGGTGCTGGTCGAAAGCGGCGATGCGGAAAAGGATGCGGCCGCGCGGACCGCCCTCGAGCGCGACCTGGCCGTCGCGGAGCGGGAACTGCGGATCCCGACGGCCGACGAGCTCGACTATTCCCCGGCCGACGGCACGCCCCCCGTTCTCACGCAGGAATGGTTCACCGATCCGGCGGTCGAGGTTCCCTTGAAGGTGGAGTTCTCGCTGCTCGCGCTCGCCCGCGACGACGCCGAGGAAGCAGGGCTGCTGGCGGCGCTGCTCCACTCCGAGCCGGACCTGGGCGAGTACGCCGATGAGCCGATGGTCTTCCCCGTCTTCGGGCAGGGCCGGGCCCTCTGGGCCTTGGTGGGGCGGGGGATCAACACGGACAACATCCTCGAGGCCTGCCTCTTCCTCACCGGTCCCTGCTCGTGCCAGGTGAAGCACCTCAATCCGGGCACCGACCTCTTGCTCGATTTCGACTGGTGGGCCGCCCTGGAAGGCCGTCTGCCGCCCCCTCCCTCCGTGAATCCCGAGCTGCTGACCGCCGTGGTGCCGCGGCTGGACGACGATGCCCCTCCGGAGCCGGCGGCCCAGGCCGAGACCTCCCCGCGGGACGAGGGCGCGGCGGCGCCGCCGGCGGTCCCGGAAACGAGAGATGATGTGGCCCGCGCGGAGGCGGCCGTGGCAGGGGGGCGGGTGTTCGTCGTCACCGGTGCGGTTCTGGGAGGACTCTTGGCTTTGGTGGCGGCGGCCACCGTAGTGCTCGTGGCGCGGAGGAACGAGTAACCATGCCGCTCTATCGCGTGGTGATGCGGGAACTGGTCCACCACCGCTGGAACGCGGCAGCCGGTCTGGCGGCATTGACGCTGGCGGTGGCGGTGATGGCCGGCTCGGCCATGGTGCTCGACGCCTACCAGATCGACATGGAGCAGGCCCTGGACGCCAAGCAGGCCCACCTGGAAGGCCGGCTGGCGGAAGTGCGGGCCGACGTTCGCCGTTCGGTGGGAGAGCTGGGATTCGACCTGACGCTTGTACCCGGCGAACAGGAATTGGGCGACTGGTACGTCGAGGCCCAGTCGGCAGTCACCATGCCCGAAGATTACCTGCAGCGGCTGGCCGATTCCGAGGTGGCGTCGCTACGGCAGGCGGCGGCGCAGTTGCGCCGCCGGGTAACGTGGCCGGAAACCGAGTGGGCGGTAATCGTCGTGGGCCGCTCGGCTGCCCGGCCGGTCGGCGGCGGGCAGGGTGCCGCCGAAGGGCCACGCCGGGCGCCGGGCGAGCTGGCCGGCCGCTATGTGGAACCGCCTCAGCCGGGGAGCGTGGCACTGGGGCACGAAATCCACCGCGTGTTCGGCTTCGAAGAGGGAGATGCCTTCGAACTCATGGGGCGCACCTTCCGGGTGGCGCGCTGCCTGGGCCAAGAGGGGAGCCGCGATGACCTGGCCGTCTACATGCCCCTGGCCGACGCCCAGACGCTGCTCGGCGAGCCGGGCCGGATCAGCGAAATCGTGGCCCAGGGCACCAGCGCGGCCGCGGCGGACCTGGCGGGCCTGAGGGAGGAGATTTCCGAGCTGCTGCCAGGAGTCCAGGTGGTGCAGGACCTGCAGCGAACGCAAGCGGCGACGCTGGCCGAGCTGCACGTGGTGGAGAACGAGCGGGCCATGCTGGCGAGCGAGCGAGAAGCCCAGGCGGACCTGCACGGCGATCGCCGCCGCCTGGCGGCCCTGGTGCGGATGGTGGTGGTGCTCTCCTGTGGGCTGTGGGTCGGCTACCTGGCCTGGAGCAACGTTGCCGAGCGGCGGCAGGAGATCGGCATCTGGCGGGCCTGCGGGGTGGGGGCGCCGCGGCTGGTGGGGATCTTCCTCAGCCGCTGGACAGCGCTGGGCGCGATGGGAACGGCGGCGGGGCTGAGCGCCGCCGCCGCCCTGGCCCCCGCCCTCGCCGGTGTCGCCACCGCCTGGCACCCTCTGCGGGCGGCATCCGTCTTGGGAGTGGCCGTGCTCCTCTCGGGCCTGGCGGCGGCGACCGCCGCGGTGGCCGCAGCCCGCCAGGATCCCGCCGCGACCCTGCGGAGCGGATGACCGCTGCCGGCCCTTGGGGGGTGGACGGAAGGAAGAACACGAGTTAGAGGGAGAACGTACCGTGAGCACCTGGCGGCTGTTACTGAAGGAGATCGCCTTTCGCAAGGGGGCGTCGCTGCTGGCGCTGCTGGCCGTAGCGGCGGCCGTGGCGGCGCTGGTCGGTTCGCTCCAGGTCCTGGCCCTGCACGACCGCCAGAGCGAGCGCGTCCTCTCGGCCCTCGAAGAAGAGGTCGACGTCTTGGCGGCCGAGTTGAAGGACGAAATGCGCAAGGCGATGCTCAAGCTCGAGTTCAACGTCGTCATCCTGCCCGAAGGCCAGAACCTGCGCGACTGGTACACCGAGGACTACGCCTCGGAATACATGCCCGAAGAGTACGTCGAGCGGATGGCGGCCTCGAACCTCGTCACCGTGCAGCACCTCCTGCCCAGCCTCCAGCAGCGGATTCGTTGGCCGGAGGCGGACGACCGCACGATCATCCTCATCGGCAGCCGCGGCCAGGTCCCCTACCTTCACCGGACTCCCAAGAAGCCGATGGTGCAGCCGGTGCCCGAGGGGACGATCGTCCTCGGCTACCAGCTCCACCGCTCGCTGTCGCTGGTCGAGGGGCAGTCGGTGCGGCTGATGGGCCGCGAGTTCGAGGTCCACCGCTGCCACGAGGAGCGGGGCACGCAGGACGACATGACCGCCTGGATCCCGCTCCGCGAGGCCCAGGAAATGCTGGGGAAGGAGGGGCAGATCAACGCCATATTGGCGCTCCGCTGCATGGCGTGCCCCGGCGTGGGGCTGGACAACGTGCGGAGCGAGATCGCCAAGGTCCTGCCCGACACCCAGGTGGTGGAGATGGGCTCGCGGGTCCTGGCCCGCTACGAGACCCGCGCCCGCGTGGGCGAGGAGGCGGAGGCCGCCGTGGCCCAGCAGCGGGAGCACCGCGCGGCGCTGCGTGCACGGCGCGAGGCGCTGGCCGCCCTGCTCAGCCCCACGCTGATGGCTGCCGCCGCCGTCTGGCTCTCGCTGGGGTCCTTTCGCGAGGCGCGGCTGCGCCAGCGGGAATACGGGATTCTGCGAGCGATCGGCGTCGGCGCCGGCCGCGTCTGGGGGTTGTTCCTGGGCAAAGCGGTGGTCCTCGGCCTGGCCGGCGGCGCCGTGGGTTACCTGGCCGGGGTGCTGATCGGCCTGGGCTTCGCCGATGCCGCCCCCGCAACGGCCGACCTGGTGCGGCCCGGCTGGATGGCTCTGGCCCTGGCCGCGGCGGTGGCGGTCTCGGTGCTGGCCGCCTGGGTCCCGGCTCTGCTGGCGGCGCGGACCGACCCGGCGCTGGTCTTGCGGGAAGGAGAACGATGATGATCGAGGCCAGCGGCCTTACGAGAGAGTTTGCCGGCCCGTCGGGGAAGGTGGTGGCGCTCCGCGACGTCGCCCTGCGGGTGGAGCAGGGAGAGTTCCTGGCCGTCCGCGGGCCGAGCGGCTGCGGCAAGACGACATTGCTCATGATCCTCGGCGGTCTCTTGCGACCGACGGCCGGCGAGGTGCGGATCGACGGCCAGAACCCCTACGACCTCCCTCCCGAGGCCCGCAGCCGCTTCCGCGCCGAGCGGATCGGTTTCGTCTTCCAGGAGTTCTACCTCGTGCCGTACCTTTCCGTGGTGGAGAACATCATGGCCCCCGTGCTGGCCAGGCCGCATGCGGACGCCGCCGGCCGCGCCCGCGAACTGGTCCGCCGCTTCCGGCTCGACGACCGCGCCGACCACGTCCCCGCGGCGCTGAGCACCGGCGAGCGCCAGCGGGTGGCCCTCGCCCGGGCCCTCTTCCACGAACCGGGCTTGCTGCTCGCCGACGAGCCCACCGGAAACCTCGACGGGGAGAACGCCGAGCGGGTGCTGAGCCACCTGGCGGCCTTTGCGGAGAGCGGGGGGACGGTGGTCATGGTCACCCACCACGCCGAGGCCAGCGGCTCCGCCGGCCGCGTCCTGGAGATGGAGGCCGGCACGCTCGCCCGCCCCGTTCCCCAAGAGGGTTGAGCCCGAGGCGGAGAGGAGAACCTGCCGAGGGCCGGCTCCCGCAGGCGCCGCATGGTTGGCCTTAACGGAAGGGCAGCGGATTCAGACCTGCCACGGCGGCCGCATGGCCCGCCGCCGCATCCGGTTGGCCTCTTCATCGTCGAGGAACTCCTCGCTCTGCGGGTCCCATTTCAAGGCCCGCCCCGTCCAGTGGGCGATGCAGCCGAGATGCGAGACGATCGTCGACTGGCAGCCGACCTCCACGTCGCAGGCGGTCCGCCGGCGGGTGGCGATCGCCTCGAGCCAGTCCTGGTGGTGGCTGCCCACGGCGATGCTGTGGTCGTAGCGCGCCGGGTACGCCTCGACGATCCCCGCGGGGAACGAGGTCAGATAACCCTGCCGTCCAACGTGGATCCAGCCCCGCTCGCCCACGAAGAGGGCCCCGAAGGCCTGGATGGAGGTGATTTCGTCCCAGCCGGGCGGGATGCGGTGATGCCGGGCGTCGAGGCGGTTGACGACCTGGAGGAGCGTTCCGTCGGGGTAGCGGTAGGTGAGCGCCGGCACCTGGCCGGTCTCGGGGGGGATGATCTCGACCGGCCCGCTCCCGTCCATGCCCAGGCCCCACTGCACGACGTCGAAGGCGTGGACGGCATTGCTGGTGAGGTTGCCCCCGCCGAAGTCGCGGCAGAAGTGCCAGGGGACGACGTGCGGCGGGTGGCCGTAGTGGTGGAAGCGGCTGTTGAAGGGCCGCCAGGGGGCCGGTCCCAGCCAGAGGTCCCAGTCGAGCCCCTCGGGCACCGGCTCGGCGGGCAGATCGACGTGGCCGTTGGTGCCCGGGTGGTTCACGTAGACGATTTCCACCTTCCCCAACGCCCCGTCGAGCACCAGTTGGCAGGCGAGGCGGAACTCGCGGGCGCTACGCTGCTGGAGGCCGGTCTGGAAGACGCGGCCGTAGCGGCGGGTCGCCTCGACCATGGCCCGCGCCTCGGCGATGGTCAGGGAGATCGGCTTCTCGCAGTAGATGTCCTTGCCCGCGCGGGCCGCCAGCACCGTGGCCGCGGCGTGCCAGTTGTCGCCGGTGGAGATGACCACGGCGTCGACGTCGTCGCGGGCCAGGACCGCGCGGAGGTCGTTGTAGGCGGCACAATCCCGATAGGTGCCGCCGGGGCGCTGCTCCCCGTAGAACTGGTGGACCCTCTCCCGGATGTCCTCGCGCCGCCACCGGTCCACGTCGCATACCGCCAGGACCTGGACCTGCGGGTAGTTCAAGAAGCGGGCCAGGTGCCCGCGGCCCATCGCGCCCAACCCGATGAACCCCAGCGTGATGCGGTTGCTGGGCGCGGCGCGGCCCGCGGCGCCAAGGGCCGCGGCAGGGATCACCCACGGAACGGCGGCGGCGGCCGTGGCGCGGAACAGGCCCCGCCGGCTGATCGGAGGCCGGCTGATGGGAGAATGGCTGGCTCGGGTCATCGCGGGTTCCTCAGTGGGGAGTTGCCGAGGGGGAAACGCCGTCCTTGTCGACGGAAACGCGGACGATCCCCCAGGGTTCGAGCGGGGGCAGGTCGACGAGGATCGTCGGCGAATCGCTCTCGGCCGCTTCCAGGGGCTCCGGCGGGTGGCCGGGTCGGAGGAGCGTAAGCGCCAGGCGGCCGGCCGCAAAGAACGGCTCGCCGTCAAGCTCCAGGCGGAAGCCCTGCGGGCGGTCGCTCCAGTCGACGAGATGGACGACGACGTCCGCCGCGGCCTGGCCGGGTGCGGCCCGCACGAAGGCGGAGACCTCTTCGGCGCGGCGAATCGCCGCGGGCGGCCGCTCGCCGTGGCGGGGATCGGCCGTTCCGGGTAGGGCAAAGGCCGCATCTTCGTAGCCGTCGATGAGATCGGCGTGGTCGCGGACGAAGCGGTAGAGGTCGGCGTAGTCCTCGGGGCGGCCGAAGTAGCGGGGCACGTCGGAGCCCATGTAGACGTCCCAGGGGACGATCGTGTGGCCGCCGCAGGCGTAGCTCGTGGCGATCACACGACGCGTCAGGGCGGGGTCGTCGGAGACGAAGGTGAAGACCTGGGTCTTGCCGCGGTCGTGCGCCGCGGCGAAGCGCTCGTAGAGCGCAGCGGGGGTAGCGCTCCGCGGCGGCAGCTCGGCCATGCCGAAGTCGAACAGATCGTAAGGGAAGCTCCAGCGTCCGTCGTAGTTGTTCGAGCTCATCGGCACGCGGCGGCCGGCGTGGCGGTCGATCTCGGGGCGGACCCAGGCGTAGAAGTCGGCCACCGACTGCCGCTGGAACTCGATGAAGTGCGGCTTGAGCGGGTCGTTCCAGCGGGCGAAGGCGTCGCCCACCGGCGCCCCGGCCGCGCGGAGATACTCTCCGTAGTCGAAAGCATCGAGGTCTTCGAGGCCCATCTCGGCGCGTTCGGCGGGCGTGGTTGCCGCCGCGAGATGCGCGGGGAAGCCGGCCATGCAGTGCCGGCAGAAACAGCCGCCCCAGGCGACCGCCGCGAAGTTGCACGGCGGGTCGTCCATCTGCAGGCTTTCGGCGCCGACGTCGATGCTCCGTTTCGCGTAGGCGAGGTAGCTGGTCCGCCAGTCGGGGCTGTTGACGCAGCCCCAATACCCCTCCCAACCCCGCATCCAGGGAGCGGCCACCGGCCGGCCGTCGAGGTCGAGGATGCGGCCGCGGCGGCGCGTCATCTCCGGCCAATCGGGCGACACCGAATTGATGGCGCCTTGAAAGCCATACCCCCCATCCTTGACGGCGGCGACGAACTCCTCGTGGAGGCTGTACACCCAGACGAAATGCGTGGCGTGGAACGCCGCAGCCGTGCGGAAGGAGTCGTGGGGGTCGTCGCCATCGCGGGGGCGCTCCCAGCGCGTCGAGAAGCAGACGGCGCTGGGCGGGGGCGCTCCCGGGGGTATCTTCCGCGGCTCGGCCACCTCGTGCAGTAAGCGCGTCCCCTCTGCCGCCGCCGCGGCGGCGTAGAGCAGTACCGTCGCCGCCAGGAAAGCCGCCGCCACGCTCGGCGGGGACACGAGGGAGACGCCAGCCCCACCGTCCTTTCGCCGGCCGAGCGCCGGGAATCGAACCGCTTTCGAGATCGCCGCTGAAAGCATCTCGCTCAGGCTTCCCATACTTCACCGACTTGGGTTGTCCGCACGACGTCAGCGGTCCGCGGCGGCCGGGAACAGAACTCTCCTCCAGCGATGTAGGCTAACGTGGGCACGCACCGGCTGCAAGCGGTGACAGCAGGCCGACTGTGCTGCCACGCCCTACCGACCGACCACCCCCCTGCCGCTGCGCCGGCCGAAGGGGACCGTCGCATTTTCGCGGCCGAATCGCGCCGTCCACGGGGAATACCTTCTACGGCCGCGATAATTGGGACAGTCCCCGGTGAACGGTTACCTTGGGGCCTACGCGCACCCGCCCGGCGAGTGGCGTTCCAAGGGCCTCACCGCCGTCGCCTCCGGTGCCACCGCCTCGCCGGCGTCCTGCCCGATGGTGGAAAGCACCCGTTCTTCATACCGCTGAAGCAGTTCCCGCGCATCCTCGCCCGTGAAACGCCGGCGATCGTAGTTCATCGTGATCGACAACTCGCCGGCATAGGTGTAGATCGAGTAACAGAGACCGGAATGGGCGCGATGGGGCGGCGCACCTTCCACCGACTCGACGACGAGATCACCCGCCGCCATCTTTCCGTCCGGCTGCGTCAAGGGCGTGTTGCCGAAGACCCGCCCCGAGTTGCTCAGCCCGGCGGTTACTATGCACCGCTCCATCTCGTAAAAGAGATTCTGGATGCGGGGAATGATGCGCCCCACGATGTTGAGCAGTTGGGTGACTCGCACAAAGGTGATGCCGAAGCGAAACAACCGCAGGTAGCGCAGTTCGAGCTTGATGCTCCTCAGCAGGACGTCCGGGTTGCGGTAGATCCGCCAGTGCAGATAGCGATCGATGTTCACCATCCCCACGATGTTGGCGGCGGGCGTTCGCACGTCGTCGGCGACGCGCAAATCCATGGGTACCATGATGCGCAGCATCCGCCGGTGCAGGCCGGGCGCATAGTGCTCGTTCCAGTCGCGAAACGTGAGGAACAGGTCGCGCAGCAGCAGCTCGTACAGCGTGACGCGGCGCTGGCGGGCCGCTGCCAGCAGGCGGCTCAGGTTCGCGGGGGGCAAGCGGACGCTGAGCGGCACGGGCACCACCATGAGATCGGACTCGCCGAGCGACGGCTCTTCGGGCGAGGCGACCGGCAGGGGACGGGGCACGAAGAACATGATGCAGCCCACGACGACGCCCCAGGTATCGATGAGGATGCGAAGCAGCCGTTTCCACCAGGAGAGGCCGAATCGCGCCCGAAGCCGCAGCCGTTTCTCGTCGAGCGGACGGAGGGGGGGAACCCCCTCTCGGGCGCGGGCGCGGTGATCGTACGATATCAGCAGGTCTTCGATGAACTGATTGGCACCGACGCCGTCGCAGCACGCGTGGTGGAACTGCAGGCAGATGCAGGTGCGTTCCGCCGCGATACGAACCCAGACCCGCAGGCCGTTCTCGTTCTGCAAATCGATCTCCTCGGAGCCGGGCAGCAGCATCGGCGCATCTTCGCCGTCGATGTCGCAGAAGGATGTGGGGTCGGGCGACGCCACCCAGCGGCAGCGGCCCTTTCCCACCTCCCAACGGCTGCGCAAGAGAGGATGCCGCCGGATCGCATCCATCAGCGCCGCCTGGAACGCCTCGCGGTCGAAGGTGCCCGAACACCCCAAGCGGATGAAGAAGGACATGGGGTGGCGAGGTCGGCCGTCCCGCCACATGTAGTACTCGAATCCGTTGGCGGGCAGGGGTAGAACCATGAAAGGGTTTCCTCGGGATCCGAGGGCATGCGGCAAGGCAAACGCTACGCTCTACAACGGTTTTTCTCCACCGCCTGCCGCCGCGCGCG
>SLBP01000146.1:0-17769 GCA_007126245.1 Planctomycetales bacterium
CCCGCGGGCGTCCCCTCGGGACGGAAGGCGGCCTTCGAAAAGGCGATCTCCTGCAATCCCCCGCCCGGCAGTCCCCGGCCGGCGCCGTACCAACCCCGCCCGCTGCGGAAGTAGAGGCTCACCTGCTGCGCCGCAGCGGGCGGATCGACCGACACCATGAGCCGGAACTCGCCGGGGGCCGAGAGGTCGAGCTGCACCTCGCGGTCCACGTAGACGCGGGGGACCTCGCGGTCGGCAGCGAAGGCTGCCGGGAAAGAGAGCGCCTGCCCGCTGGGCACTTCCTGCACGGTGAGGGGCGTCGACGCCGGCCAGGGCGTCCAGGCGGCGCGGGCCGCCTCGGCGTCGGCGTATTGAAAGCCGTCGATCGACAGGACGTCGCCGGCCAGCAGGGCCATGGCGACCACGTGTACCGCTCCCAGGATAGTCATGGCAGGCTCCTTGCAAGACCGACCGCCGCCTCGGGACACCCGAGGACACGCAGGGCCGCGACCGATTATGGCGCCCGCCGGGCCGCGGTGTCAACGAACAGCCGGCAAGGCCACCCTCCCCACCGCGGAGCTTGCGGAGGACGGGGGGGCGATGCACGGCTCCCGGACCGGGAGCAGGACGCGGTCATTCGTAGAAGAAGAGCAGCCGGTCGCCGAGGCGGTTGCCGGTGGTCTTCAGCAGGAGCGATTCCTCGTACTCGACGGGGGCCAGGACGAGGAACCGCCAGAGGAGCGGGTCGGCGCGGCCGCTCAGGTGGCGGCGGAACTCCTCGCCGGCACCCAGGAAGGCGTCGAAGTCGTCGGCCGACCAGCCCTCCACGGGGCGGTTGTCGACGGAGAGCCCCTCGATGCCGCTTTCGCCCTCCTTGGGGATCTCGTAGACCAGGCCCACCCAGCGGCCGCGCCCGCTGCGCTCGACGAGGGCTTTCCCCTCGCCGCCGGGAATGAAGGCACCGCGGAGCCGCAGGCGGTCGGCGGCACCGGCAAGGGGCGTTACGGTGGCGGCGACGCCGATCTCCTCCAGGTCGCGGCCGCCGCGGTTCTCCAGAGCCACGGAGAACCCATTGCCGAAGGGGAAGGCGAGCATCGTCGTCGGGCCGTCCTGGTCGGCGAGCACGTAGTTGCCGTAGTTCCCCACCAGGCCCGGAAAGAGAAACCGCACTGGGGCGGAGACGGCGGGCTCCGCTTCCCCATCGACGCGGACGTGCATCCAGAGATCGTTGTTCTCCAGGAGCGACCGGCTGCCGTTGAGCGTAAGCTGGGTGACGACGCCCTCGCCTTCCACATCGAGCAGTTCCCCGGTCTCGCCTGCGGCGAGGGTGGTCCGCTCGGATGCGTGCTGCGGATAAGGTGTGTGGCGGCGGAACCGCCCGCTGCCGAACCACCGCAGGTGGGTCGCCGCCGCGTCGAGCCAGCCGCGAGGGAAGACCGAAGCGGCATCGGTAAAGGTTTCGACGGGGAGGTTGCCGGGCAGCATGACGTAGTCGAAGCGGTAACTGCCGCGCTCGGCGCCGCGCAGGACGACGCGCAGTCGCTCGCGGTAGCCGACGAAGGTCAGAAGGGGCTGGTTGTCTGCGCCGACGTGGGGTAGTCGCGAAGCGAGCTCGCCGGGGCTGCAGACGAGCCGGGGCTCCTCTTCGCCGTCGAAGTAGAAGGCCAGCTCGCCCTCGTCGCCGATGCCCGCAATGCGGACCACGGCGCCGGGGCCGGTCAGCTCGGCGATCGTCCGCTCGCCCCGTTCTTCGTCGACGAAGGGGCGGTAGGCGACGCCGGTTTCGATGCGGTCGGCCTTGGAGAGGGCTTCGAGGTTGAGCAGCCGGTCGAGGAGGGTGGTGGCCGCCGTGGGTGCCGGCGGGCGGTGCCAGACGGCCAGGCCGTCGCCCTCGGGGGCCTCGAGCATGCGGACGTTGCGCACCCGGACCCAGGCGCTGTGGTCCTGGTAGCCGATCCATCCCTGGGGCGGCCGGTGCTTGAGCTCGGGATGGTGCGCCATGTTGACGTGCTGCACCATCTCGCCGTTGACCCAGGCCGTGACCATCGGCCCGTCTGCCTTGACGACGAGCCGGTTCCACCGCTCGGAGCGGTCGGCGCGGGTCAAGGGCAGGGCGTGGCCGTAGATCGAGCCGTAGGGTTGGTCGCGGATGGGAGCGTCGTACGGCGTGTCGAGGATCTGGATTTCCATGCCGTCGGCTGTGGGCCAGCCTTCGGTGGCAGTGCGGACGCTCAGGCCCGAGTTGCCGCCCTTCTCGACCATGACCTCGCTGGACCATGTGTAGTTGCCATATTCACCTTCGGCCCGCAGGTAGTCGCCCGCGCGGCCGCGGAGGACGATCTCGTCGTTCTCGGCGTGCCACTTGGTGATATCGCCGCGAGTCCACCATCCCTCGAGGTCGCGGCGGTTGAAGAGTTCCCTGCCGCCGGGCTCCTCGACACGGAGGTTGGCGACGCTGGCTCCCGGCCCCTCGACGGCGAAGCCGAGCCCCAAGCGGCGATGGCGATCGATGGGGATCTCGTAGACCCACTGCCCGTCGACGGTCAGCGCCAGGCGGTTGTCCTGCCGGCGGAGCTCGGCGGTGTGGCGGCCACGGCGGTCGACCGCGATCCCCTGCTCGCGGACGCGGTCGCCCTCCTGGAGCCGGCCGCAGTAGGCATCCTCGGCAAGGCGGATCGTAAGCCCTTCGCCTTCGGGCACGTCGAGGAGCCGGACGATCAGTGCCCCACCGCGCTCCACCGACCATTGCCAGCGGAGATCGAAGTCGCCGAACGTCCAGGCCGAGGTGAGCGGCGCGGCGCCCTCGGTGCCTAAGAGCCGCCCCTCCTCGTTCGTCCAGCCGCGCGGGGAGGGGTTGCCGTGGTCCCAACCGATCATCGAGTCGGGCCGGATCAGTTGGAGACCGAATTGCTGCGCCGAGGCGAAGGCGGGGGAAAGGAGGATGGCGGCGAGGAGAAGCGGAACTGGCACGAGGCGGGGCATGGCAGAGTCCTCGGGAAGGCGGAAGCGTGATGCGATGGTTCAAATTCGCCCCCAGGCTCTCGCCTGAAAACCGTCCGACATCGTGGGGTGTTGTCGAAATCGCGGCTGGGACGGCAGCGAACGCCTACCAATTCTGGCTTCCAATGGGGCCGCTTGCAACTTCCCCGGCATCGAGCGGGAACGAAGCGGGAGTGGAGGCAGAAGGCGGAAGCCGGCCGCAGAGACCCCCTTGTCCGGTCGCCCGATCCCTTCGACACGGACTATGCCGACCGTTCCAGTAGTTTGACCCGCACGGCCGGGACCACCGCTTGGGGGAGGAAGCGGGCAAGCTCGACGTCGCCGACGATGGGGGCGATCTGCTTGATCAGCGAGCTGGAGACGTGGGCCAACTCGCCGTCGGCGATCATGAAGAGGGTCTCCACGTCCGGGGCCAGGCGGCGATTGGCCATCATCATCGTCAACTCGGCGGCAATGTCGGTGATCGGGCGGACGCCGCGGAGCATCACGCGGGCGTTACAGCTCCGTACGAACTCGACGGCCAGGCCGCGGAACTCGCGGATTTCGATGTTGGGCAGGTGGCTGGTCTCGCGGTGGATGAACTCGATGCGCTCCTCGGCGGTGAACAGGGGGGCCTTTTCGATGTTCACCCCCACACCGACGATGAGCCGGTCGAAGAGGCGGCTGGCCCGCTCCATGACGTCCAGGTGTCCAAGAGTCACCGGATCGAAGGATCCGGGGTAGACGGCGATGCGGGGAATCGACTTGGTCATGGCGGAAAGGTCAAGCGGTGGACTCGAGGGCGGCAATCAGCCGGTCGACGTCCTGGGCATTGTTGTAGGCGTGGGGGCTGATCCGCAAGCGCCCCCCCCGGTAACTGAGGACCACGCCCGCCTCGAGACACCTACGGCGGAGCGCGGCCGGATCGCGGTTGGGAATCTCGAAGGTGACGATGCCGCTGCCGTGCCCGCCGCCCCGCTCGCTGCGGACGACGGCACCGATCGCCTCCAGCTTGCAGCAGGCGAAGTCGGTCACCTCGAGCACGCGGCGCGCGAGGGCTTCCGTTCCCACCTCACCCAGGAGGGCCAGACTGGCTCCCAGACCGATGAACCCGCCCATGTTCTGCGATCCCCCTTCGTAGCGGGCGGCGCCGGGGCGAAAGTCGAGCTCGATGCGGGCGAAGTCGAAGGCGTGGGCCACGCTGTTCCAGCCGACGCCGACGGGGCGGAGGAGATCGAGATGCTCGCGGCGGAGATAGAAGATGCCCGCCCCCTCCGGGCCGAGAAGCCACTTGTGGCCGTCGGCGGCGAGGAAGTCGATGGGGACGTCGCGGACGTCGAGAGGGAAGACGCCCAGTCCCTGGATGGCGTCGACCAGGAAGAGGGCGCCGCGGCGGTGGGCCATCTCGGCGAGCGCTGCCAGATCGTTCCGCCAGCCGCTGGAATAGCTGACCCAACTGACGGCCAGCAGGCGGGTGCGGGAATCGCAAGCGGCAGCGATGCGTTCCAGGTCGACGTGGCCGTCGTCGGTGGGAACACGGCGGGTCTCGACGCCGCGGTAGGCCTGATTCATCCAGGGGTACTGGTTGGTGGGGAATTCGTCGGCCAGCGTCACCACGTTGTCGCCGGGACGGAACGGAAAACCTTCGGCGACACAGTTGATCCCCTCCGTCGTGCTGCGGAGCAGGGCGACTTCGTCGGTGGCGGCGCCGAGGAGGCGGGCAGCGGCGCCGCGGGCGGCCTCAACGTGCTTCTCCCACGCGGGCCAATGGACGTCGCCGTTTTCCGCGGCGTCGTCGAGCCATCCGCCGATTGCCCTGCGGGTCGGCTCCGGGAGGGGGGCCACGGCGGCATGGTCGAAATAGGCCCAGCGTCGCGCCGCCGGCATGGCGGCGCGAAAGCGTTCGAGAGGCGTGGCCGTGGCGGAGTTCTCAGCGGGCATCGGGTGAGATAAGTGCAGGGGGGCGATCGCCGAGGCGGCCCCCCCCGCTGTCGGTTCGGGCATTATCGACCGCGGCGAGACGGACTCCGGGGGTTCGGCCCGAAACCCGCCCCCCACGGTGGGACTTCATGGGCGAAGGATGCAGCCTCGCTCCTAGAGCTTCCCCATCTCGCGGAGCACCTCGATGCAATCGGCCACGCACTCCAACGGCGGCTTGTCGTACTCCTCCTGTTCGACGATGTACCATTCCGTGCCCCCGACCGTCTCGCAGGCCTCGAAGACCTCTTCCCACGGCACGTTTCCCTCGCCGAAGGCGCCGCCGTGCTCCTTGAGGTGGACCGTCGTCGTCTGTCCGGGATACTTGCGGATGAAGTCGACGGGATTGACGCCGCCGTGGATGGCGTTCCCGGTGTCGATCTGCTGGACGAAGTCGTCCGGAGTGTTCGAGAAGATGAGGTCCCAGGGGAGGGTCCCATCGTCCAAGGGGCGGAACTCGATGGCGTGGTTGTGGAAGCCCACGAGCATCCCCTCGGGGCGGGCGCGGTCGGCGGCCTCGGTGAACTCGCGCACGGCGCGCTCCCAGCCGGCACGCGAGGAGGTATATTCCCCGCCGAGCCCCGGAACGATCAAGTACTTGTTGCCGAGGATCTGGTTGAACTCGATCGTCGCCGGAAGCGCGTCCCCGAGGATCGTCCCCATGCCGGTGTGGGTGCCGCAGCAAACGAGGCCCACGTCGTCGAGCATCTTGCGGATGTCCTGGGCGCTGTGGCCGTAATAGCCGGCGAACTCGACCCCATGGTAGCCCATCTCGGCAACGGCCTTGAGGACCCCGGCGAGGTCGCGGGCGGCATCCTCACGGACGGAGTAGAGCTGGAGGCCGATGGGGATCTTCTTCTCGTCGGCGAAGGCGGCGGAAAGGCCAGGGCGGCGGGCGAGGCAGAGAGCGGCCGCTCCGGCGGCGCCGCTCCGAAGTAGATCGCGTCGACTGATGCTGCGCATGGGGTGCTCCTGCGTCCTGTGTGTCGGTCTGTCTGGATCCCGGTGCCGGTCGGCAGTCTGCCCGGCTCAGCCTGCGGGAGCACGGCCCGCTTGCGGAGGCACCGATCCCTCTACCATAGCCAGCCGGCGCGCACGCGGCAAGCGCCGCCGGGAGAGCGCGGCGGCCCCAGGGAACGCTATATCATATCTCTCGATGACTCAAGGGCATACGGGGCGGGGACGAAATCTCACCCTCCTGCTCGAGCGCCCAGCCGGCGCACTTGGCGCGGTGGAATGCGTCGAACCGGTCCTCGGCAATGGCCGCGCGGGCCTCTGCCATGAGCCGCTGGTAGTAAGTGATGTTGTGGATGGAAAGGAGGATGGGGCCGAGCATCTCGCGGGCCAGGAATAGATGCCGCAGGTAGCCGCGGCTCCGCCGGCAGGCCGCGCAGGGACACCCCTCCTCGAGGGGGCGCTCGTCGTGCCGGTAGGCGAGGTTCCGCAGCCGGAGCGGCCCCTGGTCGGTGAAGGCCAGGGCATTGCGGCCGTTGCGGGTGGGGATTACGCAGTCGAAGAGGTCGATGCCGCGACGGATGGCTTCGAGAAGGTCCTGGGGGCGGCCCACGCCCATCAGGTATCGGGGCCGATCGGTGGGGAGGGCGGGAACGGTGTCGTCCAACGCGCGGTACATTTCCTCGGGCGATTCGCCCACGCTCAACCCTCCCACGGCGTAGCCGGCAAACCCCAGGCGGACGAGCCGCTCGGCGCACTCCTGGCGGAGCGCCGCGTCGAGCCCGCCCTGGACGATGGCGAAGAGCGTCTGGTCGCTCCGCGTGGCGGCCTCCTGGCAGAGGGCGGCCCAGCGGACGGTCCGCTCGACGGCGTCGCGGACGACCTCGATGCGGTTGGGCAGAGGCACAACGTGGTCGAGAACCATAGCCACGTCGCTGCCCAGTGCCTCCTGAACGGCCACGGCCCGCTGCGGGGAGAGGGAAAGGAGACGGCCGTCGACATGCGAGCGGAAAACGGCCTCGCTGTCGGTGACCTTGGTCATACGGGCAAGGCTGTAGAGCTGGAAGCCACCGCTGTCGGTGAGGATGGGGCCCTCCCAGCCCATGAAGCGGTGCAGTCCGCCGAGGGCGGCGACCGTCCCCTCTCCAGGCCGCAGGGCCAGATGGTACGTATTGGCCAGCACCATCTGCGTGCCCGTGCGGGCGAGCTGTTCGACGGTGACCCCCTTCACGGCGGCGACGGTCCCTACGGGCATGAAAGCGGGAAGCTCCACCGCCCCGTGGGGCGTGTGAAGCGTCGCCCGGCGGGCGGCGCAATGGGCATCGGTATGCTGGAGCGAGAAGGCAAAGGCGGAGGCGTTCATGGCGCGGGGGGCCGTTGCGGGAGCCGATGGCGACCGCAGCAAAACGACGGCGTGGATCGCCCCGGGGCCGCCGGCCGGGCCACCGCGGCGGGCTTACTCGCCACGGAGCTTCAGCCCGTGAACGGCCAGCTTCTCGCGGACCTCGTTGAGGCTGGTCACGCCGAAGTTCTTGCACTCCAATAGGTCGTCGCCCGTGCGGCGGACGAGGTCGCCGATGGTGCTGATCCCCAGCCGGATCATGCACTTGCGGGCGCGGACCGAGAGGTTCAGGTCGGTGAGCGGCCGCGAGAGGAGGGCCTGCTCCTGGGCAGAGAGGCTGTCCGCCTCGAAGGTCTCGACCGGTGCCCGCTCGGCGGCCATCTGCCCCAGGTGAAGACCCTTGGTGGCGAGCATCTCCTTGATCTCGATGAGGCTCGTCTCCCCGAAGTTCTTGCTGGCCAGCAGCTCCTGCTCGGTGCAGCGGCAGAGATCGCCGAGGGTCATGATGCCCATCTTCTGCAGGCAGTTGCGGCTGCGGACGGAGAGCTCGAAATCGGTGACGGGGATGTTGAGCACCTGGCTCATGCGGTCGCGTTTGCGCGCGGCATCCTCGTCGAAGTACATATTACCCGCCGCCATGGCGTCCTTGAGGAAGAGGCGCGCCCGGGGGTGGTTCGGGTAGGAATCGAGAATCTGCTGGTAGCACTGTACGGCCAGGTCGAACTGCTCACGGTCCTCATAGAGGATCCCCAGGTTGAGCAGCGCACCCACGTGGGCCGGGAAGCGGGCCGAAGACTTCCGGTAGAGGTCGAGGGCCGTCGTGTCGTTGCCGTAGCGGTCGTTTTCGAGGGCCAGACCGAAGAGGGCGCCTGGGTGATGGGGGTCGGCCTCAACGGCCCGCTCATAAAGAGCCACCACCTCGGAAGGATTCCCTCCAAGGGAGGCAACAGTTGCCCCCCTTTGGTACAGGTATTCCGCCGTCTGCTCCACGGCCCCGGAGAGACGATCGAGCGTGGCCAAGGCGGCGTCGGCATCGCCGGACAGCCGCTGCACTTCGGCTTGGGCCAGGGCGCAGTCGTCGGCGGAATAGCCGGCCTGCCGGGCTGCCTCGAAGTTCTTGATTGCCTGGCCGTACTCTTGCAGGGCGGCGTGCGACTTGGCGATGTAGAAGCGGGCCAGGGCCCCGCCGTCACCCTTCCCAAGGATGGTGAGTGCACGGCGGTAGCGCCCCAGCAGGTACATGCAGACGCCCAGTCGAACCATGCTCGCCGGACTGAGGTCCTCGCGCGACTCGAGCTCGGCCACCGCATCGCGGAGGACGCGGTATTGTGAAAAATCGCCGGCGACGGCATCGACGATCTGTTGGACGTCTCGCGGCCCGAACGATGCGTTCATCAGCACGAGCTGCTTGACATCCACCTCAACCTGAACACCATCCGCCATGAGTGAGCGCTCCTCCAATCGAAACCGGGACAGAAGAGCCAGCGAAGGGACTCGAACCCTTAACCCCCGCATTACGAATGCGGTGCTCTGCCGATTGAAGCTACGCTGGCAAGTGCTATTGCGATAAGGGCTTCTCGCAGGTTGGGCGAAACCTGACGAACCCTCCTCCGGCGCGCCGCCCGCCGCAATCGCCGCAGACCCCCCATACCCTCCGTCGGGGAGCCTGCAGCGAACGGTTTAGTCTACCCGATCTGGCGGAGTCCGCAAGGGAGGGGTGCGCCGGCCTTAGCCGAGGCCGTACTTGGCGAGCTTGTCGCGGAAGGTGGAGGGCTTCATTCCCAGGGCGGCGGCGGCGGCGGTCTTGTTGCCGCCCGAGGCGTGCAGAGCGCTGACCAGGAGTTGTTTCTCGGCATATTCCATGGCGGCGTGGAAACCACCGCTCGGCAGGCTCTGGCCGCGGGAAATGGCTTCGGCCACCGTCGCCCCGGCGGGCTCTTCGGCGGGGGGAACCTCGCCGGCAGGCCGCGGCGCCTGCCCCTCTCCGATCTCGTCGGCGAGGACGTCGGCGGTGATGCGCCCGGAACCGAGGAGGCAGCTCCGCTCCAGGGTGTGGCGGAGTTCACGGATGTTGCCCGGCCAGGTGTGGCTCCGGAGAACCTCCACGGCCTTCGGGTCGATGGAGCAGCCGCCGCGGTCGCGGGCGATCCGGTCGAGCAGGTGTTCGGCAAGAAGGGGCACGTCGTCGAGCCGCTCCCGTAAGGGGGGGATGTTGATCCGCAGGACGTCGAGACGGTAGTAGAGGTCTTCTCGGAAGGTCCCCTCGGCGATCTTCTCCAGGAGATTTCGTTTGGTGGAGGCGACGATCCGCACGTTGGCCTGGATGGGGGCCGTACCGCCGACCCGCTCGAAGACCTTTTCCTCGATGGCTCGCAGCAGCTTGGCCTGCTGCTCCAAGGGGATGTCGTCGACGTCGTCCAGGTAGAGCGTTCCCCCCTCCGCAAGGTCGAACCGCCCCTTGCGGCGCTGGTCGGCGCCGGTGAAGGAGCCCTTCTCGTGGCCGTATAGTTCGCTCTCGATCAGTTGGGGAGGGAAGAGGGTGCAGCCGACCTTGACGAAGGGGAATCCCTGGCGGTGGCTGTTGCGGTGGATTACCGAGGCGATGAGGTCCTTGCCCACGCCGGTCTCCCCGCAGAGGAGTGCGTTCGCCTCAGTGCGCGCGCAGATCTCCACCATCCGCTTGACGCGCTTCATTGCAGCGGACCGGCCGACGATCGACTCCTCGATTCCGGCGGCCGCCCGCGCCGTCCGCACCCCCTTGGGTGCCTCGGCGGCCGTCTCGCTCCGCCGTTCCAGGCGGGCGATCAAGGGAAAGATGTCCTCGTTGCGAAAGGGCTTGGTGACGAAGTCGAAAGCGCCCAGCTTGACCGCCTCGACGGCGACGGGGATGCTCCCGTAGGCGGTCATCATGATGACCTCGATCTCCGCCATGGGCCCCTGCTTGATGTGTTTGAGCAGCTCGATGCCGTCGAGTTTGGGCATCTTCAGGTCGGTTACGACCACGTCGAAGCGCCCGGCGCGGAGCGCGGTGAGGGCCTCTTCGCCGTCGGCGGCGGTAACCACCTCGTGGCCCTGGGTGGCCAGGTCGTCGGCCAGGGTCACCCGCTTGATTTTTTCGTCGTCGACAACCAAAATTCTCATTCGCTCTCCGCAAGGGTCTCCTCGTCGGCCGGCTTGAGGACCACGGTGAACGTGGTCCCCTGCCCCAGGGCGCTGCGGACCTCGATCCTGCCGCCCATCTCGGAGATCAGCATTCGGCACAGGCCCAAGCCGAGCCCCGTTCCTCCCGAGTCGGCCCGTGTCGTGTAGAAGGGCTCAAAGATCCTCTCCAATTCTACACGCGGAATGCCCATCCCCGTATCGGCCACCTCGACGGCGACGGATCCCATCTGGTCCTCGTCGCGGGTTCCGAGGGGGTAGCTCCGCAGTGTGAGCGTACCCCCCTGAGGCATTGCCGCCAAGGCGTTGGTGCAAAGATTGAAGAGGACTTCCTGGAGGGTGTAGGGATCGCCTTGTACGGGAGGGACTTCCCCCAATTCAGTTTCTACGCGGATTCTCGGCCATTGGTTGGTTCCCAGAACGTGCAGCGTGGCCTCGACGGCCGCGTTCACGTCGGTCCGCCGCAGCTCGATTCCCCGCGGACGGGCAAAAGCCTGCACCCGCGTGGCCGTCCGCTCGATCCGCGCCAGGGCCTCCCGCATCAAGTGGACGTACTCCGTAAGGTGGGGGTCATCCTTGACTCGCTCGCCGATCCGGTGCAGGCAATTCTGCAGCCCATCCAGGGGGTTGGCAATCTGGTGGGCGATCCCTGCCACGAGCTGGCCAATGCCGAGCATCTTCTCTTTCTGACGGATCTCGGCGTGAGCCCGGTCGACGTAGCGCCGGATGGAGGTGGTGAAATAGACGGTGATCCAAAGGGAACTGGCGAAGGCGGTGAACATGGAAGCCAGATACCAGCCGTCCAGCGGCCGCGGTCCCGGCGGGTCGGAGGGAAACCGCATGGGAAAGACGGGAAGCACGCCCAGATACTCCAGCAGCATCACTCCCCCCACCAGAAGCGAGGCGAACGTGGCGAAGAAGAACGGCGCCGCACCGCGCAGATACATCCCCGCGATGATCATGTGGAACACGAAGTAGAAGAGGAAGGGGTTCCGCGAGATATCGGAGAAGTAGAGCAGCAGCGTCAGCGCAACGAGGTCGAAACTGATCTGGGCGAAGATGTTTCGCTCCGCGCTGCCCTCCCCCGTGGGCCAATCCCGCTGGCTGTGCCAGAAAAGGCCGTTGTAGACGACCATCGCCAGACCGACGAGATAGAGGGGGAGGGGCCGGCCGAGGATGGAGAGCGACCACCCGATGGTGATCGCCAGGAAGACGACCGCGCAGGCAAGCCATCGCAGGGAGACGAGCCAGCGGGCACCATCGGGTGGAAGCTTCATATTGCCTCGGTCAGTCGATGTCGCCGTACTCGACGACGGCATGGGAGACCGCCACGCCTTCCTCCACGTAGGTGGCCGTCGTCATCGAGCGGACCACGGTCAGAAGGTCGATCACCGTCTCCACCTGCTGGCGGATGGGCTGCGGGTCGTCGACCAGGAAAAACAATTGATCGAGGATGGCGTCCGCGGCCATTCCCACCCAGGGGCGCAGCGATTCGACCGTGCCGGCCCAGTCGACGACGGCAGCTTGGCTCATGGGCCGGGCGGGGTCGGCGAGGGCGCCGCCGGATTCGAGCGGCGTGGCGGCGAGGAGTCGCTCGCCATGGCCGGCGGTGATGGAGAACGCCGCCACCTCCTCCCCGATGGCAAGGTTAGGAAGCATTTCCCGGTCGAAGCCCCATTCCGGCGGCAGGGGCAGCGCGTACCGCGTGCCGCCAGCGATGGGGCTCACCTCGGGCTCACCGATGCGAAGGTCGGGGAGGGCGTGCGGGTCGCCCTCGCGGAGGGCCTCGATCAGGGCATTGAAGACTTGCCGGTACTCCTCGAGCCCTTCGAGGAAGCTCTCCGTATCGGAGACGGTGAGGACGACCGCCACTTCCGGCAAGGGGAGGTCCTGATCGGGGGGCAGCATGACATGCGGCTGCCGGCTGCTGACCGCGCTGTCGACGACCGTGGCCGATTCGTCTCCCAGGGAAGGCAGGATCAACTGCCGTGTGGCCGCGTCGAAGCGATCGGCCAGGGGGATCAGACTCGCAACGAAGTCGCGGTAGACCTCGCGGTCGGCCTCTTCCATCATCGGTTCCACCAGGGCGTCGAGGTAGCCGAAGCCCTTGCCGGCCCACTTGGCCAGGAGCTCATAGGAGGCGGCGAAATCGGCCTCTCGCCCGACGGCAGCGATCAGCGGGCTGCCGCCCAGGTGGGAAAGCAACCCCAGCGGGGCGGCGGCGAGCTCCGCGTCGACGTCGACCCACGTAAAGGAATAGTTCTCTTCACGAGCTCCGTCCAGGAAGCCGATCGCTGCTACCGTGCCGAAGATGGGAAGCAGCCCGTCGAGGTCGGCGCGCAGCTCGGTGAGATCGGCGCGGAGAGAGGCCGCCAGTTCGGCGTCCAGCTCGGCATGGTCGATCAATTGGCCGGCCGTATCGACGAAGGCTTCGACCGTCAGCCGGTTGGAGTCCACACGCCGCAGCGATTCGCCCTCCGCAAAGCTGATGGAACTGACGCGGTGGTCCGCGTAGGGCGCCAGACGCTGCATTTCGGGGCGGTCGACCAGCAGCGGCGCAGTCCCCAGAGCGGCGACGATCTCCGTCGAAGGGCCGGTTGCCAAGAGGAGGTAGTCGTCCCGCAGGCCCACGGTGATGACCAACTCCAGGTCGCGGACGGCTTCGAGGACCACATCGAGTGCCTCTTCGTTCTCCATGACGTCGCGGAGGTCTTCGAGCATCTCATCCTCGATGGGGATCATGGAACCATCGAGCGTGAGGGTGAGAAAACGGGCGTCACCGATCTCGGTCCGATCGACCCGGCCCCGCAGCGCCGGCTCTTGCTCGGCCAGGGCCCCCAGGAGCACCTCCAGCTTGCCGATGTGCTCAACGGCCCGTTGCGTGGTGCGGACGCGGAAACCGAGGACCAGTTCGGGGGCCTTGATCAGCTCGCGGTGTTCGGCCGCGGCTTCCACCATGGCGCTTACCTGGAGGAGCATCGGGTCCACAAAGAAGAAGTCGCCGGTCATCATGCGGACCATGGGGCCGTAGCTGCGGGCATTCTCGAGCCGCAGGATGAGTTCGCCCATGTCGAAGGCGCTGCTGCGGCCGTAGAGAAAGACCTCGTCGGCGACCATTTCACGCAGCAGGGCCAGCAGCTCCTGGCCCTGGGGCGAGCTGAGGAAGCGGTCGAACTGCCCCAAGGGATCGTCCGGGTCGGCGGCCTGCTCCCGGTAGGCTTCCAGCCCCATTTGGACGAGGGGCATCTCCACGAGACGGGCCCATGCGCGGCTCCCCTCGATGGCTTCCATATACCGGTGGAAGCCGATGAGCGAAGCGTACATCTCCGCGTCGTCGGGGACGAATTTCAACGAGGTTTCGAGTTCGCCAAGCCCCTCGCCTGCCGAAACATCTGTCGCGGGAAGGGTCAAAGGGAAAGCGAGGAGGGCGACCCCGAGGAGGGTCACGAGCCACGTTGTGGTGCAAGGCCGCTGGTTCATTTCGATCACCTCCGAGGAGCCTTTGGAGCGGGGGGAGGTAAGATAGGGCGAGTCGGTACCCCGCACACCGCTGCTCTTAGGGCCGCCACAGCCCCGATGTCGTCGAATTCTAAGGCGCCGCTAGTGCGGGGGCAAACCACCCCTCGCCGTCGATTCCGGGGAAAACTCCTCTGGACGCCGCCTTGCGATTCTGCGAGACTCCCGCCCTTCGCTCGACGTCCCAACGGCATCCGGCCGTAGGGTTGCCCGCTGACCTCCAGGGGGTTCGGGTTGCGCATTCCCCGTTTTCCAGGGCTCTCCATCATGGCACAGACGAACTCAGGGCCGGCGGCGGGACGGGGCGGACGCCGCCATCCCGGCCATTGCCGTGGGTTCCTCATCGGGGCGATCCTGGTTTTCGTCGGGTGGGCGAGCGGTTGCGGCACGCTGGGGGTGTGGCAGGATCGGGAGCCCCGGCCCCATACGCACCACCGCTCGGAGAATCCGCCCTCCTTCTGGAGGTCGTGGTTTGCCGACCCCGAACCACCGCCGCCACCGCAGTCGGTCGATGAGTTTATGCGTTTGAGACGGCTGAATCCCTGATCACTGCCGGCCCGCGACAGGAGGAAACGTGCCTTCGGCGCGTGCACTGCCACCGCACGGCGGATGGAATATCACGGAATTGTGCCATGCAGCACCAACCAAGACATCCCTACCGGAAACTCCACCGGAGACCCCTCGTTCGGGTTGCCATGGCTGCCTGTCTGATGACGGCTGGCCTCGCCGCGTTCGGCGGGTGTCGCACCACCTGGGCTCCCCGTTTCCCCCGGCGGCCCGGTGTACTCATCCCGCTCAATTCCCAGCCCGACGAGCGTGCTCTTCGCCGGAAGGTGGAACGCGATCCTTTCCCCACGGCGTCTCAGGTCGGACTGTAACGGCACGCGATTTGTCGTTCATTGCATCTTGACCGATACCCCCGGCAGCTAGCCACAATAGAAGACGTCGTTAGCGCGGTCCTTTCCGGTAACCCCAAGGGGAGTGCGACGATGTCTTTTGGCTCTTTCCACTTGCCGTCGGTCAATGAGCTGCTCGAGAGCCCGCCGCTGGCAGGGCTTGTCCGCAGCGTCAGTCAGAATCGGATGGTGACGGCCGTCCGGCGCGTCCTCGACGAGCTGCGCCACGAAGCACAGTCGGCGGCCAGCAACCGCCGCGTTCCCACGATTCAGGAGATTGCCGAGCGGATCGCCCGCCGTGTGGTCCTGGAGCAGGTGCCGTCAGCGCGGGGGGTGATCAATGCCAGCGGACGCCTCTGGGGCGAAGGCATCGGGCCCCCACCTCTGGCCGACGATGCCATCGGTGAAGTGCTGGCCTCCTCGCGCGACTACGCCGCCCTGGCTACGGTTCCCGAGAAGGTCGAGTTGGCCCCGTATTCGGCGGCCGTCGAGAGTCTCCTCTGCGAGGTCAGCGGCGCCGAGGCGGCGCTGGTGGCGGCCAGCCACGCGGGTGCGCTGCTGTTGGCGCTGGCGGCGTTGGGGGAGAAACGCGAAGTGGTGGTTTCCCGCGGCCAGCTCTTCGAGGTCGAGGACGGCTGCCGGCTCGATACCCTCGCCGCCGCAGCCGGCGCAAGGCTCCGTGAGGTGGGAGCGGTCGACAAGACGCTCGCAGCCGACTACGAGGCTGTCTTGAGCGAAGGGACGACGGCCCTGTTCTGGATGTCCTCCGATGGAGGAGGATGCGGGGGGTCGCGGGGCTCTCTGGCCGCCGCGGAGCTGATCGAGGTCGGCCGGCGCTACAACGTCCCCGTACTGGTAGCGGCGGGACGGTGTGCGTGGACGGACCTGAATGCCTTGGGCTGTCCATCCGGCATCGTCGTCCCCGAACTGGTGCAGGCCGGAGCGGCGATGGTCGTTGCCCGCGGAGACGGTTTTTTCGGGGGGCCGACTTGCGGCCTGGTCGTGGGCCAGCGGCAGTGGCTCGAACCGCTCCACCGGCACCCTCTGGCAACGCCCCTGGCAGCCGGCCGCCTCACCGAGGCCGCCCTCCTCGCCACGCTCCGCCACTATCGCAGGCCCGAGCAGCTCCGCGATGTTCTACCTCCGCTGCAAGTGATGGCCGTCGACGAGCAGAACCTCCGCCAGCGGGCGGCGCGGCTGGCACCGCAGGTGGCGTCCTGTGCTGCGGTAGCCCAGACCGAGGTCCTGGCACTCCCGGCCACGTTCCCCGCCGGGCATCGCCGCCAGCCGAGTTGGGGAATTGCCGTTCATCCCGAAGGGCAGAGCGCTCAGGGGCTCGCTGACGCACTACGCCGCGCCCAGCCGCCGCTGATCGTCGAGATGGAAGGCGAGCGGCTGATCGTCGATCTGCGGACGGTCTTTCCCCGCCAGGACATGGACCTGGTCGAGGCGTTCGTATCGATCTCACCGCGCGAGCCGCCACCGGTCGAAGGGTGAAGGGGGAAGGGTCGGCGGCTGTTGACAGCCTCCCCCGCACCACTGAAAATAGTGTCTCTTTGGGGGATCGTCCCCTGGAGTCGCCGTTTCCGGGGGGTTCCCACTGCCCGGCCCAACCATCCCTCCACTCCCGGTTTCGCGATGCCCCAGTCCGGCGGTGCCAAGCGGCGTGCGAGGACCGTAGTGCAGAGGCTGGCCGAAACCTATCCCGACGCCCGCTGCGCCCTCGACTTCCGGACACCGCTCGAGCTGTTGGTGGCCACCATCCTTTCCGCCCAGTGTACCGACGAGCGGGTCAACCAGGTGACGAAGAACCTTTTCAGGAAATACCGCTCGGCGGCCGACTACGCCGCCGCGCCTGCGGCCGAGGTGGAGGAGGATATCCGCAGCACCGGCTTCTACCGAAACAAGGCGAAGGCCATCCAGCAGTGCTGCCGTATCCTCGTCGCGCAGTTCGGTGGCGAGGTGCCCCGTGATCTCGATTCCCTGGTCGCCCTGCCGGGGATCGGCCGGAAGACGGCCAACGTCGTCTTGGGGACGGCTTACGGCATCGCCTCGGGGGTGGTCGTCGACACGCACGTGGGGCGGATCGCCCACCGGCTGGGCCTGACGCAACGGCGCGAGAAGGACGCCCTGGGCATCGAGAAAGACCTCATGGCCGCGGCGCCGCAGAACGAATGGGTGCCGCTGAGCCACCGCATGATCCATCACGGCCGCCGCGTCTGCACGGCGCGGAAGCCGCGGTGCGGCGAATGCCCTTTGGGCAACGTCTGCCCGCGGCTCGGCGTGACGAAGAATTGAGCCAACCGGCGGAGGTGAAGGATGGTCCTTTCCGGCCTGCAGATTCGGGAGCAGCTTGGGAAGAATATCGTCATCGAACCCTTCGATGAGACGCGGCTGAACCCGAACAGCTACAACCTCGCGCTGCACGACGAGCTGATGGTCTACGAGGAGCTCGTTCTCGACATGCGCAAACCCAGCCGCGTGCGCCGCATCACCATACCCGAAGAGGGCCTCGTGCTCACCCCGGGACAACTCTACCTCGGCCGAACGGCCGAACGGACGGAGACCCACAATCTCGTCCCCATGATCGAGGGCCGCTCCTCGGTGGGGCGGCTGGGGCTCTTCGTCCACGTCACCGCCGGCTTCGGCGACGTCGGCTTCTGCGGCTACTGGACGCTGGAGATGTTCGCCGTGCAGCCGGTCCGCATCTACGCCGGCGTCCCCATCTGCCAGATCTTCTATCACGAGATCGGGGGACCCTTCGTCGAATACTCCAGCGACAAGTACCAGCACAACAACGATATCCAGCCGAGCCTCCTCTTCAAGGAGCTCAACCCGCGGTGCCACCGCCCCGCCAAGGACCAGCTCCCCTTCGGCATGGAATCGTCGTTCTGACGCATCGCAAAGCGGCACGGACGGTCCGATGCGCGGCGGTTCGTGTCCTGTCGGGACACGCTCCACGGTCGA
>SLBP01000060.1:0-5358 GCA_007126245.1 Planctomycetales bacterium
CCGTAGGTGAGCTGGAAGTTCTGGGCATCCTCCGGGAGGATAACCCGCTGCACCTGGTCGGTGAAGTACCGCGCATAGATGTTGGCGTCCACCTGGTACAGGTCCGTCGTCGCGCCGGTGACGGGATCGACCCCGGCGACGTCGCGGGAGTAGTCGATCATGCGCTGGCCGGTGAAGGGATCGACCACCGGCTCGTAGCGGGTCCAGGTGACGACGAAGTCGCCGTTGTTGTCCACGGCGACCGACCGCGCCGCGTTGGTCACCTGGCCGGAGACGAACTCCGATACGTTCGTCTGCATTACGGGGTCGTGGTAGTACTGGTACTCGTGGTGGATCGTCTTCTGGTTGACGATCATGTCCAAGAGATCGGCGGGATTGACGCTGAGGAGCTCGCGGCGCTCGAGGGGATCGATCATCATCCGCCGGGAGCGCTGGGCCTGCTGCTTCCGCCGCCGGCGGCGGCCGCCGCCGAGGGCCTCGCGGACCTTCCCAACCTTCGAAGCAAAACTGCGTAGCGTGGGCATTTCGATAGGCGACATCGCTTGCTTCCCTCAAACGCGATCGTCCCGGCCCTTGGCGGGCCGGAACCGGTCATGGTCCGCTGCCACTTCCCTCCGATGCCGGCCCGCCGACGAGCCGGCTCTGAACACAGCTCTCCTCACCTCGCCCCGCGCCGGGCATCCTCTCCGGCACCAACCATCGCCCCCGTAGGGCGGACATCCTGTCCGCCGCCCTCTGTTTTGTCGACGGACAAGATGTCCGTCCTATCGCCCCTCACGTCGCCCTGCCGCCGAGGCTCACCTCGGCCGCAGGGCGGATCCAGTAACACGATTCGGGATTGGTGATCGCCTCGCGTGCGGCCGGCTTCTCCAGGTTGAGCACCATGGGCCGGAAGACGCCCGCGAGCATCTGGATGTCGTAGAGCTCCTCGCAACCCGCGGTGAACTCGAACATCCCCAGCACCTTCCCTACCCGCAGGTCCACCGCGGCCACCCCGCACTTGAGCTCCTCGTAACGCTCCTGAATGGGCAGGTTGCCGAAGATGTGCTTCTCGCGGATCTTCGAGAGCCCCACCAGGGCATACGGCCCCACGAAACAAAGCCCCCGCAGGTATCCCGGCAGCTCGACGACCACCTCCCGCCGCCCGTTGGCCGGGTCGATCGTCAACAGCTCGCCGGTCCCCGAGTTGAGCACCCAGAGCTTGCCGTCGTGCCACCGCGGCGAATGGGGCATGGAGAGGCCGTCGGCCACGATCTCCTGGGACTCGACCTCGATGACGACCCCGCCGCTCGCCTTGTTCTCCCGCCAGCCGCCGGGCGTATCGGTCCTCCCCAGGGCCGTCACGAACTTGGGCCGGCCCTGGACCATCGCCAGACCGTTGAGGTGGCAGCGATCTTCCGGGACGGTGTCGGTAACGAACTTGGGCCGCCAGACGGGGACGAAGCTGAAGTCGTGGCTCAGCCGCGCCAGGCAGGAGAAGCGCGTGGCCACGAGGATCAGTCCCCCGGCGTCGAAGGCGACGTCGTGAATGTTCAAATCGCCGGTGTGGTAGCTCGCCCGCGGCAGGAAGATGCCGTCGTAGCGGCCGGGTTGGGTCTCGAGATAGTCGTGTGCCAGGAGCGGCGCATCGGCCAGCAGCCAGACGTCGTTCCGCGAGGCGAGGGCGAGCTGGCGGCGGTAGACGGCTAAACCCATGGGCTTGTCGAAGTGCCGCATGAGGAGCGTGACCTGCTGACCGTCCCAGCCGATCATGGCCACCTTGCCCGCCTGGTACGTGCTCACGACCAGCGAGCCGCCCGCCTGGGACATCCACCAGGGGAACTCGCCCACCGCGCCACACTCGACCATCACGGACCGCCTGGCCGATGCATCCTGATTCATGCCGTCTCCAGAGAGGTTCTTGCTGTTCCGCTTGGGCGACCGCCCGATGCGATGGGAAGGACCCATGGCGGATCCATTCCACCCCCACAATCAGAAACACCACTCATGCGAGTTCAGGCCGCCCAGGAAGAATGCGTACGACAAAAAGCGGAGTCGCACCAGTCATTTCGAGGGGGGCTGTAATCTTTTCGGCCACTCGCAAACCGCCAAGCCACTCCGCCCCACGGCAACAGACCGAATCTCCATCGAAATCGATAGCTACGGCTTTGTCAAACAATTTGCACGGCGAGTGGCAAGACTTTCGGTTTGCGCAATTGCGGTCGCACGATTCGCCGCAATTCGCCAGATTCACCAACTTATCATGATCGGGCGGTCGTACCGCGTCAAGCGCATTTTCCGCATGGGCAGGGGCCGATAAGGACCCGAAAACCGGCGCAATCGCAACCGGCAGCCTTAAGAGGGGCGTGCATCCCCAAAAGTTCCACAATCTTCCCGGCTGTCGCGGTTTCGCGCCCTGGCGCCAATATGCAGAATAGCCACAACGAGGGAGGTGGGCCTTATCCGGTAGGGCCGGAAGGGCAGGTCCAGAAGGGCGCACCCGAAATGCTGGAGCTGGGTCCAACGCGTGGCAGACGCCGATTACGCGTACGCGCCGAGTGCGAACCGCAAGCCATTGGTGCCGAGGGAGGCCGGGAGGAGAGGCGCCCCGGCGAGTCGCGGCCGAGAGGCGAGAGATCGGTGCCGGCCGGCGCCATTGGCGGCCGGCAGCAGCGCGCAGGAGAAGTCAGGCGGCCGCGGGGGAAGGGTCCTCGCGCCGCGCCTGCTATTACTCGAAGCTCTCTACCGAGCGGTCGTAGGCGTCTTGCAGATGTTGCCAGTCGGCGTCGGTGACGGGGACCGAGAGGAACAAGGCCTCTCCATCGGTGCCCATCTGAGGGTCCTCACCCTCGGATCGGACCGGCTCGACCGCCGGCTGCGGCCGCTTCACTTTCGATTGGGCATCGGCTGCCATGAATCCAACCCCATCGTCACACGGTGGCGGGTCGACCCACGGGAATGGGCGGTCGCTCGAACCGGCCGCCTCGCCTTCGCCGAGACGGCGGGCGAGCGGCTTTCTTCTTTCTTCGCCCTAACGAGCCGTTCCAATCCAGGGGAATGGTGGGCAGCACACCGGTGGACGGCTCCGCGCGGACAGACGACCGGAAATACCGGACTGCGCCTCATGCCCCAGGCGGCGGCCGCCGGCCGCCGGGCGCTAGTCGTAGCGGATATCCAGGATTTCCAGGCGGAGAGTTCCGTTGGGGACCTCGATCTCGACCACCTCGCCCGCCTGGTGATCGGAAAGGCCGGCGCCGAGCGGGCTGGTGCTGAGAATCCAGCCGCGATCGTAATCTTCTTCGCCCGCGCCCACGAGGGTGTACTCCTCGCGGTCCCCGAATTCGAGGTCCTTGACCACGACCGTGGCACCGAGGGCCACCTTGTCCCGGGGCATCTGCGCCGGATCGATCAGCGACGCCCGGGAGAGCTTGTCCTGGATGAGGTTGATCTTGGCCTGGAGGAGGCCCTGGCTTTCGCGGGCGCCGTGGTATTCGGCATTCTCGCTGAGGTCGCCCTCGGAGCGCGCCGTGGCGATCCGCTCCATGATCTTGGGCATCTCCTCATTGTTGAGGCGGTCCAACTCGACCTTGAGCTTGTCGTACCCCGTGCGGGTCATGGGAATTCGGTCCGTCATCGGGCTGGATTCTCCCTCGCGCAAAAAAATAACGACCCCCCGGCGAGCGAAACGGTTTCACGCCGGGGCGCCGATCGGTTTCCGTGCATCTGATGCTCATTATTGCCGCTCCCCCGGACTCGGTAAAGCCCTCTCGTCGAACGACCGGATAAGCGGCACGGCTTGCGGGCCCCATGGGGCGATAGCCCGGGCGGGGCGATACACAGATCGTAGGGTGGAGCTCCCGCTCCGCGCCCCTTCCGTCCTCGGCCGCGCGGCGATACGATCCACTGCTGGGGCGCCACCACCGGTTCGATTTCCGGGGCTTGAGAATGTCCGCACCACTCATCCCTCCGAGCTTTCTGTTTCGTTTCGCCGTCCCTTGCCGCTACCGGGAGAGGCTGTGGCCTCCGGCAGAGTCGGGGCTGGAGGAGGAGTGCCGCCTTCTCACCCTCGGCGGGCTCGAGCGTGCAGCGAGGGGCGTCGACTTCCGCCTCGCCTGGAGCGAGGACGGGTTGGCCTTCTCGGCGCGGATCGAGGGGAAGCGGCAGCCGATCTGGTGCCGGGCCTCGCGGCCCGAGGACAGCGACGGTGTGCAGCTCTGGATCGATACCCGCGACGTCCGCAACGTGCACCGCGCCGGCCGCTACTGCCACCGCTTCCTCTTCCTGCCGGCGGGCGCGGGCAAGGGGCTCGAGGAGCCGCTCGTGCAGTGGCTCCCCATCGACCGGGCCCGCGAGCACCCCCGGGCGATCCCCGCGGCCGCCTTGGCGATCCGCAGCACGCCTTTCAGCGACGGCTACCGTCTCGACGCCTTCATCGCCGCCCCGGCCCTGACGGGATTCGACCCGGCCGAGCACCCCCGCCTCGGCTTCACCTATGCCGTATTCGACCGCGAGCTGCCCTTGCAGACCTTTACTGTCGGGCCCCCCTTCCCCTTCGAGGACGACCCCAGCACCTGGGCGACCCTCGAGTTGGTCCGGTAGGGCGCATCTGGCCCCCCGGCCGCGCGGGAGGTATCCTGAAGGGGCGGCCCGGCCGCGCCTTTGCGCCGCGCCCCGTCCGAGGAGGGAGCCCGCCGTGAAATTGGTCATCGCCGTAATCCAGCCGACCAAGCTCGGGGCCGTCCGCGAAGCCCTGGAGCGGATCGAGGTCACGCGGCTGACCGTCTGCGACGCCCAGGGGTTCGGGCGGCAGCGGGGGCGGACGGAGATGTACCGCGGGCACGAGTACCGCACGACGCTGCTGCGGAAGGTCGCGCTCGAGATCGTCGTGAACGACGACTTTCTGGAGCGGACCATCGAGACGATCATCCAGGTCGCGCGCACCGGGCCCGAGGGGACCATCGGCGACGGCAAGATCTTCGTCGTACCGGCCGGCGAGGCCATCCAAGTCAACGACGGCAGCCGCGGTCCGGGTGCAGTCTAGAGCATTCTAGAATGGCGGGCCGGGCGGCGGCGGTTCAGCCGAGCTTCCAGGGCGCGCGGTACTCGTAGTGGAGCAGGTCGTTGGCGGCCTCAGGGCTCACGATCCGCTCCTGCCGGCTATCCCAGTCGACGCGCGCCCGGACCTCCAGCGAGATGTTGGCCAGCAGGGCCATCGCCGTCGAGCGATGCCCCTCCTCCACGTCGCAGGTGGGTCGCTGGCGGGTCCGCATGCAGTCGAGGAAGTTGCCCGCATGGGGGATCGTCGGGTCGATCCAGTCCTCCGCTTCGACGCGGAGCTCCTCCGTCCGCGGCTGGCGGTCCTGGTACTGGCCGCCCCGC
>SLBP01000186.1:0-5324 GCA_007126245.1 Planctomycetales bacterium
AACCCCCATTCCTTTTCCGCCGCACTCGACCGGCGGCGATTCCTGAAGACCGGTGCCCTGGCCGCGGCCGCATCGGCAATCTCCGGCTACCACGTCCGCGCCGCCGAGGAGAAGCCCTGGCGCGTGGGCGTCATCGGCAGCGGCTGGTACGGTAAGAACGACGTCTTCCGACTCATCCAGGTGGCTCCGGTGGAGGTGGTCTCGCTCTGCGACGTGGACCGGCAGATGCTCGACGAGGCGGGCGAGCTCGTCGCCGAGCGGCAGAAATCGGGGAAGGTGCCGCGGAAGTACGGCGATTACCGGGAGATGCTCGCCGAGCGCGACCTGGACATCGTCATCATCGGCACCCCGGACCATTGGCACGCCTTGCAGACCATCGACGCCCTCGAAGCCGGCGCCCACGTCTACGTGCAGAAGCCTACCAGCGTCGACGTGCTCGAGAGCGAGGCCATGCTGGCCGCCGCCCGCCGCCACAACCGCGTCGTGCAGGTGGGGACGCAGCGGAGGAGCACCCCGCACCTGGTCGACGCCATCGAGAACATCATCGCCCCCGGACGCCTGGGCAAGGTGGCCCACGCCGAGATCTGCTGCTACTACCACATGCGGGCCAACGACGACCCGCCCGTGATCCCGGTCCCCGACTTCCTGGACTACGAACTCTGGACGGGCCCGGCGCCGCTGCGCCCCTACGACGGCATCCCCCACCGCCGGTGGTGGCGGACGTTCATGGAATACAGCAACGGCATCGTGGGCGATATGTGCATCCACATGCTCGATACGGTCCGCTGGATGCTCGGCCTCGGCTGGCCGCACCGCATCAGCTCCTCGGGAGGCATCTTCGTGCAGAAGGAGGGGAAGTCGAACATCAGCGACACGCAGACGGCGACCTTCGAGTACGACGACCTGAACGTCGTCTGGACGCACCGCACCTGGGGCGCACCGGCCGACCCGGAGTACCCCTGGGCCCTGATCCTCTATGGCGACCGCGGCACGCTCAAGGCGAGCGTGATGAACTACGAGTTCATTCCCATGGGCCGCGGCGAACGGATCCAAAAGGAGGTGGTCTACGAGCGCGAAGAGTACCCCGAGGACCTCACCGAGAGGGACATGGAGCTCCATGCCGCTCCGGCAACCCGGGGCCACATGCGCGATTTCCTCGACGCGATCACCAGCGGCGGCAAGCCGGTGGCCGACATCGAGGAAGGTCACATCTCCTCGGCAAGCTGCATCCTCGCCAACATGGCCATGGAACTCGGCCGCCCGCTCTCCTACGATCCCGCCCAGCGCATCGTGCCGGGAGACGACGAGGCCACGCAGCTCCTGCAGCGTGCCTACCGGGCACCGTGGGTCCATCCGGCAGGAACCCTCGAGACGTGAACCTCCGTTTCCGCCCCATGACGGCTGCCGACGTCCCCTTGGGGATGCACTTGAAGGGCCAGGCCGGCTGGAACCAGACCGAGGCCGACTGGCACCGCTTCCTGCATCTCCAGGGGGACGGCTGTTTGGTGGTCGAGCGCTGCGGCGAGGCGGTGGCCACGGTGGCGGTCTTTCACTTCGACGCTGTGGCCTGGATCGCCATGGTGCTCGTCGAGCAGTCGGCCCGCCACCAGGGCATCGGCACGGCGCTGGTGGAACACGCCGTCCACGCTGCGCGGCGGCGGGGGGCGCGCTCGGTGCGCCTCGACGCCACCGCCCTGGGCCGGCCCATCTACGAAAAGCTCGGCTTTGTCGCCGAGTACGAGCTGATCCGTTACCAGATCGACCGGCTCGACATGCTGCCGGATGATGTCGGCGAGGCCGCGACCGCAACAGAGTTCGATGCCGTGGCCGACCTCGACCGGAGGGTAACCGCCACGAACCGCCGGCGGTTGCTGGCGGCGCTGCACGCCGAGCGCCCGGAACTCACTCGAGTGGTCCAAGGCGCCGGCGCGCTCCGCGGCTACCTCATGGTCCGCCCCGGCTCGCGGGCCCGGCAGGTGGGGCCGGCCGTGGCCGTCGACGAGGCGGCGGGGGCGGCACTCTTCGCGGCCGGGTTCGCGCTGTGTTCCGGCCACCCTGTATTCGTCGACGTCCCCACGGCCAACCGCGCAGCCGTTCGCTGGGTCGCAACGCGCGGACTGGCCGAGCAGCGCCGCTTCACCCGCATGGTCCTCGGCGACCCGCTGCCGGATCGCCCCGAGCAGATCTGGGCCAGCTCGGGACCCGAGAAGGGGTGAACGCCCAAGGGAACATGCCGCTTATCCGTTTGCCGAGACGACTGGCGGCAGGGCCGAACGTGGACGGGAAACGGCCGGGGCCGGTCCGAGCGGCGGGGACCGGCTGCCTAACGATCCGCCGCCTCGAGCAGCCGCCGGGCGACGGCGTCGAGGGCCTCGAGCTCGGCGAGCCGCTCCGGGGGGGAGCCCGTGAAGTCGGATCCCAGGACGCGGCTGCGAACGCTGCCGATAATCCCAACCAGCTCGGCAATGAGCCGCTCGGGCGACTCGGGCCGTCCGACAAGGGGACGTTCGTTCTCGGACAACATCTGGTAGTAGAGCATCGCGTCGGCGTAGCGCTGCGCGAGGATGTCGACCTCCTCGACAAGGAGCGCCAGGTTGGCTGCCGTCCATTCCTGCTGGCGGTCCAGCTCGGCCTCCAGCGTTTGCAGCGCCAGGTTGACGCCGGCGATCCGCGCCGCCAGCTCCGTACGGTTGATCCGCACCGCTGGCTGGGCCGGAACCGGCGCCGGCAGCTCGGCAGCGGAGGGTTCGGCAGGCGGAAACACGGCTGGGGAACCGGCGGGTGGGTGGCTCCGGGGCAAGGGTGCGGCCGGTTCGGCGAAAACGACCTGGGCGGCCCTACCGGTCCCGACACGGCGGGGCGGGGGGGGCTGGGGCCGGCTGGCGGTCTCTGCGGAGTCGGCCGGCCTCGTGTTGACCTCCGGCAATGCCCCGGGCGGCAGTGTCGAGCCGGCGTGGCCCAGCGGCTCCGCCGCGTGGGGGCCCGGCTGCAGAGGCTGCCGTGTGCGGGCGAAGCTACGCTCTACGGTCCGCTCGCCGGAGAAGGCGGGCAGCCGCGAAGCGATCCACTGGCGGCCGGAAAGAAGCCCGCTGCGGGACGGGCCCGGCGGCACGACGGGCCCGGCAGGCGGGGCGGGGCGGGCGGCCAGAGTCCGCTCGGGCTCGGCCGGGCGGGGCAGGAGCGCTCCCCGGTCGCGGAAGTAGGCCCTCCGCGGCAGCTCCGGCTCTGCCGCGCGGTAGGGGAGAGGATCGACGGGGATGCGGTGCCCGCGGATTGCCTGCGCCGCAGACGGCGGCGGACCGCCCGAAGCTGCCGGAAAGATGGCAGGCAGCGCAGCGGCAGCCGCCCAGCAGAACGCGACCGCGACGAGCTTCGCCGCCAAACGCCTCATGCGCTGCCTCATCTCGCTTGGGTGGTGCGATCCCCCGACGACGCGCGCGGGATCGCGGTGTACAATGGCCCGGCCGCGGCGGGGCGTGGGCCGCGAGCCGGAAAAGTATCCCCAAAAGCCTAGTACCACCGCGACTTCAGTCAAATCGTTCCCCTGAGAGCGGCGACAGGCCGCCACGACGGTGGTAACGATCCTGCCGGTCGGCCGGCGGCAAACTCGAGCCGGCGGTCTGCGGCCATTATCCGCAGGTGGTTTCCCAGGAGCACGACGTTGGACGCTCGGCGAATCGGCGGCAGCGAACTGGCGGCCCTCTGCGAGGCGGCCGACCCGGCTATGTACCAGGTGGCTACGTCGGCGGCCGGCCCGGCGGGCAAGGCTCCGGTTACCGGCGAGATGCTCCGCGAGCGGCCCAGCGGCGAGGTCTTCGGGCTCTCGCAGGACGCGGGCATGGGCTGGCGGCCGCAGGACCTGGTGGCGCCGAAGTTCCTCGTTCTGAGCACCATGGGCGGCCTCCGCCGCGACGACGGCACCGCGGTGGCCCTAGGATACCACACCGGCCATTTCGAACTCAACGAGGCGATCGCGGCCGCGGCCGATGAGATCCGCCGCCTGGGCGGCATGCCGCATGCGGGCTACTGCTCCGATCCCTGCGACGGCCGCACGCAGGGGACGGCGGGGATGTTCGACAGCCTCGCTTACCGCAACGATGCCGCCAGCGTCTTTCGCCGCCTGGCCCGCTCCATGCCCCGGCGACGCGGCGTGTTGGGCGTGGCCACCTGCGACAAAGGCCTGCCCGCCGTCATGATGGCCCTGGCCTCGCTGCGGGAGCTTCCCTGCGTGCTCGTTCCCGGCGGCGTGATGCTGCCGCCGCAGGCGGGCGAGGATACGGCCAAGATCCAGTCGATCGGCGCCCGCTACGCCCGCGGCGAAGTAACCCTCGAAGCCGCTGCCGAGCTCGTCTGCGGATCGTGCGCGTCGCCCGGAGGCGGCTGCCACTTCATGGGCACCGCGGCGACGGCCCAGGTGGTCGGCGAGGCCCTGGGGATGGCCCTGCCCCACGCGGCGCTCTGCCCCTCCGGCCAGCCCCTCTGGTTCGACATGGCCCGCCGCAGTGCACGCGCCCTATGGGAGATGGACCGTCGCGGCCTGGCCATCGGCGAGGTCCTCTCACCCGCCTCGGTCCGCAACGCCATGGCGGTCTTCGCCGCGGTGGGCGGCTCGACGAACCTGATCCTTCACCTGCCCGCCATCGTCTACTCGGCCGGGCTCGAACGGCCCACGCTCGAAGACTGGACCGAGAGCAATCGCCGCGTGCCGCGGATCGTCTCCGTGCTCCCCAACGGTCCGGTGGACCACCCCACGACGCGGGTCTACCTGGCAGGCGGCGTGCCCGAGGTCATGCTCCACCTGGCGCGGCTGGGGTTGATCGAGCCGGAGGCGATGACCGTGGCCGGCTGCACCTGGGGCGAGGTCCTCGCCTGGTGGGAGACGAGCCCGCGGCGGACGGCCCTCCGCGAGCGCCTCCGTGCGACCGAGGGCGTGGATCCCGACGCGGTGATCCTGCCGCCCGGACGTGCCGCCGCCGAGGGACTCACCAGCACGGTCTGCTTCCCCCGCGGCAACCTGGCCCCCGAAGGCTCGGTGATCAAGAGCACCGCCATCGATCCCGCCGTGCTCGAGGCCGACGGCAGCTACCGCAAGACGGGTCCGGCGCGGGTCTTCGTCCGCGAGCGCGACGCCGTGGCGGCCCTCAAGGGGACCGCGGGCGAGCCGATCCGCGCGGGCGAGGTGATCGTGCTCATGGGCCGCGGACCGGCGGGCTCGGGCATGGAGGAGACCTACCAGCTCACCTCGGCGCTGAAGTACCTCTCCTTCGGCCGCGAAGTGGCCCTGGTGACCGACGCCCGCTTCTCCGGCGTGAGCACGGGGGCCT
>SLBP01000048.1:0-44627 GCA_007126245.1 Planctomycetales bacterium
GGATTTCCGTGATACTTTCACGAGGTTTGTCAGATGCTTCTCACGTTCTCCGTCGAGAATTATCGCTCGTTCCGAGCCGAAGAGACTCTGAACTTGCTCGCCTCGCGCCGTTTGGGAGAAACGCGGGGATCTTTTCATTTTGTCGAAGTTCCGGGTACAGAGGAGCACGCGCTGCGCGTTGCTTCCATCTACGGGGCCAACGGTGCAGGGAAGTCGAACCTCGTCCGAGCGCTTGCCCTGCTGGAGAGACTCGTCCTCAAGGGCACTCCCCCGGGGAGGCCGATTCTGAGCGAGCCCTTTCGCTTGGACGAGGAATCGGCGAACGCGCCGACTGCCCTGGAATTGCAGTTTCTACAAGAGGGCGAGGTCTTCCGCTACGGAGTATCCTATTCGTCCAATCGTATCCATGAGGAATGGCTCTCCGTCTACGAGGGGAAGAAAGAGCGACGGGTCTTCTCTCGTGTTACGGAGAACGACGGCACGGTGAAGGTCCGCCTCGCGCGATCGTCGCAGGGCGCGCCCTTCTCCTCGAAGATGAAGGCCCTTGCAGAGGTCGGTGCTCGCCCCAACCAGTTGTTTCTTACGGAAGTTGTGGAGTTGGACGATCCCGAAGCGCAAGGCCCTCAGCTCCGGCGCGCTACCGAATGGTTTGGCTCGACTCTGATAATCATCCGGGCCGATTCGCGGTTCGGGATGCTGGGCGAGGCCCTCGCCGTCGACGAGTCGTTCGCCGGGTTCGCCGCGCAATTCCTTCGCGAGGCAAGCACCGGTATTGCGGACCTCGTTGTAGATAGCAAAACGATAGCGAGGGCGGAATTCCTGGCAACGGCACCGAAGAGTCTTCTCGCATTGCTTCACGAAGCTCGCGGTTCAAGGGTTTGCATTGAGAATCCGGAGGGAACGGAGGTGATCGTCGATGCATCGCAGGGAGATTCCGTTACCCTTCGGGAAATCGTTGCTCTGCACAGTGCTAAAGGGCGGCAGATACGGCTTCCTCTCCACGAGGAGTCGGACGGCTCCCGCCGCCTGCTTAACCTGCTGCCCGCCTTCCATCTTGCCGACCGTGGCCGGGTATTCGTAATCGACGAACTGGAGCGGAGCATGCATCCGATGCTGGCGAGGAAGCTCGTTGAGTATTTTTTGAAGACCGTTCCAGACACGCACAGCCAGCTCATCTTTACCACGCACGAGTCAACGCTACTTGACCGCGAACTGCTTCGTCGCGACGGTATCTGGTTTGCCGAAAAGGACGACCAGGGGGCCACCCATCTCTATTCCTTAGCCGACTTCAAGGTCCGCAAGGACCTCCGCATCGCGAAGGGCTACCTCGCGGGCAGGTTCGGGGCGGTCCCCTTCCTCGGCGGCATCGACCGCCTGATCGAACAGCAGACCGCCACAGAGGCGAAGAGATGACGCTACGCTCGAATAAGCGGCGGCCGCTAACTCGCAAAGAAAAGAAATACCGTGACGACCGTCTCTTCATCATTGCCACGGAAGACACGTACTGCCCCACCCACTACTTCGATCTGTTCCACAACTCGCGGATCCACGTCCACGTATTGCCCACAAGAGAAGGCCGTTCAGCACCAGAACACGTGCTTCGCCGCCTCAACGATTACGTTGAGGAGCACGAGACCATGGAGGAAGACGAATTCTGGCTCGTACTCGATACCGACCATTGGACGGAGCCCAATCATATCGCGAGCTTTTCCGAAGTCTGTACTGAAGCGAGCCAGAAGGGTTTCCAATCGGCTCACAGCAATCCGTGCTTCGAGCTCTGGCTCCTGCTCCACCTGACCGATCTGGATACCAACGAGCAGTTCGCGCGATGTGAAGAAGTCGTCGAGCGATTGAAAGCCATCCTCGGAGGTTACAGCAAAAAGCGGGGCATCGATCCGACACACTTTTCCCCGGAGGCGCGCATTCTTGCCGTCGACCGCGCCGAGAATCTCGACGGTGATTCTCCTTCAGGTGACCGGTGGCCTCAGAAGACCGGGTCCCACGTCTATCGCCTGGTGAAGAAACTGCTCCAGCAGTGACATGCCCCACGAGCTAGGCTCAGACGATGGGTCCACTTCAGTCCTCACCTGAATGCTCCATGAATCGGGCATGATAATCGACGACATCATGTATTTCAATAAACGTATCCCACATTGCTACATCGCGCGGATGACACCACACGGTAAGCAGCATCGGCTCCGGTTCATCCGGGTAGGGTGAGGCGAAATCGATATGCGGGGGGCTCTTGTCGGATAGCAGCACTCTTGCGAAATGAGCGCCCTCATCTGTTCGCGCCCGAATGTACCGGAGACGGTACCGTCGTTCGGCGACGGCACCGAGCTCCACCAGCCGTTGACGGTGGTATTCGTACTGATCGAGCGCGTCCTCGGGAACGTCGATAATAACGATCCCATCGGGAACGCTCTTGGGGCCGCCGAAAACGCGTTCCTGATTGCGTTGCATCTGCCACCGATGATACGGGATCTGAAACGTGCGTCGATTGAGACAGACCATCGCGGCAAGCAGCAACGTCGCAGCAACAAACGTCACACGGCCGAGCGTCATTACGGAGTGGCGCATTACTGTCATCTCCTGGATTGTATCAAGACGCTCCCGGGCAATAATGCCAGCGAACTCATTCTCGCGTTCTTCAAGCGGTATTCCAGCGGTATCGATTACCTGAAAGGCATTCTGCACGACCTGCGCAAGGTTCGGTTTCCCGTAGGTCGTCTCGGGCCAGTCACCGCAGCCAAACCTCACCGGGTCGCAGTCGCCGGTCATTCCGGCCAGGCAATCGTCGAACCGCCGCTCGATCTCGTCGGGGTCTGCAACCGTGGCCGTGTGGCAAACGTGGTCCTGGAACTGCGAACCTCGATCATCCTGCGCTCTGCTGGGCGGGAACGAGGAGAAGCCGCCGCTCCTCCCCCACGGAAGCAAAAACGTCCTCACTGTACGTGGCGAGGATGTACTGGTTCCACGGGGCGATCTCGTGGACTCGGCGGACGAAGTCGTGGTGCCACTCGGCGTTCAGGTGCAGCTCAGGCTCGTCGACCAGTACGATCCCGGGCGCATTGCGGGTGTGGTACCAGATGAGGAAGAGCGTGGCGATCGTCCAATTCCAGGGAGTCGATGCCCTTGTAGTTTTCGATGCGGAGGCGGCGGAGCTTGAGGCCGTCGTCGGGCAGGGGAGTTTCCATGGGTTTTTCTCGCCTCCACGTCAACGGAGGGTATGTGCCGGACAGGAATGTCCGGCCTATGTTTCTGAGGCCGGCTTACTTCATGCCCCGGGAGCACCGCCATGTGGCGTCTCCTCCGGCGGGTAGTCGGGGTGGATGCCGTGCTCGATGAGGCCCATCCGCTCGCGGTGCTTGATCCACATCTTCAGCATGGAGATCACACCCCCGATGACGATGGCCACGATGGGGATCATGAAGATGACGATCTCTGGGCGGAACACCCACCGGATCCATTCGCTTTGGCCCAGCAACGGGCCGCCCCAGGCGGCAAAGACGGTAAGCCCCTCGAGGGTCTGCGAGTCCACGATAAATCCCCCTTCTTGGGTGGTTCTTGCGAAGTTGGCAGGCGCCCCCCGGCGCCACTACTCCGCCATTCGTCCCAGCCCCCCGTTTCTTGGGCTGCACCCCCGCGGCCCTTGACGCCGAACCTGCTTAGTGTGACAATTACACCAACTAGGCGAGGGTCCCCATGCCGCCACTGTCCGACATCTACCGCGTTCGCCTCGGCCTGCTGACCGACCTGTATCAGCTTACCATGGCCAACGGCTACTGGAAAACGGGCCTGGGCGAACGGTTTGCGGCCTTCCATCTTACCTTCCGAGAGCCTCCCTTCGGCAGCGGGTTCACGCTGGCCTGCGGCCTCGAGGCGGTGGTCGAGTACCTGGAGGCGTTCCGCTTCGAGGCCGAGGACCTCGCCTACCTGGAGGCGATGCCGGGCAACGACGGCCGGCCGCTCTTCGCACGGGGGTTCCTCGAGTACCTCTCCCGCCTCACCTTCACCTGCGACGTGGACGCCGTGCCCGAGGGGACCGTCGTCTTTCCCCACGAGCCGCTGGTGCGGGTGGTGGGCCCCCTGGCCCAGGCCCAGCTCGTGGAGACGGCCCTGCTGAACCTGGTCAATTTTCCCACGCTGGTGGCGACCAAGGCGGCCCGGCTGGTCTCGGTGACGGGCGACGAGCCGGTGCTCGAGTTCGGCCTGCGGCGGGCCCAGGGGATCGACGGGGCGTTGACGGCGAGCCGCGCCGCCTACATCGGCGGCTGTGCGGGGACGTCGAACGTGCTGGCCGGCCGCCTCTTCGGCATTCCCGTCCGCGGCACCCACGCCCATAGCTGGGTGATGTGCTTCGACGACGAGCTCGAGGCCTTCCTCGCCTACGCCGAGGCGATGCCCAACAACTGCATCTTCCTCGTCGACACCTACGATACGCTCGCCGGCGTCCGCCACGCCATCGAGGCCGGCCGCCGCCTCCGCGAGCGCGGCCACGAGATGATCGGCATCCGCCTCGACTCCGGGGACCTCGCCTACCTGAGCATCGAGGCCCGCAGGATGCTCGACGAGGCGGGATTCCCGGAGGCGGCGATCGTCGCCTCGAACGACCTCGACGAGCACCTCGTCGCCAGCCTCAAGCAGCAAGGTGCCCGCATCGGTGTCTGGGGCGTGGGGACGAAGCTGGTCACGGCTTTCGACCAGCCGGCATTAGGGGGCGTCTACAAGCTCTCCGCCGTCCGCGACGAAGGGGGCCGCTGGCGGCACCGCATCAAGCTCTCCGAGCAGGCCGCCAAGGTCTCCAATCCCGGCATCCTCCAGGTGCGGCGGTTCTTCCGCGACGGCGAGCCGGCCGGCGACGTGCTCTACGACGTGGACGCGCCCATCCCGGACCCGTGGGTGATGATCGACCCGCTCGATCCCACGCGCCGCAAGTTTCTCCCTGCCGACGCCCGCAGCGAGGACCTTCTCGTCCCCGTCTTCCGCGGCGGGAAGCGGGTCTACGACGTTCCACCGCTCGCCGCAGCGCGGCGGCGGGCCGCCGACGGGCTGGCCTCCTTCCACTCCTCGGTCAAGCGGCTCCTCAATCCGCACGAGTACCCCGTCGGCCTGGAAGCGGAACTCTTCGACCGCAGGACGAGACTCGTTCTCCAAGCACGGGGACACACCGCATGATGCGCATCCGCATGGCGGCGGCGGTGCTCAACCAGACGCCGCTCGATTGGGAAGGAAACCGGGCGAACGTCCTGGCCGCCATCGAGGCGGCCCGCCGCGCCGACGTCAAGCTCCTCTGCCTCCCGGAACTCTGCATTACCGGCTACGGCTGCGAAGACGCCTTCCATGCTGCCGACGTCGCCGAGACCGCCTGGGAGATTCTCGAGGAGCTGGCCCCCGCTGCCGCCGGGATGGTCGTCAGCGTGGGCCTGCCGGTGCTCCACAAGGGGGCCCTGTTCAACTGCGCGGCCCTGCTCGCCGAGCGGCAGATCGTGGGACTGGCAGCCAAGCGGTTCCTCGCCGGCGAGGGGCTCCACTACGAGCCGAGGTGGTTCAAGCCCTGGCCGGCCGGCATCCGCGATACGCTCTGCCGCGCGGGCCGCACGATCCCCATCGGCGAGTTGGTCTTCTCGGCGGGCGGCGTGAGGATCGGCTTCGAGATCTGCGAGGACGCCTGGGTTGCCAAGCGGCCCGCCGGCGCGCCGGCCCTCGCCGGCGTGGACGTCATCCTCAACCCCAGCGCCAGCCACTTCGCCTTCGGCAAGCACGAGGTCCGCCGGCGGCTCGTCGTCGAGGGCTCGCGGGCCTTTTGCGTTTCCTACCTCTATACGAACTTGCTGGGCAACGAAGCGGGGAGGATCGTCTACGACGGCGGGGCCATGATCGCCTCCGCCGGACGCCTGCTGGCGACCGGCCCGCGCTTGGGTTTCGCTCCCTGTTACCTGACCGATGCCGTGGTCGACGTCGAGCAGACCCGCATGACCCGGGCCCGCTCGGGGAGCTACCAGCCCCTGCTGGGAGTTGCCGAGGAGAGCGAGGTCCGCTTCGACTTCGTGTGGCCCGACGTCGAGCCGGAGGTCCCCCGGCCGGCCCCCGCGGACTGGGAGAACGGTCCTGCGCTGAAGGAGGGGGAGTTCTGCCGCGCCGTGACGCTGGCACTCTTCGACTACCTGCGGAAGAGCCGCGCGCAGGGCTTTGTCGTCAACGTCAGCGGTGGGGCCGACTCCTCGGCCGTGGCCTGCCTCGTGGCACTGATGGTCCGCTTCGCCGTCACGGAGCTGGGGCAGGAGGGGTTGTGCCGGGCGCTCGAACACATCGAGGGACTAAACGCATTTGGGGACATCCGAGCCCTGGTGGGGCGGCTGCTGCGGTGTGTCTACCAGGAGAGCCGCAACAGCAGCCGGACCACGCGCGACGCCGCCGCGGCGGTCGTCGAGGGGCTCGGCGGGCAGTTCGCCGCCTGGACGATCGATCCGCTGGTCGAGCAGTACGTGGCGGCGGTCGAGGGGGTGCTCGGCCGTCCGCTGGCGTGGGACCGGGACGACCTCGCCCTGCAGAACATCCAGGCTCGCGCCCGCGGACCGGGGGCCTGGCTGCTGGCCAACGTCGAAGGTCGCCTGCTGCTGGCCACCAGCAACCGCAGCGAGGCCGCCGTGGGCTACGCGACTATGGATGGCGATACCTGCGGTAGCCTCAGCCCCATCGCGGGCATCGACAAGGCCTTCCTCCTGCGGTGGCTGCGATGGTTGGAGACCGAGGGGCCTGCCGGTGTGGGTCCGCTCACCTTCCTCGCGGCCGTGAATCGGCTGGCCCCCACCGCCGAGCTCCGCCCCCCATCGGCCCACCAGACCGACGAGGACGACCTCATGCCCTACGCGGTCCTGGACGCCATCGAGCGGGCCGCCATCCGCGACAAGCAGTCCCCCGTCGAGGTCCTCCGCCTGATCCGCACCCAGTTCGCCGAGTATCCCCTGGCCCGGCTCCACCAGTGGGTGGAACGGTTTTTCCGCCTCTGGAGCCGCAACCAGTGGAAGCGGGAGCGCTATGCACCCTCGTTCCACCTCGACGACGAAAACCTCGACCCGAAGACCTGGTGCCGCTTCCCCATCCTCTCCGGAGGGTTCGCACGCGAGCTGGCCGAACTGGCCCGCTTCGTCACCGCCCAGTAGTGCCGATCATGCCCCACACCTACGACCATCCCCGCCCCGCCTTGACTGTCGACTGCGTGGTCTTCGGCCTCGACGACGAGGACCTCAAGGTCCTCTTGATCGAGCGGCGCAGCGAGCCTTTCGCCGGCTGCTGGGCGCTGCCGGGAGGCTTCGTCGAGGTGACGGAGACGCTCGATGCGGCGGCGCGCCGCGAACTGGCCGAGGAGACGGGGCTCACGGACGTCTACCTCGAGCAGCTCTACACCTTCGGCGCCATCGAGCGGGACCCGCGGGAGCGGGTGGTCAGCGTTGCTTACTACGCCCTGGTGAACATCCGCGACCATACCGTCTCCGCCGCCACCGATGCCCGCAAAGCGCAGTGGTTCCGGGTCCTCAACCCCCCGCCGCTGGCCTTCGACCACACGGACATCCTCGCCCTGGCGCACCGCCGCCTTCAGGGTAAGGTCCGCTACCAGCCGATCGGCTTCGAGCTCCTGCCGGAGAAGTTCACCCTCTCGCAGCTCCAACACCTCTACGAGACGATCCTGCAGCGGCCCCTCGACAAGCGCAACTTCCGCCGCCGCGTCCAGGCCATGGGCGTGCTTACCGATACCGGGCAGACGCAGCGCGACGTGGCCCACCGCGCGGCGCGCCTGTACCGTTTCAACGAATCGGCCTATCGCCGCCTCGTCCGGCGGGGTTATCTCTTCGAGCTCTGAGGCCGGCGGGGGAGGGTGACGGTGAAGAGGGCGCCGCCGGGACTGCTGTCCACCTCGATGCGGCCGCCGTGGTTGTCGGCCACGATCCGCCAGCACTTCGAGAGCCCCAACCCGAGTCCCCGGCCCGCCTGGCGTGCGGAGAAGAAGGGGTTGAAGATCTGGGGACGGATCTCGGGGGCGATCCCCGGCCCGTCGTCGCGGACGCCGATGCGCACGGCGGCGTCATCGGCCGCCAGCGTGAACTCGATCTCCCCGTTGTGGCCGATCGCCTCCATGGCATTGCGGCAAAGCGCCCGCAGGGCCACGAGGAGCTGCGTGGCATCGGCCGTGACGATCACCTCTCCCTGCCTCGCCGCGCCCTCCCATCGCAGGCGGATCGAGCGTTCCGCGGCGGCCGGGGCGGCCTCTTCAACGAGCCGTCCCATCAGGGCGCCGAGGTCCACCGGAGCGAGTTCGGGTTGAGGAGGGCGGGCGAAGAGACGCATGTCGGCGATCATCTCGTAGACCCGCTTGGCCTGCGTGTTGATCAGCGCCAGGGCGCGCCGGCGTTCGGGATCGGCCTCATCCTGGAGGAAGAGTTGCGCCCTCCCGGCGATGACGGCCAGGGGGTTGTTGATCTCGTGGCCGGCCCCGGCGGCGAACTCGGCCATGGCGTCGAGACAGGCCGCTTCGAGTGCCTCGGCGAAGCGGCTCTCGAGTTCCGCCAGCCGTCGCAGGCGGCGGCCCAACAAGGGGAGGAGGCCGGCCCCCGCGACCGGCTCCATCCAGAGCGCCGCTTGGCGGTCGGCCTCGGCGCGGGCCTCGGCCACGAGGGGAGCCGCCGCCAGGGGCGGATCTCCGGCGGCCAGTAAGGCGGCCGCCTCCTCGCAGGCCGCGGCGACCGTCCGGCGTTCGGCGGCTTCGAGTACCGCCGGACCATCGTCGGGGAGGCCCCCGAACAAGCCAGCACCAGCCCTCCTGCCGGACGACGGCGGCACGACGGCGGCACTTGCGCGCAACAGGCCGGCCAGGAAGGCCGCCTCGGCCAGCGACGGCTCGACCAGCCGCGCCGCCAGCCCGGCAGTCTGGTACAGCTCGACAACGATCGCCGACCAGTCGCTTTCCGTGCCACCCGGCGGGGGATCGCTCGCCGCATCCACCCCGCCGAGAAGGCCCAGGGCGTGCGTCTCGAGCCATGAGGCCAAGGGCGAAAACCGAGCCGGGGCACCCAGCTCGCAGCGGGTATGAGCAACCACCCAGAGTGTGAGCGGGGGATCGTCGCGGAGCGCCGCGGTGAGGGCGGCTGTCGACGCGGCCGGAGGGCCGTGCCCCTCAACCGCCGGGGCCGCGCCGACTCGGAGCGCCGTCGCTTCGGCTGCGTTCCGCGGATCGGCGGCCAGCAGGATCTCCGCCAGCAAGACGGCCGAACGATCGGCGAAGGGCAGGCGGGGGCAAAGGGAACCGGCGGGCGGCAAGAAGAGCATGGGTATGTTAGCCGGCCGTCGGCCCCCCCCTCGGGACTGCGCCGCGGCAGGCCGGAGGCCTCGCCGCGGGCACTCGGCGGCGCTACGGCCCCCAACCTAGGCTCCGCAGCCGCTCAGATGCTGGGAACCGCCTCGATATCGAGAAGCTGGCACATCCGCTCGATGAGCCGCTCGACCTCGAAGGGCTTATGCATGAAATCGTCGGCCCCGGCATCTCGCAACTCGGAGACCTTGTCCTCTTCGACCATGCCGGAGATGCAGATGATCCGCACGTTGTCCATCGACTTGTCGCTGCGGACCCGCTGGCAGACCTCCTTGCCGTTGATATCCGGCAGCATCACGTCGAGCACGATCAGGTCTGGCCGATAATCCTTGACCATCATGCCCGCGTCGAAGCCGTTGTTGACCGTGCGGATCTCGAAGCGACCGTCGCGATCGAGGACATCGGAGATCAGCTCGACCAGCTCCTCGTCGTCGTCGACGATCAGAACCTTCCGCTTTCCGCTCTCGAGCGCATCGGTGGGGATGCCGTTGTCTCGCATGAAGGCGAAGAGCTGATCGCGGGGGATGCGGCGGAAACGGCTCCCCGGCACCCGGAACCCCTTCAATTGGCCCGAATCGAAGCAGCGAATGATCGTCTGCTGGCTCACCTTACATATTTTGGCCGCCTCGCCGGTGGTGAACACAGTTTTCGTCGCCATGGGTACTCGACCGTCCCTCCTACTAGCCAGCCAAAGGCGACTAGTCTCAGCGAGGCCCCGGGGGCGCTGTCGGTCGACAAAAGTCCCGCGGGGTCTCTAGGCCTCCGTGTCAAAACCGTGGGAAACTAGCCCTGAGTTCACGAGCAACCGCAAACTCCGTACCTCCCGGAACTGCATCTATCCAACAGGCCTATCCGGTTCTGCCGACTTTACCGAATTTGCCAATCGCGACCAATTATAGCCAGCTTTCCGGCTGTGTCAATACGGGTGTCTGTTTTTTAAGTCTTTTGCATAGAACGACTTGCGGCGATTGTCGGCTCGGCGGTCAGCCTCCTTCGCCGCCGCCGGAATACTTCTCCGGTAAGAAAAAAGCTCCCCCGAGGGCCCAGCACACCGAGTTCCCCGGGATCGCCAATCGCTCCCCCAAGCCCCCGTAGTCCGCGAGTTTGACCACCCCTTTTGCGCGTCTGCGCAACGTTCACGATCCTTCTCTGACACGGCGTATTGCCGTGCGCTGGCTACACCGTCGTTCGCAAGGAGGGTACGCCGTGCAGGCCTCTAGTGGACTGTCGAGAACCACCTCTAAACGACGGGGTTTTTTCTGGACAGGAGGGCGCCGAGGGGAACAGAGAGGGAGCCGGGAAGTCGAGAACCATCTTCGAGCAGCTCTCTCCCCACCGGCGAAGCGCTTTTCTCCCCCACTCGCCCCGCTCCCTCCGCGCCATCCTTTTCCAGGAAGGTGGGCAAGGCGCCCGCTCTCTTGTCGTTTTGAATAGGAGGAAACAGAGGGAACGGAGAAGGGGTAAGGATAAGGATAAGGAGTTATCGAGAAGACCGAACAAGAGGCAACCAGGCTGGGGTCTCGAACCGCCGCGGCGCAAGAAGCCTTGCCCGCGTTGCCCAGGTCGGGGCCTTCGGGACGCGCGCTGAGGAAAGCAAGTCTCTCGGGTCCTACGTGCGGGGGCGGTCGAGGTGGACCAGCAGCACGGCGAGATCGGCCGGCGTGATGCCGCTGATCCGTTCTGCCTGGGCAAGGTCGAGCGGCCGGACACGGGAGAGTTTCTCCCGCGCCTCGGCACGCAGTTGGAAGAGCGTATCGTAGTCGAGATCCTCGGGGATTCGCCGGGCGCGGAGGCGCTGTCGGCGCGCGATCTCGGCGTCCTGGCGCGTGAGGTAGCCGGCGTATTTGAGGTCGCAGGCCACTTGCCGCCCCACTTCCTCGTCGAACTCGGCCAGGAGCGGCCACTGCGCCGCCACGTCGGACCAGGCAGTCTCCGGACGCCGCAATCGGTGGGCCGCGGAGACCCCGTTGTGCCGGAGCGCCTCCACTGCCGCCGCCGCCCCCAGGATCGCCTCGCGTTTTGCCTCGAATCGCCGCCACCGCTCCGGCTCGATCAGTCCCAACCGTTGACCGATGGGGGTCAGGCGGCGGTCGGCGTTGTCGTGGCGGAGCCGCAGCCGGTATTCGGCACGGCTGGTGAGCATCCGGTACGGTTCGTCGACCCCGCGGGTCACCAGGTCGTCGACCATCACGCCCAGGTAGGCCTCCTCGCGGGAGAGGACCAGCGGCTCGCGCCCCGCCAGCCGCAGCGCGGCGTTGGCGCCGGCGAGCAGTCCCTGGCCGGCCGCCTCTTCGTAGCCCGTCGTACCGTTGAGCTGGCCGGCGAGAAAGAGGCCCGCCACCCGCTTCGTCTCCAGCCAGGGGGTGATCTGCTCCGGGGGGAGGTAGTCGTATTCGATGGCGTACCCGTAGCGGACGATCTCCGCCCCCTCCAGTCCCGGGATGAGCTGCACCATGGCCTCCTGCACGTCGCGGGGGAGGCTTGTCGAGAGGCCGTTGACGTAGACCTCGCGGGTGCGGCGCCCTTCAGGCTCGAGGAAGATCTGGTGCCGCGATCGCTCCGCGAAACGGACCACCTTCGTCTCGACCGAGGGGCAGTACCGCGGTCCCGTCGAGCCGATCTGGCCCGTGTACATCGGCGCCCGGTGGAGGTTGGCGCGGATCAGCTCGTGTACTGCAGCATTGGTGTAGGTGATCCAGCAGGGCAGCTGCTCGCAGTCGATCCGCTCCGTGAGGAAGGAGAAGGGTTGCGGCTCCTCGTCGCCGGGGTGGAGCTCGAGGGCGGCGAAATCGATGGACCGCCCGTTCAGTCGCGGCGGGGTTCCCGTCTTGAAGCGGGCCAGTTGGAACCCCAGCCGCTCCAGCGAAGCGCTCAAGCGCGTCGTGGCCCCCTCGCCCGCACGGCCGCCCGGCTGCGTCCGGTCGCCGTAGTGAAGGAGACCGCGCATGAACGTCCCCGCGCAGAGCACCACACTTCGCGCCCGGTAGACCGCCTCACCGGCCACCTGCACGCCCACCGCTCGCGGCCGGTCGCCCTCGCGCTCGACGAGGATCCCCTCGACCGATTCCTGCCGCAGCGCCAGCCCGGGCTGCTCTTCGATCCGGCGTTTGACCTCTTCCTGGTAGGCCCGCTTGTCGGCCTGGGCGCGGGGGCCGTGCATGGCCAGGCCCTTGCGGCGGTTGAGAAGCCGGAATTGAATCCCCGTGCGGTCGACTGCCTGGCCCATGACCCCGCCGAGGGCATCGATCTCGCGGACGATCTGCCCCTTCGCCACCCCGCCGATAGCGGGATTGCAGCTCATCTGGGCAATCGTGTCCAGGTTTCCGGTCAGAAGCGCCGTGGCTGCCCCCATCCGCGCAGCGGCCATGGCCGCCTCCACTCCCGCATGTCCGCCGCCGACCACCAGCACGTCGAATTCGTAGCCCGTTGCCATCCGCCTAGCCTTACCCGCTGCACGTTCGAGGAGAGAGGAGCGGGGGATGCAGGCCCGGCGCAGCAACACCGCCGGGTGCCGGGTTCGCGATGGAAACCGAAATGCCCTCGGCGGCTTCGAGCGGTTCGGCCTCTCCCTCCCCCCCGACAGACCCGAGGGTAGTCGGGACGATCCCCCCTGCGAGATGCCTGTCACCTGCCGGGGAATCTACGCATGTCCCGTCTGCGGGGCCGTGCCATCCCCTGTCCCCTGCTCCATGATAGGCCTCGACGCCCGCCCGGCAACCGACTCCCTCCTCGCGCCGCTGCCTGTTGGGCGACCGGCAACCAGCCGCCGCAACGGTGTGCCGGCGACTCCCATGCCCTGGAGAGCGGTTTTTCTCCCCGTTGACAGGATACCCCCGGAAACTAAAATGGCGAGTTTCCCCCGGTGGAGCGCGTCTCTCCCGGGGGTCCTGTGTTTTCTTTCCCTCCTTCTTCCTTCCAGGCGCCGAGGATGGGGTTCGATTCATGGTCTCGACCCGCCGGGATATCGGAACGCTCCCACCGGATGCCGAGCCGCGGGCCTGTCACCGGGTTGTCGACAAGGATCACCACGTAGGTCACACCGTGCAGACCGCGATCGAGAAGGCCGACGTCCTCATCGAGGCGCTCTGGTGGATTCGCCAGTTTCGCGGCAAGATCACCGTGATCAAGCTGGGCGGAAGCGTCATGGAGGATCCCCGATCGATGGGCCACCTTCTCGCCGACGTGGTCTTCATGGAGACCGTCGGCATGCACCCCGTCCTGATTCACGGGGGGGGGCCGGCTATTTCGCGGGCGATGACGGAGGCGGGCCTGACCCCCCGCTTCGTCCAGGGGCGCCGCTACACGGACGAGGCCACCCTCCGCATCGTCGAGGAGGTCCTCGCCTACCAGACCAACGAGAGCCTGGCGCGGCAGATCGAGGATCTCGGCGGCGTCGCCAAGCCCCTCAACTTCCGCACCGCGAACGTCCTCTTCGGCCGCCGCCTCACCCTTGCAGCCGATAACGGCGAGCCGGTGGACCTGGGCCGCGTGGGCGCCGTCACCCGCGTGGACCGCAACACGATCGAGCCCCTCTGCCACGCCGGCGTCGTCCCGGTGATCCCCTCGATGTGCCTCGACGAGGAGGGCGGCGGCAAGCTGAACGTCAACGCCGACAGTGCCGCCACGGCCGTAGCCCAGGCGCTGGGCGCCGAAAAGCTCGTCTACCTGAGCGACGTCAACGGCGTCCGCCGCGAGCGCAGCGATCCCGAATCCCTGATTCACTCCCTGACCAAGGCCGAGGCCGAGGAGCTCATCCGCAACGGCAACATCGATGCCGGCATGATCCCCAAGGTCCAGGCCTGCCTCGAGACGCTCGAGCACGGCGTCCGCAAGGTGCACATCATCGACGGCCGCATCCGCCACTCCCTGCTGCTGGAAATCTACACCAGCAAGGGCGTGGGGACGGAGATCGTCCGAGAAGCCTAGTCGTCCGCGACCCCGTCGCGGACCGTAGCTGGTGGCTCGGGGCCGGCGGCTCGCCTGCAACGCCGATCGGCCAGCCACCGGCCACCGATCACCCGCCACTACAGAAAGGTCTGCCCCGGTGCCAACGGAAAGCCTTGCCGGCTCTGCGGCCGTCCAGCGTCTCTTCGAGGACTACGTGGTCCCCAATTACCGCCGCTTCCCCCTCGCCCTGGTCCGGGGCGAAGGCGCTTACGTCTGGGATGCCGAGGGAAACCGCTACCTGGATCTCTTTCCCGGCTGGGGCTGCAACCTTCTCGGCCACTGCCCCCAGCCGGTCGTCGAGGCCGTGCAGCAGCAAGTCGCCACGCTGATCCACGTGCCGAACACCTGGCATACGGAGGCTCAGGGCCTCTGGGCCAAGGCCCTCAGCGAACGGAGCTTCGGCGGCAAGGCCTTTTTCTGCAACTCGGGCACCGAGGCCAACGAGGCCGCCATCAAGCTGGCCCGCCTCCACACCCCCAATCCGCGCTACAAGGTTATCACCTTCGAGGGCGGCTTCCACGGCCGCACCCTGGGGAGCACCGCGGCCACGGCACAGCCGAAGTACCACGAAGGGCTCGGTCCGCTGATGGCCGGGTTCGTCTACGCCCCCTACGGCGATCTCGACGCCGTCGCCCGCCTCATCGACCAGGAGACCTGCGCCATCCTCGTCGAGCCGGTCCAGGGTGAGGGGGGTATCCGCATCCCGCCCGCCGAGTTCCTCGCCGGGCTCCGCCGCCTGGCCGACGAGCATGGGCTGCTGCTCATCTTCGACGAGGTGCAGACCGGCTGCGGGCGAACCGGGGAGTGGTTCGCCTACCAGCACTTCGGCGTCACGCCGGACGTGATCACCCTGGCCAAGGCGCTCTGCGGGGGAGTCGCCGGCGGGGCCCTGCTCACCACGGCCCAAATCGCCCCCAGCCTCCGCCCGGGCATGCACGCCGCCACCTTCGGCGGCAACCCTCTGGCGGCCCGCGCCGGCATTGCGGCCATCGAGATGATCGAGCGCGAGGGGCTCCTCGAAAAGGCGCGCCGCCTCAGCGGGGTCTTCGAGGCACGCCTCACGGCCCTGGCCGAGGAATGCGAGATCATCCGCGACGTCCGCGTGCTGGGGCTCATGATCGGCATCGAGCTCACCATCGACGGGGCGGCGGTCGTCGAGGAATGCCTGGCCCGCCGCCTGCTGGTCAACTGCACTCAGACGACGGTGATCCGCCTCCTGCCCGCGATGACCATGAGCGAAGAGGAAGTCCATGCGGGCTGCGACCTCCTCGCCGAGGTGCTTCGCCGCCAGACCGGGTAGCGACCGCGACCCATCCCACCCAGGGGACCGCACCATGCGACATCTCATCGCCCTTTCCGAGCTCACCGCCGCCGAGATCGAGCGGATCTTCTCCATCAGCGGAGACCTGAAGAGCAAGTTCGTCCGCGGTCTCCGCGAACCCCTGCTCCCCGGCCGGGTGATGGCGCTGCTCTTCGAGAAGCCGTCGCTGCGCACCCGCGTCAGCTTCGAGGCCGCCATGGCCCACCTCGGCGGCAGCGCCATGTTCCTCGGCCGGGACGTGGGCTTCGGCAGCCGCGAGAGCGTCGCCGACTTCAGCCGCGTGCTGAGCACCTACGTGGACGTGATCGTGATCCGTGCCAACAGCCACGCCCGCGTGGTCGAGTTCGCCAGCTACTGCTCCTCCTCCGTGATCAACGGCCTGACCGACTATGCCCACCCCTGCCAGGCGATGGCCGATCTCTTCACGCTCCGCGAGTTCGTCGGCGACCTTGCCGGTCGGACCCTCGCCTGGATCGGCGATGCAAACAACGTCGCCCGCAGCCTCGCCGTCGGCTGCGGCCGCCTCGGCATCCGCATGACCATGGCCACCCCGGAGGGATACCGCTTCGACGGGGAGACCATGGCCATGTTCCGCGAGAAGGTCCCCGACCTGGAACTCGTCGTCAGCGACGACCCCTTCGCCGCCGTCCGCGAGGCCACCGCCGTGTACACCGACGTGTGGGCCAGCATGGGGCAGGAGTCGCAGGCCGAAGAGCGCCGCCGGGCCTTCGCCCCCTACCAGGTCAACCGCCGCCTCATGGCCCACGCCCCGAAGGACTGCCGTTTCCTCCACTGCCTCCCGGCCCATCGCGGCGAGGAGGTCACCGACGAGGTCATCGACAGCCCCCAGAGCGCCGTCGTCCAGCAGGCCGCCAACCGCATGCACGTCCAGAAAGGGATCCTCGCCTGGCTCCTCGCGGCGCAGGGACCGCGCTGAAGCGGAGACGCACATGGCTGACGATTTCGAACTCCAGTGTCCCCTGCCGCTGAGCCGGCACGACTCGGTCCAGCTCGCCCACGGCGGCGGTGGACGGCTGATGCAGGCGCTCATCGAGGGGCTCTTCGTCCCCGCCTTTCGCCCTGCAGGGGCGGCGGCGGCACTCCACGACAGCGCCGTGGTCGACGTGCCCGCCGGCCGCCTGGCGATGACCACCGACAGCTTCGTGGTCAGCCCTCTCTTCTTCCCCGGGGGCGACATCGGCCGCCTGGCGGTCTTCGGTACGGTCAACGACCTGGCCATGGCCGGCGCGGCGCCGCTGGCGATGAGTTGTAGCTTCATTCTCGAGGAGGGCCTGCCCATGGCGACGCTCCACCGCGTGGTGGAGTCGATGCGGGCCGCCGCTGCCGAGGCGGGTGCGGCGATCGTCACGGGCGACACCAAGGTCGTCGACCGCGGTAAAGGCGACGGGGTCTTCATCAACACTGCGGGCATCGGTCTCGTGCCGCAGGGCGCGGAGATCTCCCCCGCGCGGGTGCGCCCCGGCGACCGCATCCTCGTCAGCGGCGACCTCGGCCGCCACGGCATCGCCATCCTCTCGGTCCGCGAGGGGCTGACCTTTGAAGGGGCCTTGGAGAGCGACTGCGCGCCGCTGGGTGGGTTGGTGGCGGAGTTACTGGCGTCGGGCATCGAGGTCCACTGCCTCCGCGACCTGACCCGCGGCGGGCTGGCGGCGGCGCTCCACGAAATCGCCCGCGCCGCCGGCGTGGGCGTCAGGCTCGCCGAGGAGGCCATCCCCGTCGCCGAGCCGGTCGCCGCCGCCTGCGAGCTCCTGGGCCTCGATCCCCTCTACGTGGCCAACGAAGGGCGGCTGGTGGCCTTCGTCCCCGAGGACCATGCCGATGCCACCCTCGACGCCATGCGCCGCCACCCGGCCGCCTGCGGACCGGCGCTCGTGGGACAAGTCACCGCCGGACACCCAGGCACCGTCGAGCTCCGCAATGCCCTGGGCGGCGGACGTCTCGTCGACCTCCTCTCCGGCGAGCAGATGCCGCGGATCTGCTGAGTCGGACTATTCCCCCGCGATGATCAGGTCCAGCCGCCGGTTGCGCTCTTCCAGCGAGAGCCCCTCGCTCCCTTCGATGGTCATCCAGCCGCTGTAGCCGATCTCCTCGAGCACGCGGCGGACCAGCGGCCAATCGACGCTCCCCTCGCGGATGTCGACGAACTGGCCGCCTCGACCGTCCGGATTGAGCTGGAAGTCCTTGACGTGGCAACGGACGGTGAGATCCCCCAGGGCGCGGAGATAATCCTGGGGCGGGGCGTAGCGGACGTGGTTGCCGATGTCGAAGTAGGCCTGCACCATGGGGTGGTCGAAGGAGGCCACGAAGTGGGCGAAGAGCTGCGGCGTCACCCAGAGGTTGTTCCAGACGTTCTCCAGGGCGATGATCACCCCGGTCTCCTCGGCCACGGGGATGAGCTTCTTCACCGCGGCGACGGAGGTATCCGTGGCGTGGTTGTGGGCGGCGATATACTCGGCATAAGGGGCGTTGTCGCCTTCGACCACGCGGGTCAGGTGGCCGGTCGCCTCGTCGAATTCGACGTCGAAAGCCCAGGGATCGGGGATGGTCATGCCGCCGATGCGGCAGGGAACCAGGAGCAGGGCGTCGGCCCCGTAAGCCTGCGCCGCGCGCAGCGCGGTCTCCACGCTCTCGATGTCGTCGGCCACCTGGGCAGGATTGGGGCTGTTGAAGTCCGTCCAGCCGCGGAGCACGGCGTGGATCTTCATGTCGAGGTTCTCGGCCACTTCCCGTGCCCGCGCCGCCTCCTCGGGCGTCACGTCCCAGGTGTTCGCCTCGATCCCTTCGAAGCCGGCCTCCTTCCAGCTCCGGAGCGTCTCTTCGGTCGGTGCGCCGATCAGAGCCTTGTACAACGTAGTCTCGAATGGCCCTTCTGCCGGCTCATCGGCAGCGAGACGGCGGGTTGCCAGGGCGGCGGCGCCGGCCGCCGTGGTGGTCAGGAAGCGGCGTCGGTCAATCGCGTTGGTCATGAGCAATACCTCCAACCAGGTCGTTTCCTCTCGGTAAGCTTCGGCAAGCTCCAGGGGCGTCAGGGGCAGGCTGCCCGTACGGGAGGCCGATCCCGCGTAGAAGTCTACCATTCCCGCCCCACCCGCCGCCACCATTGACCGGCCGAATCACTCCAGAGACCAACACCCAACAAGTGGGGGCTGCACCGTTGCCGGTCTCGTCACGTACTGGGAACGGGGACAACTGCGGAGGTCACGTGCAGGATTCCGCCGCCCGCGGAAACTAATATCACGGCCATGACTCCCACCACCACACCCAGCCGGTCGGCGCCGCCCGCCGAGCCCTCGCCGGTCGATTGGCGGGCGGTCCTGGCTGAGCGTGCGCGGTGGTTGCGGACAATCCTCTTTGCCCGTCTGGGGGATGCCGAGGCCGTCGACGAGGTGATGCAGGAGGTGGCCCTGGCTGCCGTGGCGCAGCAGGCCCCGTTGGCCGACCCGGAAAAACTCTCACCGTGGCTCTACCGGCTCGCCGTCCGCCAGGCCCTGCTCTTCCGGCGGAAGCTGGGGCGGCGGCGCAAGCTGGTCGATCGCTACGCCGAGCGGCATCGGCCGCGGGAGGAGGACCACCGCGAGGCCGATCCCCTGGGCTGGCTGCTGGCTGCCGAGCGCCGCAGCCTGGTACGCCTGGCCGTGGAACGGCTCGGCCCCCGCGATGCCGAGATCCTGCTATTGAAATACACCGAAGACTGGAGTTATCGCGATCTGGCGCGGCACCTGGGCGCCAGCGAGAGCGCCGTCGAGGCCCGGCTGCACCGGGCCCGCGGACGCCTCCGCCGCCAGTTGGCCGCGCTCCACGTAACGGAAGCAGAGTCATGAACACTTCCCCGAAGCAATCTGCCGAGGCCCCGACCGATGCGGACGAACGGCTCATCGACCTGCTGGTCGACGGCGAGCTCGACGACGACCGCCGCCGCACGCTTCTGGCCGAGCTCGACCGCCGGCCCGATGGTTGGCGCCGCTGTGCGCTCGCCTTCCTCGAGGCGCAAGCCTGGCGCGAGGGCCTGGGCCGCCTTCCCTCGCTACCTCCGGGAGAAGTCCCGAGTGACGTCTTCGCAGCAAGCCAGGGGTTGAAGGTTGAATCGGCTCCCGGCGGTTGGTGGAGGTCGTTCCGCCGTTCCCGCGGGCGGTCTCGATCCACGATGGCTGCGCGGTCGGCGGGCATCCTCCTGGCGATGGCGGCGAGCTTCCTGGTGGCGTTCTATCTCGGTACGCTGCTGCCGCCGGGGCAGCCGGGCGACGTGGCCGCGGGCCCGGATAGGGTGGCCCTGCCGGCTGAGGAGCCGCGGATCGCGCACGCGGGCGGGCCTGGGACGACGGCCGGAGCGGCAGCCGACGGCGAAACGTGGCGGCTGGTCGATCTGCCGGTGGACGGCGGGGCACCAGGCTACGTGCTCCGCGTGCCCGCCGTGGAACGCGAGCGGCTCGACGAGGGCTGGGCCGACGCCCTGCCGCCCGCCTTTCCCGAAGACCTCTTCGAGACCCTCCGCCGCGCCGGACACGACGTCCGCCGCAGCCGGCAGTACGTGCCGGTCCCCCTCGACGACGGCCGCCAGCTCGTAATCCCCGTCGACCAGATCGACGTCCGATACGTGGGTTACCAATAGTCCCTTCCCCAAAAGGAGACAAGACCATGTTGCTTCGAAGCGCGATCGTGGGACTGGCCGTGCTCACGGTAGCGGCTCAGCCCCTATCGGCAGTGTGGGCGGACGCCGCCTACCGTCTCGTGGAGCAGGAGCCGGCAACCGTCCCCGAAGAGGGTAGAATGCTGAGGATCGAGACGCCCTATGGGCCCATGGTGATCGGTGTGCCCGGCGGCGACTCCGAGGCGGTGCGACGCGCCGCCGAGCGGTTGGGCGAAGCTGCCCGACAGCAGGCGGAGCGATGGCGTCTTGCCGAGGATCGCCCGCAGGTGGGCGAGTATTGGATCGGTGTCACCTGCATTAGAGTCGCCGCGCTCAGCGAGGAGCAACTGGACGCGCTGCACCCGCCCGAAGATCACGGCCTTCTCGTCTCGCACGTGGAACCCGAAACGCCGGCGGCGGCCGCCGGAATCGAGGCCGACGACATCATCCTCGCGGTCGGCGGCGCGCCGCTCGAGGACGTCCGCGACTTGATCGAGGCGGTCGAAGAGGCGGGGCAGGCGGGTGCCGAGTTGCAACTGACCATCTTCCGCGAGGGCGAGACGTTCGAGGTGGGCGTCACGCCTGCGGAGCGGCCGGAATGGGCCAGCCCGCAGCCTGGCGAACCGACGATGCGGAGGTGGTTGCCTCGCGAGCCGATGGAAGGATGGGAGAGGTGGGAGGCGCCCTTCCGGCTCCAGGTGCCGCGCCCGGGAGCCATTGTGGGCCGCCCCGTAGAGATCCCGGACGATCTCGCACTGCAGATCGAAAAGCGGGGCAGCGAACCGGCCGAGATCACCGTCTCGCGGGGCGACGAGCAATGGACGGTCGAGGAAGGCGAGCTCGACGCGCTTCCCAGGGACGTTCGCGGGCACGTCGAGGCGATGCTCCGCGGGCTGGCGGGGACGGGGCGGGTACCCATCGTGTGGCCCCGTGAGGCGGCCGAGCCGTACCGGCTCCCCTTTGCCTACCCGGGCGAGCCCGTCGAAATCCGTCCCGCACCCCGGATGGTCCCTGAGGGTGCCGCCGAACGGCTCGAGAGGCGGATCGAGGCCTTGGAGCAGGCGCTCGAGCAGCAGAGGAACGAGCCCCGTCGGCAATGGGAGGCCTGGGCCGAAGAGCTGGATAACGGGGAGAGGTAACCCCGGGGCTCGAAGCGCCGCTCCCGCTGCGAAGCAGCGGTGAAGGGGCCAGGGGCGCTGACAGGCGGCGGGGGATGGGAGATACTGGAACGGGTTTCCTTTCCCCTGCCTCCGCGACCATGACCGAGCCTGGCGACTTCAACCCCACCATTGCCGACGATCATCCCGCCGTTCACGTCGCCCCCTGCCCATCGTGCGGCGGGCTGGTGGAGGCGGAGGACGCCTTCTGCCACGGCTGCGGAGCGCGGCTGGACGGTGCGGGCCTGGTGGCCGCATCCGCGGTCGAATCGGCCGCCCCGCCGAAGCACCTGCGGTGCGAGAACTGCGGCGCCGAGGTGGCCCTCGATCCCGAGCAGCGGAGCTACGCCTGCGCGTTCTGCGACTCCAAGTACGTCGTCGAGCTGCCCGAGGAGGTCTCGAGGCGGCAGCCGCCCGAGTTCGTCATCGGCTTCGCCGTGACCGCCGAGGCGGCCCGCGAACGCTTCCGCGAGTGGATCGGCAGCAATTCCCTCTTCCGCCCCGGCGACCTGAAGTACGTGAGTCTGGTGGAGAAGGTGCGGGGGGTGTACTTGCCCTTCTGGTCGTTCTCCATGCGGGCCCGCAGCCAGTGGTCGGCCCAGATCGGCGAATACTGGTACCGCACCGAGACCTACACGACCAGGCAGGGCGGCAAGACCGTGACCAAGACCCGGCGCGTTCGGGAGACGGAGTGGTGGCCCCTGGCCGGGCGGCACCATCGCTATTACAACGGCTATCTGATCTCTGCCAGCAGGGGACTTTCCCAGGGCGAAGCGGAGGCGATCAAACCGTTCCACCTGGCTGCCCTGCGACGCTACGCACCCCATTATCTGGCCGGCTGGGCAGCCGAAGACTACCGCCTGGAGTCCGACGAAGCACTGAAGCTCTGCCAGGAGGAGTTCTGCCGCCGCGAGCAGCAGCACGTGGCGGCCTTCCTGCCGGGCGATACCTACCGGGCGCTTTCCCTCCGCACCTTCTTCGAGGACGTCGGCTCCGACCTGATCCTGCTGCCGGTCTACGTCCTCACCTACCGCTACCACGACAAGCTCTACCGTTTCCTGGTCAACGGCCAGACGGGGAGGGTCGCCGGGAGCAAGCCACTTTCCCGGGCGCGGATCGCCGCGGCCGTCGCCGCCGGCGTGGCCCTTGTTGCGGCCCTCCTGGGCGCCCTGGCGCTGCTCAGCGCCGTGGCCCGTTGAACCTGCAGGCGTTGAGCCTCGCCGGAGCCTGCCGCTCAATCGGGCGAAACGGCCTCGCCGCCGGCGCGGGTGGCCAGGGCGCGCCAGACGTCCGCATCGATCGTCTCGCTGAAGCCGTGGACGGAGCCGTCGACCATGGCGGCATTGACGATCCCCGGGTGGTAGCTGCGCGCGGGGATCACGGCGTAGGTGGGGACGGTGTCGGAGAGCCCTTCGCGCTGATTGGTCCAAGTCACGTTGTAGGTGAGCCCGTCGATCTCGCAGGGGATGCCGGCATTCGGCGGGTAGAGCGCGGTAAAGCCGGTCTGGTGGGCGCGGCCGTCGATCCACTCCGTGTGCCCGCTGCTGAGGAGGAACTGCCCGCCAAGCCCGCAAACCTCTTCCGGGGTCGGCGGATCCATGGGGCCGGAGTGGGCGGCGTTGCGGAAATAGGGGGTGTAGGCCCGGACCTCAGCGGCCATGAGGGTGTTGCTGGTGCCGTCAACGAAGTTGGCGTGGCGGAGGCGGCTGTGGGGATAGTAAGCCCCCTCGCCGCCGCGGTTGTTCCGCGGATCATAGACGAACCACACGCCCACGTTGACGCCGTAGCTGAGCGGGTAGTGGATCTCTTCGCCGTCGCGGGTTCGCACGCGGTCGTTGATTTCCGACGGGCAGAGGTAGGTGGGGACGCGGAGCGCGCCGAGGCGGCGGCCGTCGGGGAGGAAGGCCGTGTTGTAGTCGGTGCTGAAGTCGATGAAATCGTAGACGTTCCCCTGCTCGAGGTAAGGCAGGACCCAGGCGTGGGCCGACCAACTCCCGCCGGCCATCCCGCCGAAGCTGGGCGGAAAGCGGCCGTGGACGTTCTCGAAGAGGTGATTGGCGAGGGCGAACTGCCGAAGGTTGTTTCGGCAGTCGGTGCGGCGGGCGGCCTCGCGGGCGGCCTGCACGGCGGGGAGCAGGAGCCCGACGAGCAACCCGATTATGGCGATCACCACCAGGAGCTCGACCAGCGTGAAGCCGCGGAGGGCACGATTGGGGAGGGGGGGAGCGACGCGCATGGCTTCTCCACGATATATACTAGGGGGGCAAAGGCAACCCGATGGACGGGCCATCCGCCGATGTCGAGACTGATATGCAGTCTCAATTGCACCAGCACCGGCCATTGTAATTGGTTCCCTAAGCACGCCAAGAGCGCAAAAAGATCACTCTTTAAGGTGCCAAATATGAAGTGCCTGCTGAATCAAGAGTTATGAATCAGCAATGCCCGCCGGCCAACCCCTCGCCGTTGCCCTTGGACCCGGCCGCCCAAGTGTCCACTTCTGCATAGGCCGCGGCGGAAAAGCGGAACGATAGAATCCTCTGGCGGGAAGGCGGTCGTCATCGTGCGGGAAACGCTGCCATATGGCGCAGCGGACCTCCGGCGATCGGCCTACCCACTACAGGCCATGCCTTCGGAAGATCCCCGTGCGGGGCGGTTCTTGCTGCCCGTCTTATTGCGGAACTACACGATCACCTCGGCGAACTCCTGCTGCAGGGCGGAGTGGCTCTTACGGCCCATCTTGGCGTCGACCACGACGTTCACCTGCACTTCGCTGGTGCTGATCATGTCGATGTTCACGCCGGTGCGGGAGAGGGTCTGGAACATCCGCCGCGCCACGCCGGTGTGGCTCCGCATCCCGATGCCCGTCACCGAGAGCTTGGCCACCTCCGGGCAGTGGGCCGGCGGCGGGCAGCCCAGCCGCTTAGCGATGGCGCCGGCCAGGGCGAGTCCGCGGTCGAGGTCTTCGCGGGGGATGGTGAAGCTCAAGCCGGCCTTCCCGGCCCGCCCGATGCTCTGCACGATCATGTCGACGACGATCCCGCCGGCAGCCACCTCCTCGAAAACGGCCGCGGCCAGCCCGGGCCGGTCGGGAACATCGGCCAGTGTGAGGCGGGCCTGCGACTCGTCGAGGTCGATGCCGCCGATCATGAGCTCTTCCATACTCTGCATCCGTGCCACAGCATTGGCCGCGGCCACGGGCCCCCCGGAGCGGACCGTGAGCTCCGGGGCGACCTCGGGCAGGGGGGGCACCTCCTCCAGGCCGAAGGCGTGGTGCAGGAGCCGCAGCGCTTCCTGGGAGTGCTCGTGGTCGAGGAGCACCGAGAGCTTGATCTGTCCGGTCGTAATCATCTGGATGTTGATTCCCCGCTCGCCCAGCGTGCGGAACATCCGCCGGGCCACCCCGGGCTGCGTGGCCATCCCTAAGCCGACCACGGAGATCTTGGAGACGTCGTCGTCGTAGCTGAAGCTCCCGGCGCCCAGATCGTGGACCGCCTCCTCGATGGCCTTCATCGTCGCCGGGAGATCGTCGCGCGGCACGGTGAGCGAGATGTCGGCCGTCCCCCGCGAGCCCACGTTTTGCACGATCATGTCCATGGTGACGTTGCGGGCGGCGATGCGGGAGAAGACCGTCAGCGCCGCGCCGGGCCGGTCGGGGACGCCGATGACGGTGATCCGCGCCTCGTGGCGCATGAGGGCCGCCCCGCAGACGGGCTGGCCGGGCGCCTCGGGCTCCGCGCCGATGACCGTGCCCACACTGTCGCTGAAGCTGCTGCGCACGTGGACGGGGACGGAGAACTTCTTGGCGAACTCGATGGAACGCCCATGCATGACGCCGGCCCCCATGCTGGCCAGCTCGAGCATTTCGTCATAGCTGATCCGCGCCAGCCGCCGCGCCTCCGGGACGACTCGCGGGTCGGCGGTGTAGACGCCGTCGACGTCGGTGTAGATCTCGCAGACTTCGGCCCCCAGGACCGCCGCCAGGGCCACGGCCGTCGTGTCGCTGCCGCCGCGCCCCAGGGTGGTGATGTTCCCCACCTCGTCCACTCCCTGGAAGCCCGCGGCGATCACGATCCGCCCTTCGTCCAAGGCGCGCTGGATGCGCTCCGTGGAGATCGAGTGGATGCGGGCCCTCGTGTGCGTGCTGTCGGTGACGATGCCGATCTGGGCCCCGGTGAGGCTGATCGCCTCGTGCCCCAGCGAGTGGACGGCCATGGCCATGAGGGCCACGCTCACCTGCTCCCCGGTGGAGAGGAGCATATCCATCTCCCGGGCCGAGGGCACTTCGGTGATCTCGCGGGCCAGTTGCACGAGGACGTCGGTGTTCTTGCCCATGGCGCTGACGACGACGACCACCTGGTGCCCGTCCATCTGGGCGCGGATCGCCTTGCGTGCGGCAGCGAGGATCTTCTGGCTATCGGCAACGCTCGTGCCGCCGAACTTCTGAACGATGATGGACATGGGTTAGCGGATGGTGGCTAGTGGTTAGTTGTTAGTTGGACGCGCCCGAGGCGCTAGGCACGGCCCCTTTAACAACGGACCACGGACAACGTCAGTTCTTGGGCGCGCGGCCGAGGAAGTATTCCATCATCCGCCAGCCCTCGTCGAAGGCCAGCGGCGCGCGGGCCGCCGTGGGATCGTCGTAGCGGGTGGCCTCGTCGGGGGGGATTCCGGTACCGGCCATCGCCATGGGGACCATGCCGTGGCTGTGCGTCTTCGTCCGCAGGAGGGTGGGGTGGTCCGGCGTGACGAGGATGCGGTAGTCGCCGAAGCCCTTCAGCGCCGCATGCACGGGGGCCACGATGTCGGCGTCGATGGCCTCCAGGGCGGCGATCTTCCCGGCGGCGTCCCCCTGGTGCGAGGCCTCATCGGTGGCTTCGACGTGGACGAACACCAGGTCGTGGTCCGCCAGGGCGCGCACGGCGTAGCGCCCCTTGGCGGCGTAGTCGGTGTCCAGGTAGCCCGTGGCGCCGGGGACCTCGATCCGTTCCCAGCCGGCCAAGGCCGCCAGCCCGCGGAGGAGGTCGACCGCCGTGATCATCGCCCCGCGGATGCCGAACCGCTCGGCGAAAGGCGTCAGCCGCGGGGTGCTTCCCAGCCCCCAAAGCCAGAGGTGCGTTGCCGGCCGCTGCTCGCCCCGTCGGCGGGCGGCATTGACGGGGTGGTCGGCAAGCACCTCCGCGCTCTCGGCCATCAAGCGGCAGAGCAGATCGGAGCCGGGTCCGCGGGGATAGGCGTCGCCCACGCTGCAATCCATGAGGTCGTGCGGCGGTGTGGCCTGCGTCTCCGCAGCGAAGGGGAAAGGCTCCATCCCGCCGCGGCAGATGAGCAGGTTGCGGTAGCTCACGCCGGGGACGAAATGCAGCCGGTCGCTGCCCAGCCGCTCCTGGACGGCGGCGAGCAGCTCGGCCGCTTCGGCGGAGCGGATGTGGCCGGCGGTGAAGTCGCGCATCACCTGCCCCTCGATGGTCACCAGGTTGCAGCGCACGGCCCAGTCCCCGGGCCCCAGCGCGATACCCTGGGCCGCCGCCTCCAGCGGGGCGCGGCCGGTGAAGTGTTCCAGGGGACTGTAGCCGAAGAGGCTGAGGATGGCCACGTCGGAGCCGGGGGGGAGGGACGTGGGGACGTGATTGGCCCGCCCCAACCGCCCGGCGGCCGCCACGGCGTCCATGGCGGGGATGGTGGCTGCCTCCAGCGGAGTCTTGCCCCCCAACGACGCTTGCGGTTCGTCGGCACAGCCGTCGGGAACGATAATCGCGTATTTCATGGCCCGCATCAGTCACGCACCCGCAGGCGGATGCTCTCCCCGTGTACGAAGGGCAGGGTGTCGATGGCGGACATGGCCGCGCGAAATGCCCCTTCTGGGGCGGCGTGGGTCATGATCACCAGCGGCACCACGCCGTCGGCCTCCCCTTCGGTCTCGTGTTGAATCACCGATGCGATGGAGATCTGCTGCCGCCCCAGGATGCCGGCGATCTCGGCGAGGACGCCGGGGCGATCCTCGACCGAGAGCCGCAGGTAGAAGCGGCTGGCCACGGCGGCCGGATCCCGGAGGGCCACGGCACCGGCGGGACGCGACCACAGCCCGAGAAGGCGGAACGTGATCGCGGCACGGCCGCTGACCACGTCGATCACGTCGGCCACCACGGCCGAGGCGGTGGGCATCTGCCCCGCACCGAGGCCGTGGAAGAAGACCCGGCCCACGGCATCGCCCACGACCCGGACGGCGTTATAGGCCCCGCGGACCTCGGCCAGCGGCGTGCCGCGGCGGACCAGCGTGGGCGCCACGGAGAGCTGCAGTCCCTCGGCGGCCGACTCGGCCACCGCGAGGAGCTTGATGTGGTAGCCCAGTTCGCGGGCGTAGCCCTGGTCGGCGGCCGCCACGGCGTCGATCCCCGTCCGGGGGATCGCCTTCCAGTCCACGCAGGCGCCGAAGGCGAGCTGGGCGAGGATGGCCAGTTTTTGGGCGGCGTCGCTGCCGTCGACGTCCATCGCCGGATCGGCCTCCGCATAGCCGAGCCGCTGGGCCTCGGCGACAGCGGTGGCATACTCCGAGCCGCGCTCTTCCATTTCCGTAAGGATGAAGTTGCTCGTGCCGTTGAGGATGGCGTGGATCGATTCGATGCGGTTGGTCGCCAGCGCCTCGCCGAGGGCGGCGATGATGGGGATGCCGCCCGCCACGGCGGCCTCGAAGGTCACGCAGCGTCCCAGCTCCCGGGCGCGCTGCACGATCTCCGGTCCGTGCTCGGCGAGGAGGGCCTTGTTCGCCGTGACCACGTCCTTGCCCGCTTCGAGCATCCGCAGCACGATCGTCCGCGCCGGCTCCAATCCGCCGATCAGCTCGACGGCCACGCCGATCTCCGGGTCGGCCAGCATCCCCTCGAGATCGTCGCTGAGCAGCCCCGCGGGCAGGGCCACGTCCCGCGGGCGGTTCACGTCGGCATCGACGATGCGGGCCAGCTCCACGGCGCGGCCGGCACGCGCGGAAATCCGCGTGCCCTGTTCGAGGAGCAGTCGGGCCACGCCCGACCCGATGGTCCCCAGTCCCACGATGGCGACTTTGGCTCGTTCCATGGGCGGCTCGAACGCACAGGCGGTGGGAGAACGAAACGGGTGATCCTTGCGGCGGGGCGGCCTCGTCCCGGGAAACGCCCCATCGGGAGAAACGACTCCGGACCGGGGCCGCGACGGCCCCTCGCCCCGGACATCCCCGCACGACCCGGCCCGCCGCCGAACGGCGGGACTGCTTATCGTAGGCACGCGGTGACCCCGCCGTCAAGCGGCCGATTTCCTCTTGGTGATCCGCGGCCGATGTGCTAACCTTCGCACACTCCGGGAAACCCGCGGCGGATCGCCGCGGACGGGGTAGGATCGCCAAGAATCGGTGTGCTAGAATCGATGCGGCGTCGGTGTGCGGGGCGGGGACCGCCCCATGGCCCCTGCCAGCGCACCGCCGCCAGGGAAAGGCCGACAAGGAGGGAGGCCGGCATGGCTATCTATTCTCACCAGGAGACGCGCGTCCATATTCGCTGGATGATCCGGCGCGACATGCCCGAGGTCCTCCGCATCGAGGCGGAAGACTTCGAGTATCCCTGGTCCGAAGAGGACTTCATCCGCTGCCTTCGCGGCCGCAACTGCATCGGCATGGTCGCCGAGCACGACGAGCGGATCGTCGGCTTCATGGTCTACGAGCTCAACCGCACCCGCCTGCACCTGCTCAACCTCGCCGTGGTCGCGGGCGAGCAACGCCGCGGCGTCGGACGGCAGATGGTGGCAAAGCTCATCGGGAAGCTCTCCGCCCAGCGGCGCACGCGGATCGTCCTCGAGGTCCGCGAGCGGAACCTCCCTGCCCAGCTCTTCTTCCGAACGCTCGGCTTCCGTGCCGTCTCCGTCCTGCGGAACTTCTACGAAGATACCCCCGAAGACGCCTACCTGATGCAATACCGCTACCGCCCGGAACGGGGGGCCGTGGAGAGCGGCCACCGCGCCACCCGCCTCGCCGGTTGATCAACGCGCAGGTGAAGGCGTGCCTGAGGAATCCGCCCCTTCCTCCCCGCGCACAGTGCGGGAAGGGCCGGGGGCCTCTTCCCCGTGCGTCGTCAGGGTGGCTGAGGAGCGCAAGGATGCTCAGGGACGGATCGGCGATCCGTCCTACAGGCGTTGTCTAGGGTGTGCCCAGGTGGGCGGCGGTCAGCGCAATACCGGCCAGCGTCAGGTGGGGGAGCCAGGTCCCGCTCTCCAATCCCCGCGCGAGAAAACGGCCGGCGCCGCCGGTGATGAAGACGGCCGGATCGGTGAGCCCCTCCGCGGCAAAGCGGGTTATCACTTCCCGCACGGCTCCTACCGCCCCCCAATAGAACCCGCTGCGAAGCGCCGACTCGGTGGCGGTACCCAAAGGGGGCGGCGGGCCGTCGCGCTCGTCGAGTTCGACCAGCGGCAAGAGGTCGGTGAACTCATGCATGGCGCGGGAGATGGCCCCTATTCCGGGCGTAATGGCTCCACCCAGAAATGTGCCGTCAGCCGAAACGGCATCGACCGTGATCGCGGTGCCCGCGTCGACAATCACGGCCGGTTGCCCGGCGGGCCGCAGACGGTTGACCGCCACCGCGTCGAGCAGCCGGTCGATGCCCACCATGTCCGGCCGGGGGACGGCCACGGAGAGCGGCAGGTCGTGCGAGGAGAGCAGCACCACCCGCTCCCCGGCGCGCCGGTCGGCAAGCCATTCCAGGAGCCGCGTACAGAGGGGCCGGTTCACGCTGGCGATCCACCAGCGCACCCCGGGGGCGGGCTCCAGCCACGCGGCCACCTCCTCCAAGGCCCCCTCCACCGCCACCGAGAGAGTCGCCGCCGGCTCCGGCAGAGCGTCGCCGGCGACGGCGGGAAAGCGCCCCAGCTTGGCGCGGGCGTTACCCACGTCTACGGCGACGAGCGGCAGGGAGTGGCTTCCGGTCATGGCGGGGGAGGGGTCATCCGGCCTTGCCGCCGTGGCGGCGGAGGTGGAGGGCCAGGAACTGGTGGTCGCTGCTGAAGAGCCGCCGGTAGCCGAGGAGCACGATGGCGAAGGTCCCCAGCGACGTCCCCGCGGCGATCAGGAACATGATCACGATCTGGTAGGCCACCGCCTGCATGGGCTGCACGCCGCTGAGGAGCTGCCCGGTCATCATCCCGGGAAGGCTCACCAGTCCCACGACCATCATCGAATTGATGATGGGGATCATGCCCGTGCGGACGGCCGCCTGGACCGGCAGGCGGGCCGCCTCCCAGCGGGTGGCGCCCAGGGCGAGGAGGGTCTCCACCTGATCGCGTTTGGCCGAGAGCTCCTCGCCCAGGCGGTCGAGCCCCAGGGAAATGCCGTTGAGCGTATTGCCGAGGATCATGCCCAGGAAGGGGACGACGTACTGCGGGCGATACCAGGGCTCGACCTGGAGGATGGCGAAGATGGCGACGGCTCCGATCAGCCAGGAGCTGGCCCACATGGAGACGATGGCGTCGAGCCAGACGCCCCCGTAGCGGCGTTCGGTCCGCCGCACGGCGGCCACCCCCGCAATCAGCGTCATCGCCGCCATCAGCCCCAGGACGAGGTGCCAACGGTCGGCCGCGAAGATCCAGTCGAGGACCAGGCCGATCAGCAGCAGTTGCAGGACCGTCCGCACGGCGGCGACGGCCAGTCGTCCCTCGAGCCCCAGCCTCAGCCACACGGAGATGGCTCCGCAAACCAGGAGCACCGCGGCGGCCAGAGCGAGCTGCCCGGGGCCGAGCTCGATGTACTCCTGCGATACCTCGCCCACCGCAGCCGAAGCCGCCGCCAGGGAAACCGCTGTCATGGGTGGAATCATCTCGAGAGTCGCTCGTGCGAAGGGAAGGCCCGATTATCGTGGTCCGCGTGCCGCTTTGACAAGGCGGCCGGCGGCGGGGAGCGAGAGTTGCCACCTGCGGAGCGGGTCCTCCCCCGCTGGACCCCGGGGCGCGCTAGAGCTACATTCGAGGAGAACCGTTACTGCCCGGGGACCGCCGGGGCCCGGACCGACCCCCGCCCCCCACGCACGACCACCACTTCACGAGAGCCGCTGCCAAGATGATCTGCGTCAGCATCGGGCGGGGTCGCCACCGCCATATGATCGCCGAGCAACGCCACCTCGTCGAGCAGGGGGCGCAGCTCATCGAGCTCCGCCTCGATTACATCAACGGCCCGGTGAACATTCGCCGCCTGATCACCGACCGCCCCAGTCCGGTGATCATCTCCTGCCGGCGGGAGGGCGACGGGGGGAAGTTCACCGGCCACGAGCAGCAGCGGCAGATCCTCCTCCGCACGGCGATCGCCGAGGGGGTGGAGTACGTGGACCTCGAGGAGGACGTCGCCGGGAGCATCCCCCGCTTCGGCAGCACCAAGCGGATCATCAGCTTCCACGACTTCCACAAGACGCCCGACGACTTGGAGGCGATCCACGCGCGGCTGTGCAAGTTCGACCCGGACGTCGTGAAGATCTGCACGATGGCCAACCACCCCCAGGACAACCTGAGGATCCTCCAGCTCGTCGGCGGCAGCAAAGTCCCCATGGTGGGCCTGTGCATGGGCGACATCGGCATCCCTTCGCGGCTGCTCACGGGCCGCTTTGGGGCGCCTTTCACCTACGCCACCTTCCACCACGAACGGGCCCTGGCCCCGGGGCAGCTCAGCTTCGACCAGATGAAGAACATCTACCACTACGACGACATCACCGCCGAGACCGAAGTCTTCGGCGTCGTCGCCGACCCCGTGGGCCACAGCCTCAGCCCCCTGATCCACAACACCGCCTTCCACCACCTCGGGCTGAACCAGGTGTATCTCCCCTTCCGGGTCCCCCGGGAAGACCTGGCGAGCTTCATCGCCGACGCCCCGCAGCTCGGCGTTCGGGGTTTGAGCATCACGATCCCCCACAAGGAGCTGGTCGTCGGCCAGCTCGCCAAAGCGGACGAGGCGGTGCGCGGTATCGGCGCCTGCAACACGGTCGTGTACGAGGAGAGCCGCCCCTCCGGCTTCAACAGCGACTACACGGCGGCCATGGAGAGCCTCGAGGCGGCGATCCGCGAGGCCAACGGAGACGCCCAGGCCTCCCTGAAAGGCGTCAAGGCCCTGATCCTCGGCGCCGGCGGCGTGGGGAAGGCGGTCGCCTTCGGGCTCGTCCGCCGCAAGGCGGACGTCACCGTCACCGACATTGCACCGCGCCATGCCCAGGAGCTCGCCCGGCGCTTCAACTGCCGGACCGTGGAGTGGTCGCTGCGGCACAGCGTCCCCACGGAGCTCCTGATCAACTGCACCCCGGTGGGTATGCACCCGAACGTGGATGAGACGCCCTTCGAGAAGGCCCATCTGCGGACCTCGATGATCGTCTTCGATGCCGTCTACAACCCGGAGAACACGTTGTTGATCAAGGATGCCCGCTCGCGCGACTGCCGCGTGATCACCGGCGTGGACATGTTCGTCCGCCAGGCCGCCATCCAGTTCCAGCACTTCACCGGCCGGGAGGGGCCCGCCGACCTGATGCGGCAGGTGGTCCGCCGCGCCATCGGTGCCGCACGGCTGTGACGGTTGTCGGTTGTCCGTTGCCGGTCGGACGGGCCCGAGGCGCCTGGCTCGGTGCCGCCGGTGACGGCACCGTCCTTCTGCCCCTGCTCCTTCCGCCTCTTCCCCACGCATGAACATCATCCTCATCGGCTACCGCGCTACCGGCAAGACCACCGTGGCCCGCCTCATCGCCGACTGGATCGGCTGGGAGGCGGTCGATGCCGACGTGGAGATCGAGCACCGCGCCGGCAAGACGATTGCCGCCATCTTCGCCGACGAGGGGGAGCGCGGCTTCCGCGACCGCGAGGCCGAAGTGATCGCCGCGCTCTGCGCCCGAGACCGGCTGGTGATCGCCGCCGGGGGCGGCGCCCCGTTGCGCGAGGAGAACCGCGCCGCGATGCGCGAAGGGGGAGTCGTCGTCTGGCTCAAGGCCCGCCCTGAGACCATCCACGGGCGCATGCGCGGCGACGCCACCACGGTCACCCGCCGCCCCAGCCTCACCGGGCACGACCCCCTCGCCGAGATTGTCGCCCTCCTCCAGGAGCGCGAGCCCATCTACCGCGCCGCGGCCCGGGAGATCGTCGATACCGAAGGCCGCTCCCCGAAGGGGGTGGCCGCGGAGATCCTCGAGCGGGTCAAGCCGCTCCCAGACGGCGGGGACCTGCTGTGAACCTCATCCTCGCTATCCCCCCTCCCGCGCGGATCGCCGCGGCTTTCCTCCTCGGCGCCCTGGCCGGGAGCCTGGTCAACTTCGCCGTCTACCGGCTGGCTTGGAATCAGCGCCACATCGGGCCCTGGTCGCCTCCCCCGCCGAAGGCTCCCCCCCGCCATTGGTTCGATCGCGTCCCGATCCTGGGGTGGCTCACCTTGCGGCGCGAGGCTGCCCAATCCGGAAGGGGGTTCTGGATTCGACCGCTGTCCGTCGAGCTTCTCGCCGGCGCCGCCTTGGCGGGCCTCTACTGGTGGTACACCGAGGCGCTGGGCCTGCTGCCGCCCGAGGTTCCCCACCCCGCCCCGCCGCAATGGGCCTGGCTCTTCCACGGCCAGTTCGCCCTCCACGCCGTCTTGCTCGCCCTTCTGGCCGCCGCCACCTTGATCGACTTCGACGAGAAGACGATCCCCGATGCGATCACGGTGCCGGGAACCTTGTTGGGAGTGACGGCGGCGGCGGTCTTTCCTTGGGGGTTGCTGCCCGACCTCGTCCTGTTCCTCGACATGCCTCATGGATTCTGGCCGCAGTTCTGGGGGCTTCTCGAGCCCGCCGACTGGCCCGTGTTGACGCTGGCCTCGCCCCACGAATGGCCCGATCGGCTGGGCGGTGCCCCGCGGCTGCTCCCCCTGGCCATCGCCCTGGGTTGCTGGTGGGCCTGGTGCTTCGCGCTCATGCCCCGCACCTGGTATGCCCGCCACGGATGGCGGCGGGCCATCGAGCTGTTGCTCGCCCGCCTCCGGCGAGAGCCGATCACCGTGTATCTCGTCGTCCTGGGGGCCGTCGGGTCCCTGGGGATCCTCGCTACATGGTTCGTCGGCGGGCTGCATTGGAAGGGGCTCCTCTCCAGCTTGGTCGGCCTGGCCGTGGGGGCGGGCCTGATATGGATCGTCCGCATCGTGGCCACTTGGGTGCTCGACCGCGAGGCCATGGGCTTCGGCGACGTCACCCTCCTGGCCATGATCGGCAGCTTCCTCGGCTGGCAGGCTGCGGTGATGGTCTTCTTCCTCGCGCCCTTTGCGGCCCTGGCCGTGACGCTCTGCGTGATCGTCTTCCACCGGGAGAGCGAGATCCCCTACGGCCCCTATCTCTGCCTCCCCGTCGTCTTCCTCCTGATCCGGTGGCCCGCGCTCTGGGAGGCGACGGCGCACGTCTTCATCCTCGGCGGCTGGCTGGCGGCGGTCTTCCTCGTCTGCATTGCCCTCATGGGGTTGATGCTCTCCGTCTGGCGGCGCATCCGCGACGCCCTTTTCGGGTGAAGCGGGAGGCTCGGGCACGACGCTCGCCTGCCTGGCCGCGAGCACGCGGCGCCTTCTCCCGCGGCACGTCTCTTCTCCTTCCCGGTTCGTTCGCTTTCTTCTCTTCCTCACCGTCTCTCCCGGCAGCAGCGACGGTTGACCAGGAAGGGTGACGCGCCGGCACAACCCGCCTGGTCGTTCCTGCCGGGCCGCCCCGCACAAACTCCCCCTGCCCGCCAAAGTCACCGCATTCGGCGAGGTCTTTTTGCCGCACGTTGCCGTTTTGCAACGTAGAGTTTACGCAACCGGCCGCGGCGCCGCGGCCTCGCGCGCCTCCGCCGGCACACCCCCTCCAAACCGCACCCCCCGTCGGCTTGCCGTCACCTCGGCCACCCTTGAGCGGGTCAAGGCCCGGCAACCCCCCCTTCCCACCCGCACCGCTCCGCCGGCATGGCAGTCGAATCGATCTTGGGCAACCGCGTCCTGCCCCGCATCGTCTCGGGCGTCCTCGCCGTCCTCGCTGGGACGGCCGTGGCCCTCGCGCCCCTCCCGGTCCCGGCGCACGGCGTGGCTCGCGCTCCCCAGACCCGCTCGGCGCTGCCCCCGGCGACGGTTCCGTCTGCGCGTCTTCCCTCTGCCCGGTCGCTCCTCGAAGGGATTCCCTCCACCCCGCGGCCGGCCGATCTCGAAGGCCGGCTCACCGGCCTCGAGCGGCGCCTCTTCGCCGACGCTGCCGGCGGCCGACTCGACGAATTCCCCCTCCTCGCCGCCTCCCTGATCGCCAGCGGTGTCGCGGACGAGGCCACCCTCCACCGCTACCTCGTCCGCGCGGAAGCGCTCGCCGACGAGGTGGCAGCCCGGCTCCCCGTCGACGGTCCGCCGCTGCACCGCGCCGAGACCCTCTTCGACTTCCTCCACGAACGCGTCCTCGCCGGCGGCTATCGCATCGACGCCACCGACCTGCGCGTCACGCTCGATGACGGGCATTTCAACTGCGTCAGCGCCACGGTCCTCTTCCACGGCTTCGCGCAGCGGTTCCACCTTTCGGTCCAGGCGCTGCAGGCGCCGGGTCACGTCATGGCCCGACTTGCAATCGGCGAAGATGCCGTGGACGTCGAGACCACCTATCCCGGCTGGTTCCGCACCCTAAACGACCCGGTCCGCCAGGCCGAGGCGATCGCCGCCGCCGGCGGAGCGGCCGCCCTGGTCCGCCGGGAGATCGGCGAGGTCGAGCTGCTGGCCACGATCTACTACAACCGCGGCGTCGATCTGCTGGCCGAGGGGCGTTTCGCCGAGGCCGTGGCGGCCAACGCCAAGGCCCTGCGCCTCGATCCCGCCAACGCCACGGCCGAGGGGAACCTCTTGGCGTCGATCAACAACTGGGCCATCGCCCTGGGCGCCGAGCGCCGCTTCGCCGAGGCCGCCGCACTGCTTCGCACCGGCCTGGCGCTGCAGCCCGACTACGAGACCTTCGCTCTGAATTTCGTCTACGTCCATCACCAGTGGGTGGAAGACCTTTGGGAATCGGCCGCCTATTCCCGGGCGGCGGAGGTCCTCCGCACCGGCGCCGCCGTTCGCCCCGGCGAGCCCTATTTCGACGCCGCCCTCTTCGAGAACACCCGCCGCCAGGCCGAGGCTTCCGGCAGCCAGTTTGACATGCCGAGAAAGCCGTCGTAGGTTTGAGTTGGTCGGTCGTCCACGTTCTCGCTGCGGGATGCCCGGCGCGCCGCCCGTCCGGGGCCCTCCCTCGTCCGATTCCACCGCCTTAACCGCCGCAAGCGCGCCGATTTCCTTCTCGGCAGGCGCGACTCGCCGGACAAAACGAGAGGCGGTTCCGGTCTGCCAACGCGCGGCCCGTTCTCGATAGCAAACCGCACCACCGCGTCCGTCGCCGGAGCGCCGCCCCCGGCATACCGCCGCCACGCTCATCCGAAGAGGAACGGCCTATGAACAACGAGGTCACCTGCGAACCGCTCTGCCTGCCCGCGCCCGAGCCGCCCGCGGCCGCCGAGGAGGTCCGTGCCCAGGTTTGGGGGCTTCTCTCCGCCCTCTACCCGCGCAACGACCTCGCCGAACGGCGCCGCCAGCAGCGCTATCCCTTCCCGTACCTCGTCCATCTCACTCCCGTGGCACGCGACGGCTGCACCGCATTCGGGGAACCCATCGTCGTTGTGGGCAAGCACATCTCGGAACAGGGCCTCGGCTTCTACCACCCCAAGCCGCTTCCCCACCGGCGGATGATCGCCTCCCTCGAGGCCGGCCGGGGGCGGTGGATCGGTTTCCTCATCGACATTTCCTGGTGCCGCTTCACCCGTCAGGGCTGGTACGAGAGCGGCGGCCGCTTTCTCGAAGCTGCGCTCTCCCCGCTGGAAGACGAGATGGCACCCGGCCAAGGCGCGGTCGGTCCCGAGCCGTAGGCAGGTGCGTTGGTGGCGGGTGACCGGAGCCGCGTTACCACGAGGCGCCGGCTCGACGTCCCTGCGACTCGGTCGCTGCGACCCCCGCCGTTCCCCTCCGGGGCGGGGTCGCCTCCATTCGCCTTGCCCCCGACCATTGACGGAGCGCTCCGAGCGGCTATACCAGTGGGTAATCACCACCTCGCCACGCCGGACACGCGAAAGGACGACCGATGCGCCACTTGCTCCCTGCGGCTCTGATCATGACAGCATCCTTCGCCGCCCACGCCGCCGCAGACGAGATCGGCTGGCACGCCTCCGGTCAAGGCGGCGCCGTAGCTGCGGGGGATAGCGCCGCCGTGGCGGCGGGCATCCGCCTCCTGGAAGACGGCGGCAACGCCGCCGACGCCGCCGCCGCGACCCTGCTTGCTCTGGCAGTGACCGATTACGGCATGTTCGCCATCGGCGGCGAGATCCCCCTGCTCATCTACGACGCCCGGCGCGGAGAGGTCAAGTCGCTCTCCGGCGTCGGCGCGGCGCCGCTGGATGAGGAAGCCATCGAGTGGTACTACGAGCACGGCATCCCCACCACCGGCAGCATGAAGGCCGCGCCGGTGCCGGGCGCCATCGACCTCTGCGTCACGCTCCTGCGGCTCTACGGCACGCGCTCCTTCGAAGAGGCGGTCGCCCCCACGCTCACCCTGCTCGACGCCGGCGGCGAAGACTGGTACGCCCCCCTGGCTGTCACACTCCGCAAGCTCGTCGAGGCCGAGCAGGAGGCTTCGGGGACCCGCGAGGAGAAGCTCCAGGCCGCACGCGACCGCTTCTACCTCGGCGACGTCGCCGACGAACTGGAGGCCTGGTACATCGAGACCGGCTCCTTCCTCCGCAAGCGCGATCTGGCGGCGCACCGCACGCTCGTCGAGGATCCGGTCGCGGTCGAGTACCGCGGCTACCGGGTCTACAAGTGCGGTCCCTGGACGCAGGGGCCGGTGCTCTGCCAGACGCTGCGTCTGCTCGAAGGTTTCGACCTGGCCGCGATGGGCCACCTCTCGCCCGACTACGTCCACACCGTGGTCGAGGCCCTCAAGCTGGGCTTCGCCGACCGCGACGCCTATTACGGCGACCCGCGCTTCGTCGACGTCCCCTTTGCGGCGCTCTTTTCCGACGAATACACGGCCCTCCGCCGGCCGCTGATCGACATGGACCGCGCCGCCCTCGACCGGCGGCCGGGCGATCCCTATGGCATGGCGCCGCTGCGGGAGGATGCAAGCGGTGGCGGGCCGGGCCAGCCGGTTCCCGTGCAGGATACGACCACCTCCGTGGTCGCCGATCGCTGGGGGAACGTCGTCGCGGCCACGCCGAGCGCCAATCTGGCCACCAACCGGCCCGGCCCGCTGGGCGTTACTCATGGGAACCGCGTCCGCTCCCTGAACACGAACCCCGACCATCCCAACCGCCTCCAGCCGGGCAAGCGCCCCCGCATCACGCTCACCCCGACCCTCGTAACCCGCGACGGCAAGCCGGTGCTGGCCGTCAGCGTGGCCGGCGGCGACCTCCAGGACCAGACGACGCTCAACGTGCTCCTCAATCATTTCGAGTTCGGCATGACGCCCGCCGAGGCCGTCACGGCGCGGCGCTTCAGCACCGGCCACCAGGAGAACTCCTTCGATCCGAATCCCGACCGCGCCGCCACCATGAACGCGCCGGGCGAGCTCCAACTCCAGCGAGGGATCGAGAGCGCAACGGCCGACGCCCTCGCCCGTCGCGGCCACGAGGTGGAGACCACTGCCGGGCCGATCGGCCACCCGGTGATGCTCTACCTGGACCACGCCACCGGCACCGCCTACGCGGCCGGCGACCCGCAGGCGCGGCGCCACGCCGCGACCCTGGACTAACGAACCACCGGAGTTGGTGGGCGGTTGGTGGCTGCCGGTCGCGCGCCCCGGACCGAACCACCACGGTGCGCGGCAAGGGTACCTGGGAGCCGAGGGGGCGTGCGCTCTCGGCACTCGACCATTGACGGGCCCGTCGAGGCGCTATACCAGTAGGGAATCACCACCTTGCCAGGCCGGATACACGAAAGGACAACCGATGCGCCACTTGCTCCTTGCGGCTCTGATCCTCACAGCACCCCTCGCCGGCCGGGCCGCCGCAGACGAGATCGGCTGGCACGCTTCCGGTCGAGGCGGCGCCGTAGCTGCGGGGGATAGCGCCGCCGTGGCGGCGGGCATCCGCCTCTTGGAAGACGGCGGCAACGCGGCCGACGCCGCGGCCGCCACGCTCCTCGCCCTGGCGGTGACCGATTACGGCACCTACGGCTTCGCCATCGGCGGCGAGATCCCCCTCTTGATCTACGATGCCCAGCGGCAAGAAGTCAAAGTCCTCTCCGGCGTGGGCGCCGCGCCGCTGGACGAGGAGGCCATTGCCTGGTACTACGAGCACGGCATCCCCACCACCGGCAGCATGAAGGCCGCGCCGGTGCCCGGCGCCATCGACCTCTGCGTCACGCTCCTGCAGCGCTACGGCACGCGCTCCTTCGAGGAAGCGGTCGATCCCGCCCTCGCCATCCTCGATGCCGGCGGCGAAGACTGGTACGCCGCCCTGGCTGTCACACTCCGCAAGCTCGTCGAGGCCGAGCAGAAGGCCGCGGGCACCCGCGAGGAAAAGCTCCAGGCCGCACGCGACCGCTTCTACATTGGTGATATTGCCGACGAATTGGAGGCCTGGTACATCGAGACCGGCTCCTTCCTCCGCAAGCGCGACCTGGCGGCGCACCGCACGCTCGTCGAGGATCCGGTCGCGGTCGAGTACCGCGGCTACCGAGTCTACAAGTGCGGTCCCTGGACGCAGGGGCCGGTGCTCTCCCAGACGCTGCGTCTGCTCGAAGGTTTCGACCTGGCCGCGATGGGCCACCTCTCACCCGACTACGTCCACACGGTGGTCGAGGCCCTCAAGCTGGGCTTCGCCGACCGCGACGCCTACTATGGCGACCCGCGCTTCGTCGACGTGCCCTTGGCGGCGCTCCTCTCGGAGGAATACACGGCGCTCCGCCGGCCGCTGATCGACATGAGCCGCGCCGCGCTCGATCGGCGGCCGGGCGACCCGTACCGCATGGCGCCGCTGCGGGAGGAGCCGGAGGCGGCCGCGGCGAGCGCCGGGATCCCCGTACAGGACACCACCACCTGCGTGGTCGCCGACCGCTGGGGGAACGTCGTGGCGGCCACGCCGAGCTGCAACATCCTCACCAACCGCGCCGGCCCGTCGGGCGTTACGCAGGGGAACCGCATCCGCTCGTTGAACCTCAACCCCGAGCATCCCAACCGGCTCGAGCCCGGCAAGCGCCCCCGCGTCACGCTCACGCCGACGCTGGTGACCCGCGGCGGCAAACCGGTGGTGGCCATCAGCGTGGTCGGCGCCGACATTCAGGACCAGACGACGCTCAACGTGCTCCTGAACCATCTCGAGTTCGGCATGATGCCCGCCGAGGCCGTCACGGCGCGGCGCTTCAGCACCGCTCACCAGGAGAACTCCTTCGACCCGAATCCCGACCGCGCCGCCGCCATGAACGCGCCGGGCACCGTCGAGCTCCAGGAGGGAATCCCCGGCGAGACGGCCGAGGATCTCGCCCGCCGAGGGCACCGCATTGCGACCGCCACGGAACCGATCGGCTTTCCGGTGATGCTCTACCTGGACCACGCCACCGGCACCGTTCACGCCGCCGGTGATCCGGAAGCCGGTCGCCACGCCGCCGCCATCGAGTGAAGCGTGTGGGGCAGGCGTGGCGCGAAGCGCCGCGAGCCGTTCGGGGGCTCAGGTGTCCTGGAGCGCCGCGCGGGTGTACGACCGGGCGCGGTCGAGGCGGGCGTTGACGAAGTCCTCGAAGCCATCGGCCATCGGCGAGTCGAGCCGCGGCTGATCTTCGAGCTGCCGCGGCAGCCGCACGGTGAAAGTGCTCCCCTTGCCCAGTTCGCTCTCCACGGAGATGTGCCCCCCGAGAAGCCGGCAGAGCTCCTTGACGATCGACAACCCCAGGCCGGTGCCCGAGTACTCGCGGACCATGGCGTCGCCGCCGGGCACGGCCGTGCGGCCCTGGCGGAACTTCTCGAAGATCACCTGCTGGTCCTCCGGGGCGATGCCCACGCCGGTGTCGGCCACCTTGAGCACGATCGCATCGGGCCCGTCGAGCTCGGCGGAGACGGTGATGCGCCCCCCCTCGGGTGTGAACTTGATGGCGTTCGAGAGGATGTTGTTGAGTACCTGCTGTACCCGCGACTGATCCTGCTTCACCGGCGGCAGGCCGGTGGGGACCTCGATCTCCAGGTCGATGTTCCGCTTCTCCGTGAGCGGGCGGGCCATGTCGCACTGCGCGGCGATCACCTGCTCGAGGCGGAACTCCTCGGGGCGGATGTCCATCTTGCCGCTCTCGATCTTCGCCAGATCGAGGATGTTGTTGATCATCTCCAGGAGCATCCGCCCCGACTTCTGGATGTTCTGCACGTAGCGCTTCTGCTTCTCGTCGAGCGAGTCGATGGAGACGAGCACGTCGGAGAAGCCGAGGATGCTGTTCAGCGGCGTGCGGAGCTCGTGGCTCATGGTGGCGAGGAAGTCGCTCTTGATGCGGTTCATCTCGTAGAGCCGCATGTTCACCTGGGCCAGCTCGTCGACCTTGCCGTCGAGGTCCTGATTCACCTGGCGGAGCTTCTCCTGAGTGTTCACCATGTGCCCCAGCATGCGGTTGAAGGCCACGGCCAGCCCCTCGAACTCGTCGCCGGTGTGGATCTCGGCCCGCTGCGCGATGTTGCCGCGGCTGATCGAGTCGCTCACGTCGCGGAGGTGCTTGAGCGGCTTGACGATCACGTAGCGGACGATGAGATAGGCGGCGATCATCGCCAGGGATACGGTGACGATGGCCGTGGTCAAGAGGATGGCCCGGTTGCGGTTCAGGGCCCGCTGCACCGGCTCGTTGGGGATGGTCACCTGGATGACCGCCATGAGCTCTCCCTCGGCGCTGGCCGTGGAGCGGCCCAGGCTGGCGAGGCGGCCGTCGCTCCAATCGCCCATCACGCCCCCCACCAACGGCAGGTGGCACGCCCCCAGGCACGTGCTCTGCGCGTAGATCGGCTGATAGTAGTGGTATTCGTTCCGGTCCGGGGAGAGCCGCTCGGCGAAGGCCTCGTGCTCGAAGCTCTCCAGCTCTTCGGGAGAGACGCGGAGGAAACGCCGCAGGGCCTGCCACTCGAACTCGTCGCGAGGGCTGGCCTCCTCGTCCGGGACGCCCGTCCCGTCCAGAGCGCTGGGGAGAATCGCCCGCCACTGGTACTCCTGCCTGCTGAAGCTCTCGGTGAGCGTATCGGTGAGCGCCTTGGACTCGCCGACGGTCTCCAGGCTCCCCCAGTGGAGACTGAGCATGAGGTGGTCGACGAGGAGGCGGCCGGAGCGGGGGTTCTGGCTGAAGACGAGCTGCTCCGTCTGGCTGCCGTACCACCAGAAGCTGGCGGTGATCAAGATCAGCAGGCAGACCCCGAAGAGGAAGCGGAATTTCCGCTCCAGACTCGTCTCGCCGAGAAGCCGTTTGAAGGACCGGTACGACATGACCTGTCGCGAATTCTCTGCCCGTCCAAAGCCGCTGCCGCATGCGGTCCACCCATCGGGACCGTGTCTGCCGCGGGCACGGCACCGCGGCCTCCAACATCACACCTAACCCTCGCATTTTAGGGCAATTGCGACGAGGCTGCCAGGGCGGTTCGGCCGCGCGCTCCTCGCTTGGCCGGCTCGCAGGGGAGAACCTGTTACGACAGCACCCGGCTGGTGTGAATTCAATGCTCCATTTCCTCCGCGTAGTCCATGATGCGGGTCTATTCTCCGGGAGCCGAAGTCCAGCGCATCGTCCGGCAACGGTCGGTCGATCGCGGCCGCCTCCACGACAATAGGGCCGGGCGACACGTCGTTGAGGATCACCGTTACTGGCCGCAAGACCTCCACTATTGAAAGAACACGCCTTCCCATTTCCGCCATACCTCCCAGGACAACTCTAGCATGGAAAAAATTTGAATATTATCGAGAACCAGAAAGTAGACCAAGCCACCAACGAGGAACACGGCAAACAGGAGGTGCGGGAAGAGAACTGCCGCAGCCAGCCAAATCCAGCACCACGTCCACGGCCCGAGTTTCCCCGGCGTTTCTGCAACCTTCCAAAGGAGCCACGCGGCAAGAGGCGTGACGAGGAAACCGAAAGGAAAGGAGGCGGAACCCAACGTGGCCAGAATCGCCCGGCCGGCCAAACGCTCGCGCGGTGACACTTGGCCCCTGGCACCCGTGTTACCATCGTCCCCAGCGAGAGCAGCGAGTTCCTCGCACCCGATCGACGCGAAGAGGGCTCGAGGGATAGCCTGATCGGCCTGCTTCCCCTCGAGCACCCCCCTCGCCCGGGGAAGGCACTCTGCCCGCACCAGGACCTTCACCCAACCAATCGCAGTTATTAGGTGCCATGCCATGTCCGCAATGGCATCATTGGTTACCCAAGCCTCGATGCCGTGATCGGCAAGGTGATTCCGCGCCAGGTGGGCCTCGATGCTCGTGGGGAATCGAGCGACGGTGGCAAACGCGCCGGCCATGGGACTGCCCTCGACGGGAGGCGAGAAGAGCGCCGCAGCATAGAGCAAAAGGAAGGACGGAAGGGATTGTCCCCCGCGGAAAGGGCCTCTGTCAAGCTTCCGTGACGGCGCCGGCAGCCTGACCAGCGGTCTGAAAAAAATACCGCGGCGAAGCGCTGTATCTGTGGAGGGTCTAGATACAATGGAAGTAGGTAGGGGATTCTCGCAGCAAGCCCGGTGCGGTGCCAATTCTTAGCTGACCGGGGCCGCGAACCCTAAGTCTGGTACGGATGCCAAGTTGTGTTGCCGAGGGGCATCCGAAACCATCCCGGTGGGACGATGGGTATCCGATTCTTCTGCCCCAAGGGGCACAAGCTGAACGTCAAGAACTTCCTGGCGGGCAAGGCCGGGTTCTGCCCCCACTGTGGGACCAAGGTGCTCGTTCCCCACGAGAGCACGCGCGGCAGCCGCCGCGAACCGGCTGCCGCGGTCGCCGGCCAAGGAGATTCCGACTCGCCGGGCACCGAGGCGACTGCGCGCCAGGCGCCCCCCACTCATGGGCACGGCGACCCCCACTCCACATTGTCCAACAACGGGCCTGCCGCCACCTATTACACCAGCGACACCGGTTCTCCGAGCCCCTTCACCACCATGGTCCCCCCGGAGATGTCGGTGGCCGAGGCAGGAGCCGTCGAGCCCGCCA
>SLBP01000175.1:0-17471 GCA_007126245.1 Planctomycetales bacterium
AGGCGAATCTCGCTCTTCGGGGCCCGTTGGCGCCACTGCTGCACGCGTGCGGAGGCCTGCGGGCCCCGCGGGTAACTCCGCTCGACGGCCAGTCGCTCCGGCAGGGAAACCAAGCGCGCCGCGGAGCCGTCCGCTGAGAACGCCAACCCCAGGTCGTACTGCGCGGCGATCAGCGTGAGCCGCTCGGCGAGCGTCATCGGCGGCAGCTCGGCGGCGGCCCAGAGGTCGTGGGGTACGGCTTCCCCGATGCCTGCCAGCCGCACCCCCCCTCCGACCGCCAACTCCGCCAGGAGGGCCCGCGGTTCGGCGAAATCGTTCCAGGCCAGCGGCCGCCTTACCAGCCACGCCGACCGCCGCGCGGGGGGCAGGACGCTTACGGCATCGAGCGTGAGGGCGGCCTGCGTCCGAAGCCGCCGCGCCGCCGCCGGCGGCCCGATATAGAGCACCGGACCGAACCGCGAGAGGGCCAGGCCGTGATCCTCCGCGAGCCGCGCGAAGACCTCACCCAGCGCCGCGCGCGGCACGGAGATCTCGACCGGCTGCTGCGGGTCCACGCGGCGATCGAGCAGCACGGCGACGCCGTGGGTCTCGGCGAGGGCGTCGAGCACGGTCCGTAGCGGCACCTCGGTCCATAGTGCCGTGACGGAACGCGCCAGGCGCCGGTCGAGATCGGCGGTGGCGGGCCCGGGTGCCGTCTGGGCCATCGCCGGCGAAAGGGCTGCGAGGATCGCGCCCGCGGCCAGCCCGGCGAGCAGCGACCGGCCACGAGTAGACGATGCGGAGACGGGGCTGCGCATGGGGGCAAGGGAGGCAAGGAAACCCGACAACGGGAAGTGGCGACGACTTGCTCGCCACCGGTCGCCGTTCCAGCCGAAGGCGGCCGCCGCGACCATTTCTTCATTGTGGCGCAGGAATCTCGTCAGGGAAAGGATGCCGGCTATACGGAAGCCTTCTCGGTCTCGACGAGGTGTTCCAGACCGTCCGACTTGGCGATCACGGTGATCCCCTCCTCGGTCACGGTGAAGCCGCGGCGGCGGTCCAACTCGTGGTCGAAGCCGATTTCGAAATCGGCAGGAATGCGGATCGCCTTGTCGATGATCGCCCGGCGGATGCGGGCGTAGCGGCCGACGTCGACCCCTTCGAAGAGGATGGAATCCTCGACGCGGGCGAAACTGTTGATGCGGGCGTTGGGCCCGACGACGGAACGTTCCACCTGCCCGCCGGAGACGATCGACCCCTGGCAGACGACACTGTCCACGGCGTGCCCGCGGCGCTCGTTCTCGGCGAAGACGAATTTCGGCGGAGGGTAGTTCGGGTGGTAGGTCCGCAGCGGCCATTGGTCGTCGTAGATGTTCAGCAAGGGGTCCACGGCCACGAGGTCCATGTTGGCCTCGAAGTAGGCGCCCACGGTCCCCACGTCCCGCCAGTAGGCGTCCTGCTTGCGGTTTTCGTCGAGAAAGGGGAAGGCATAGACGCGGTGGCTTTCGATGATCGAGGGGACCAGGTCGCCGCCGAAATCGTGCCGGCTGTGGGGGCGCGTGGCGTCCTGGCAGAGCTGTTCGAAGAGGAAGCGGGTGTTGAAGATATAGATCCCCATCGAGGCGTAGCAGTGATCCGGGTCGCCGGGGATCGGCTTGGGCTCTTCCGGTTTCTCGGCAAAGCCCACGACGCGGTGCGAGCCGTCGATCTCCATGACGCCGAACTGCCGGCGGGCCTCGGCGACGGGCACCCGCAGCACGCCCAGCGTGGCGTCGGCCTCCTGCTCGATGTGGTAGTCGACCAGCTTGTGGTAATCCATCTTGTAGACGTGGTCGCCGGCGAGAATCACTACATACCGCGAGGGGAGCCGTTCCATGGTGTAGATATTCTGGTATACGGCGTCGGCGGTGCCGCGGTACCAGTGCTCGTCGATCCGCTGTTGGGGCGGAACGATGTCGATGAATTCGCCCAAGTCGCGGCAGAAGTAGTGTTGCCACCCCATGTGGATGTGGCGGTTCAGGCTCAGTGCCTTGTACTGGGTGAGCACCAGCACCTTCCGCATACCGCTGTTCAGGCAGTTCGAGAGGGTGAAGTCGATGATCCGGTAGGCCCCACCGAAAGGGACGGCGGGTTTAGCCCGATCTCGGGTGAGGGGTTCGAGCCGGGAACCCTTGCCCCCGGCCAGGATCACCGCCAAGACGTCCTTCATTTCTTTCACGCCGTCAACCTCCCCCGAAAAATGGAACCATGATGCCCTCGCTGACCTTTTCGGACCGCCGGTATTGTATCGGCCCTCCGCAGACGATCGAAGAGGTTGGCGGGGTCGTTTCCACCGCGAAAAATCGCCCAATGGGGCGATGGGCGCGGAATGCGCGTGTGGTGGCGGCTGGAGGGCCTCTGCGGCGTCCGGCCTTTCTCCGACAATCGCCCGCCATGTGCCTCTCGCCAACCCCGCGGCGGCCGCCGGCAATCGGCCCGCAGCCGGTGGGGAGGCCGGGGACGTTGGCATCCCCTCTCCGCCGCCGCCCCCGCTACCCCTCCTTCTCGGCTTCGGGGGCTTCGGCGGCGTTGCCGTTGGCGCGTTCCTCGTGCGGGACGCGTTTCACCGCCACGAGGATATCCTCGTCGCCGAGATGCATAATCCGCACCCCCTGAGTATTCCGCCCCACGAGACTGACGTCGGCAGCCCGGATCCGCTGGATCTTGCCGCGACCGGAGATCATCATCACTTCATCGTCGTCGCGGACGCGGACGATGCCGATGACGGGCCCGTTTCGCGCCGTGGTCTTGATGTCCCGCAGCCCCTTGCCGCCGCGGCGCTGAGTGCGGTAGCAGCGCTGCGAGGAATGGTTCTCTTCCTCGTCTCCGTCACCGGGTTCGGGATCGGGCGGGAGGGAATGGGCGGCTTCTTCCGCTTCTGCCGGCGGCTCGCCGTCGCCCTCGTGCGGCGGCAGGCTGGTGCCGAAGGGCGTCCGCTTGCCGTAGCCGTGGACGCAGGCCGTCAGGAGGCAGCCTTCAGGGTCGGCTACGACCATTCCTACCACGTGGTCGTCGCCCACCAGGGTGATCCCCTTCACACCCGCCGAATTGCGGCCCATGGGGCGAATGTCGGACTGGGGGAAGCGGATCGCCATCCCCCCGGCCGTGGCCAGAACGACCTCGTCGTCGGGGCCGGTGACCACCACGTCGACCAGCTCGTCCCCCTCGCGGAGCTTCACGGCGATGATCCCGTTGCGCAAGGGGCGGCTGTAGGCGCTCAGGGGGGTCTTCTTCACGATCCCGTGCCGCGTGGCCGTCATGAGGAAGTGGCCGGGCTGATCGAAGTCGCGGACGGCGCGGCAGTCGGCGATCTGCTCCCCTTCGGCGAGGTTCAGGACGTTGACCACGGCACGCCCCCGGCTGTCGCGTCCCAACTGCGGCAGGTCGTAGACCTTGCGCCAGTAGACGCGCCCCAGGTTCGTGAAGAAGAGGAGGTAGGCGTGGGTGCTGGCCACGAAGAGGTGCTCGATGGGGTCCTCCTCTTCGGTCCGGGCTCCCTTGAGGCCCTTGCCGCCGCGGCGCTGGGCGCGGTAGAGCTTGATGGGCGTCCGCTTGATGTAGCCGCTACGGCTGATGGAGACGACCATGGTCTCTTCGGTGATGAGATCCTCGAGGTCGATCTCGCCGATCTCGTCGCCGCTGATCTCCGTCCGCCGCCGGTCGCCGTGCTTGGCCTTGACCCCGATGAGGTCGTCGCGGATGATGGCCAGAATCTGCTTCTCGTCGGCCAGGATCCCCTGGTACTCGGCGATGTCGGCGAGCAGCTTGCGGTGCTCGTCGGCGAGCTTCTCCTGCTCGAGGTTGACCAACTGGCCCAGGGTCATCCGCAGGATGGCGTCGGCCTGCACCGGGGTGAGGGTGTAGGTCTCCCGTTCGCCCCGCTCGGCGGCGAAGATCCCGAAGCCCTCCTCTCCCAAGGCGCGGCGGAGCATGGCCGCCGGACACTCGATCTTCATCAGCCGCGACTTGGCCTCGGGCTGGGTCGACGAGGTGCGGATGACGCGGATCACCTCGTCGATGTTCGCGTAGGCCAGGAGCAGCCCCTCGACGGTGTGCTTCCGCTGCCGGGAGCGGCTGAGGAGGAACTGCGTCCGCCGGCGGATCACGATGACGCGGTGGCGGAGGAACTCCTCGAGCAGGCTCTTCAGCGAGAGCACCCGCGGCTTGCCGTCGACCAGGGCCAGGAAGATCAGCGAGAAGCTGTCCTGCAACGGGGAGAACTGGTAGAGCTGGTTGAGGACCACGTCGGGATCGGCGTCGCGCTTCAGCTCGAGGATCAGCCGCACCGGCTCCTTGAGGTCGCTCTCGTTGCGGATCGCGGAAATGCCGGCGATCTTCCCCTCGTTGACCTGGGACGCGATCCGCTCCTCGATGCGGTCGCGGGCCTGCTGGTAAGGGATCTCGCTGACCACGATCCGCGCCCGCCCGCGGCTGTCCTCCTCGATGCGGGCCCGGGCGCGTACCACGATCGTGCTCCGGCCGGTCATATAGCCCCGGCGGATGCCCGAGCGGCCACAGACCACGCCCCCGGTGGGGAAATCCGGTCCGGGGATGATCTCCATCAGCTCGTCGATCGAGACGTCGGGGTCGTCGATCAGACGCACCAGGGCGTCGCAGACCTCGCCGAGGTTGTGGGGCGGGATCGACGTCGCCATCCCCACGGCGATGCCGTTGGCTCCGTTGACCAGGAGGTTGGGGAATTTGGCGGGCAGCACCGTCGGTTCCGTCGAGCGCTCGTCGTAGGTGGGGACGAAGTCGACCGTGCCCAGCTTGAGGTCCTCGAGCATGAGCGAGGCGATGGACGACATGCGGGCTTCGGTGTACCGCATGGCCGCCGGGGGCAGACCGGCGATGGAGCCGAAGTTCCCCTGCTTGTCGATGAGCACGTACCGCATGTTCCAGTCCTGGGCCATGCGGACCAGCGTCGGGTAGATGACGCTCTCGCCGTGCGGGTGGTAGTTGCCGCTCGTGTCGCCGCAGATCTTCGCGCACTTGACGCGGCCCGCCCCGGGGGAGAGGTTCAGGTCGTTCATCGCCACGAGAATCCGCCGCTGCGAAGGCTTCAGCCCATCGCGGACGTCGGGCAGAGCACGGCTGACGATCACGCTCATGGCGTACGTCAGGTAGCTCCCCTTGAGCTCTTCCTCGATCGAAAGCTCGATCAGCCCCCCACCAGTAGTGCCACCAGAACCATTACCGGAAGGGTCCTCTGCGGGCATGCCATCCGATGGGCCGGGTCCCTCCGGGGGGATTGTAGAATCGGTAGACAACGCGAAGACCTTTCAGAGAAAGGGTTTATCCTGAGGAGGGTGACTCCGGTACCGGGGCGATCCGGGAGGCGCTCCCCGCGGTGGTGTGCGAAACGTGCAGTATACCACTTCGCTCCCCTGGTCACAACGCCCAGCGGGGGGAAGGCGGTACGTCTAAGTCGTTGCCACAAAAGGCATTGCGGATTCGAAGCGAGATCGCTTCAGGTCAGGCGCCAGTAGGCGTAGAGAAACATCGCCGCAGGCCCCAGGCAATAGAAGCCGTAGACGAGGAAGCACCGTTCCCTCTGGGCCCCCCCGACAGCCAAGAGGATGGCTCCGGTAGCGGCGAAGAAGAGGAGGGCCCCCAGCACGAGCCCCAGCCATTGCACCAGGCCCAGCAGCAGTACGGCCAACATGGTGGCGCCGATGCGCACTGCCCGCACGCTCCCCGGGCGGGAAACGCGGGGGAGGTGCCCATCGTGGCTGGGCGGATTCGTGTATGGGGAGCGTTTCATTCGTGAGAACGTTGGCTGAGGAAGCACCTCGGACCGATAGACACTTTGGGGCGGAGCAAGCCGGCACCGGGCACGGTGGGCGTCGCGAAGGCTGTTGGCCCCCTGGGCGGCAGGCGAGCCATCGGAGAGAATAAAGTTTCGTCGGCCGCGGGCCCCCCGCGGGGCGCGCGGGGCGGTGCGGGCCGACCGTCGGCGATGTAGAATGACAATAGTGAGGCCCTCTCCGAAGCGGCGCGGTCCACCGAGCATGGGAATCTACGACCGAGAATACTACCGGCAAGAGCGCGGCGGCATCCAGCTTGGCCTGCCGCAATCGGTCGTGGCCACGCTGATCCTCACCAACGCGGCCCTCTGGCTTGCCGACGGGCTGCTCTTCCCCGAGGGACGGCCGATCTCCCGGACCCTCATGGTGCCGGTCGGGTCGCTCTTTCAGCCCTGGCTCTGGTGGCAGTTTCTCACCTACGGCTTCGTCCACGCGCCCCATCCCGCGCACCTCCTCTTCAACATGCTGGGGCTCTTTTTCTTCGGCCGCACGCTGGAAGAGCGTTTCGGCCGCTGGGAGTTCCTCCGCTTCTATCTGGCGGCGATCGTCGTCGCGGGGGTCGTCTGGGCGGCCCTCGAACTGGCGAGTGGGGCCCCGCTCGACCGCCCCGCAGTGGGGGCTTCGGGAGGCGTCGTGGCCACGGTGATCCTCTTCGCCCTCTTGTACCCCCGAGCGACGGTCCTCCTCTTCTTCGTCCTTCCCGTGCCGGCATGGGTCATGGGGGTGATGCTGGTGGCGTTCGACGCCTTGGGAGCCGTGCAGCGGACCGGCAACGTCGCCTTCACCGCCCACCTGGCGGGGGCGGCCTTCGCCTTCCTCTATTTTCGCTTCCAGTGGAACCTGGGCCGCTTGGCCGGGCGTTTCAGCAGCCTCGGCGACCGCTTCCGCCGCCCGCCCCGGCGCCCCGGCGGTGGGGCGAATCTCAGGCTCCACGAACCCGACGACCAGGACCTGCGGGTCGACGATCACGATGAGGAGCGTGCCAAGGAGGAGGCCCTCAATCGCGAGGTGGACCGCATCCTCGCCAAGATTTCCACCCAGGGCGAGGCCAGCCTCACCCGCCGCGAGCGCCGCACCCTCCAGAACGCCAGCCGCGAGTTCCAGCGCCGCCGCCAGCGCGAACAGCAGCGCGGCGAGGTCTAGCGGTCGAGCCACTGCTTGAGCACGTGGAACGTGGCGGCGCGGCCGGCGCGGGCGATCGAGGTGGTCAAAGGGATGTCCTTCGGGCAGACGCGAACGCAGTTCTGCGCGTTGCCGCACACCTGGATGCCCCCTTCGGCGATGAGGGCGTCGAGCCGCTCGACGGCGTTCATCATGCCCGTCGGGTGGCGGTTGAACAGATCGATCTGGGAGATGGCCGCCGCGCCCATGAAGGAGCGGTTGAAGGCCTCCTTTTCGCGGGCAGCGAAGGCGGCGTCGTCCTCGCCCTCCTTGCGGGTCAGCTCGATCTTCAGGTACTGCGGGCAGGCCTCCAGGCAGCAGCCGCAGGTCATGCACTTGCTGAGCACGTAGGCGAGCTGCTGGTTCTCCTGCGACTGCCGCGGCCCCGGCCCCATGTGCAGGTAGCTGTCGACGGGCACCCACGCCTGGACCTTCTTGAGCGTCTCGAACATCCGCGTGCGGTCCACGATCAGATCGCGGATCACCGGAAACTTGCCCATGGGCCTGAGCTCGATCTGCCGCGGGTCGTCCTCCAGCAGGCGGTCGACCAGGGCCGTGCAGGCCTGGCGGACGCGGCCGTTGACGACCATCGTGCAGGCCCCACAGACCTCCTCCAGGCAGTTGCAGTCCCAGACCACCGGAGCGACGCGCTTGCCCTCGGCGTTCCGGCCCAGGGCGGCGATGCGCTGCAAGACGCTGATGCCGTTCATGTCCGGCTCGTACGGCACGCGGAAGCGTTCCCAGTAGCTCGGTCTTCCGGGCCCGTCCTGGCGGAGGATCACCACGTCGAAGGTGCGCTGATTCTGAACGTTAGACGGCTGGTTCATCATGGGCAGTGGCTGGTAAGTGGTGGCAGGGCGGTTGGAGCATGGAAGACGAGCGGAGGCGCACCTAGCGGGGCGCCCCCACCCCCTCCTGCCGACCTCGCCAGACCTCCTCGATAACGTCGCCGCCCGCCAGGCCGTAAAGCCGCGGCCGCGGCGGGATCAGCGAGGTGTCGACCTCCTCGTAGCTGAGCTGCGGCTCGCCCTTCTCGCCACAGGTGGCGATGGTGGACTTCAACCAACGGTGGTTGTTCTCCTCGAAGCGGTCGCACCAGTCTTCCGCCTGCCGGCGCCGCTCGGCGGGGTCCGCGGCGGTGATCGGCGGCAGGGCGCACTCGGGCTTGTAATGGGCGCCGCGGCACTCGTCGCGGGCGCGCGCGCCCTTGAGGATCAGCTTCGCCAGGGGGAACATGTCCAAGAGGGCCCGCGCGAAAACGACGTTCTGATTGGTCCAGTTGCTCTGGTCGGAGATGGCGGCCCGCGCGGCCCGCTCCTCCAAGGCGAGCACCTCCTCGTAAGCCCGCTCGAGGTCGTCGTTGTGGCGCACCACCGTGGCCGCGCGGGTCATGACCTTACCCAATTCCTCGTGGAGCAGGTACGGATTCTCCCCCTCGGGTGACCGGGACAACAGCTCGGCGTAGGCCGCTTGATGCCTGCGATGGGCATCCTCGAAGAGCGAAACCGGCTGCTCCGCGGCGGTGCCGCCGGGCAGATTCGCCAGCACCGTGGCGATGCCCGGTGCCACGGTGAGCCCGCTGAAAATACAGGCCACCAGGGAGTTGGCCCCCAGCCGATTAGCTCCGTGAAACTGGTAGTCCACTTCACCGATGGCGAAAATCCCGGGGATGTTCGTCTGCTGGTTCCGCGGCGAACCGACCTCGATCCCCCCAAGGGCGGAGCGCGCGTAGTCGCACCAGAGGCCGCCCATCGAGTAGTGGACGGCGGGGAAAATCTTCATGGGCACGGCCCGGGGGTCGACGCCCTGGAACTTCTCGTAGATCTCCAGGATGCCTCCCAGCTTGAGGTCCAACTCCTCGCGCGGGATGTGGGTGACGTCGAGGTAGACGCAGAACCGCTCCTTTTCGACGGAGAGCCCGTCGCGCGTGCAGACGTTGAAGATTTCCCGGGTGGCGATGTCCCGGGGCACGAGGTTGCCGTATTTCGGATAACGCTCCTCGAGGAAATAGAATCGTTCGGATTCGGGTATCTCCTGCGGCGGCCGGGGATCCTGGGGGGTCCGTGGGACCCAGATGCGCCCTCCCTCACCCCGGGCACTCTCGCTCATCAGTCGCAGCTTGTCGGCCCCGGGAACGGCGGTGGGGTGGACCTGCACGAACTCGCCGTTGCCATAGCGAGCGCCCGCCTGATAGGTGCGGCTGGCGGCGCTCCCCGTGCAGACCATCGACATCGTCGACCGTCCGTACAGGAGCCCCATGCCCCCGGAGGCGATCACCAGGGCATCCGCCGGGAAGGCCCGCACCTCCATGCCCACGATGTCCTGGGCCACACAGCCGCGGCAACGGCCCGACCCGTCGAGGATCGGCCCGAGATAATCCCAGAATTCGTACTTGGTGACGTGGCCGGTGACCTCCCAGCGGCGGACTTGCTCGTCGAGGGCATAGAGGAGTTGCTGGCCGGTGGTGGCTCCCGCATAGGCGGTGCGGCTGAAGAGCGTTCCCCCGAAACGGCGCTGGTCGCGAAATCCTTCCGGCGTGCGGTTGAAGGTCACGCCCAGCCGATCCATCAGGTCGATGATCTTGGGAGCCCACTCCGACATCTCCTTGACCGGCGGCTGGTGGGCAAGGAAGTCGCCACCGTAGACGGTGTCGTCAAAGTGTTTCCATTCCGAGTCGCCCAACTGGCGGGTAAGGTTGTTGACGCTGTTGATCCCCCCTTGCGCGCAGCAGCTATGCGACCGCTTCACGGGAGTGAGGCTGAACAGGTCGACGTCGATGCCCAGTTCTGCCAGTTTCATCGTCGCCGCCAGGCCTGCCAGCCCGCCGCCGACGACCGCCACGCGGGATCGTGCCATCGTGCTTACGTGTCCTTAATTAATCCGCATCCAACTGTCATAAATATTATATGCCAGCCTAACCGCAGTGGGTCGCAAACGTCAAGCCTCCTCGACTGCCGGGGGGGAATGGGGGACAAGGGGCGGCCCCCTCGGTCATTGCACCTTCCAGCGGCGCCGCCGAGCGGCTTTCCGCCGAAATTTTCGTGGCACGCGTGCTGCCGGAGCGGACCGATGGGAGGGGAAGGCCGCCCCTGTCGCCACCAGGACCAGGAAGAGGTGGGTTGTGTCTTGGCGGTGCGGGCGTAAGCTATGGGCTCGGCAAAGGCGGGCGCGTTGCCGATTCCCACCGGATCCGAGCAGAATTGGGCGCGGCATGGAGGCTCTCTTCCGAATTCGGGGCGGAACCCCACTGAGAGGGGATGTCTATATCAACGGGGCAAAGAACGCCGCCCTGGTGATCATGGCGGCAGCGATCCTCGCCGAGGAGCCGGTGCTGCTCGAAGGGGTGCCGGCCCTGGGGGACGTGTCCACGCTTTCCGCCCTTCTGGCAAGCCTGGGGCTGACCGTCGAACGCCTTGAAGACGGTCGGCTCCGCCTGCAGACGACCGACCGGCAGCCGGTCGAGGCTTCGCCGCAGTGGGTGCGGCGCATGCGGGCGAGCTTCTGCGTGCTCGGCCCCCTGCTGGCGCGGCGCGGGCGGGCGGTGGTCTCCTTGCCCGGCGGGTGCCGCATCGGAGACCGTCCCATCGAACGCCATTTGGCGGGTCTGGCTGCCCTCGGTGCGGAAATCTCCCTCCGCCAGGGTTTCGTCCATGCTCGCGCCACCCGCTTGCGCGGGGCACGGGTCCAGCTTGCGGGGAAGGCGGGCCCCTCGGTGACGGGTACGGCAAATGTCCTCTCCGCAGCCGTGCTGGCTCGGGGGGAAACCACCATCTTGGGTGCTGCCGCCGAACCGGAGATCGTCGACTTGGGCCGCTTTCTCATCCGCCTTGGAGCCCGCATCGACGGCTTGGGGACCGGCACGCTGCGGATCGAGGGTGTCGCCGAACTCGGCGGGACAGTTCACCGCGTCATCCCCGACCGGATCGAGGCCGCCACGCTCTTGCTCGCCGGGGCGATCACCCGGGGTACGGTCCGCGTGGAGGGAATGGTGCCCGGCCACCTCGACGCCCTCTTCGCGGTCCTGCGGCAGAGTGGCTGCCACTTAGCGATTGGGGGCGACTGGGCGGCGGTCGACGCCCCCAGCCGCCCTTTGCCGGTGGAGCTGTGCGCGGCACCCTATCCCGCCTTCCCCACCGACATGCAGCCCCCCTTCACGGCGCTGACGACCGTTGCCGCCGGCACGAGCCGCATCGGCGACGCCGTCTTTCCCGACCGCTTCCTGCACTTGGCCCCCCTGGGTCGATTCGGGGCCGAGATCGACCGGCAGGGGAGCCGCGCGGTAGTCCGCGGTGTACCGCGGCTCCGGGGCACCGAGGTCCGAGCGACCGACCTGCGCTCGGCGGCCGCCTTGGTGCTGGCTGCACTGGCGGCGGAGGGCGAATCGGTGATCCGTGGTCTGGGGCACCTCCATCGCGGCTATGCCGATCTGGCGGGCCAGCTTCGACGGCTGGGGGCCGATCTCCATACCGACGGCCAGCCGGTGGACCGGCAGGCGCCCGCGGCCTGAAGCCACCGGCCCGCGACGGTCTATCAGACTATCGGAAGGACCAGATCCAGGGGGCGAGCAATACGGTGACGGTCATCACCAGGAGGTTCATCGGCAGGCCGAAGCGGAGGTAATCGGTGAAGCGGTAGCCGCCGGGACCGTACACCATGAGGTTGGTCTGGTACCCGATGGGCGTGGCGAAGCTCGCCGAGGCGGCCACCATGATGGCGATCACGAAGGGCATAAAGCTGACCTCCAAGGTTCGCGAGGCGGCGAGCGCCAGGGGGAAGACGAGTACGGCGGCGGCGTTGTTGGTGATCAACTCGGTGAAGAGGGAGGTGATCAGGTAGACGGCGAGCAGGACCAGCCAGGGGTTGCCGCCGGCGAGGCGGATCACGCCCGACGCCAGGGCCGCGGCGGCGCCGCTGCGGTCCATCGCCTGGCCGATACCCAAGGCGGCGCCGATCACGATGAGCACCGACCAGTCGATGCTCTGGCGTGCCTCGCTCCCCGTGCAGCAGCGAGTGAGGACCATCAGTGCGGCGGCCAGCATGGCGCCGGCGAGCATGGGGAGCAGCCCCGCCGTCACCGCGGTCACCATGCCCGCGAGGATGGCCAGCGCCGCCCAGGCCCGCTCGTGCCGCGGGGGGGCCGAGTCCTGCACCTGGCTGACCAGGAAAAATTCGCGGCTGTTGCGTTGCTGTTCCACGAAGGCCGAATGCGCCTCGAGGAGGAGGGTGTCGCCCGGCAGGAGGATGATGTCGCCGATCTTCCCGGGGACCCGCCGGCCGCTGCGGGCCACGGCGATCACCGCCGCGTTGTAGACGGTGCGGAAGCGGCCCGCGCGGATCGTCTTGTAGGTCAGCGGACAGCGGTCGGAGACGACCGCCTCGATCAGGCACCGTTCGCGGCGGGGGGCATCGAGCTTGAAGATCTGGTCCGTGGCCGGCTCCAGACCCCGCATCTTCTGCAGCTCGACCACCGACTCGACCACGCCCACGAAGACGAGGCGGTCGCCCGCCCGCAGCCGTTCCTGCGGCCCCACGGCGGGGAGAATCTCCCCCTCGCGTTCGATCTCCGCCAGATAAAGGCCGGTGAGGTGCCGGAGACCCGCCTCTTCGATCGACTGTCCGACCAGGGGCCCGGCCGGCTTGACGAGCATCTCCACGGTGTATTGCCGCGGGTCGGCCACCAAATGCATCGCCGAGCGCCGTTCGGGGAGCAGCCAGCGGCTGAAGAAGAGCATGTAGCCGATCCCCACGATCGCGCAAGGGAAGGCGACCCACGCCGGCTCGAACATCCCCAGGCTCGGCAGGCGGGTCTGGGTAATCACCAGCCCGTTGACCACCAGGTTGGTGCTCGTGCCGATGAGCGTGCACACGCCGCCGAGGATCGAGGCATAGGATAGCGGGATCAACAGCTTCGAGGGGCTCAGCCCGGTCCGCTTGCAGAGGTCGTCGATCACCGGGAGGAACATGGCCACGATGGGCGTGTTGTTCAGGAACGCCGAGAGTCCCGCCACGGGGAGCATGACCCGCGTCTGGGCGGCGGGTACGGTCTGCGGACGCCCCAGGAGCGGCTGGGTGACCATCGTCATGGCCCCGGTGCGGACCAGCCCGGCCACGACGACAAACAGCACGCCTACGGTGACCAATCCCTCGTTGCCGAAGCCGGCCACCGCGTCCCCCGCAGCCGGTAGTCGCTCGGAGCGGAAGAGCATACCCACGACGACGAGCGCCGTCAGCCCCCCGAGCAGAAGCGCGTCGGGCGCAGCCCAGTTCCGCGCCAGGCCGGCTACGATCACCGCCACCACCGCGAACGTGAACCAGGCTTCCCAGGGCATAGACGACTCTCGAGCGTTACCAGATCGGCCGGCCGCGAACGATTCTGCCGCCGCACGGCGACGAGTACGAACCGATCCAGCGTATGCTCTCGGCCGCCTCGCGAGAATCCCCCCTGGGCGGAGCGGGGCGGGAGCGCTCCCGATCCCACACTCGGGCGCCATGACCCTTTGGACCGCGGCGACGATGCGCCGGGCCGGCAATACCGGCCAGGGCGCCCGGTGCGGTGTTCGCCCCGCAAACCTAGGCTTCGCCGTTGCTGCCCTTGAGTGCCTCCAGGCGCGCCACCGCTTCGCGCTTGCCCAAGGTGCGCACGGCCACGAGCGCGGCCATCTGCGGCGCCTGGGGCCGGACTTTGCCCTGTTCCCAGTTGTAGATCGTTTGCGGAGAGACCCCCACCAGCAAGGCGAAATCGTTCCGCGTCAAGCCCAATCGCTTCCGCTGCGCCTGAACCGAACGGGGTGAGAAACGGGTGCCCTCCGGCGGTTCCTCCGTAGCCCCCGGCTGCTCGAGCCGCTTGCGCTCCTGCTCGAAAAGGAAAGCGATCTTCTTGCCTAGATCTCGCACCTGCCGCTTCAGTTGCGCGATCTCGCGGCGGTAATTGGAGACGGCTTGCTTGGTAGTTCCCACTTGGGAACGGATTTCCTTCCTGGCCAGACGGCGAATCTCTTCCTTAAGGACATTGACGAGGTCGGGCATGAAACGGGCTCCTAATTCTGAAGTGGCCTGGTTTAGGTTAGGAACACTTATAAACGATTATAGATCAATCTACAACGATTGACAGCACCCTTTCCAGTAATACGCCGGATTCTCCCGTGGTAGACGATTTCCATCCGCTCGTCAAGCTGCCTCTAATATCAAAACGACTTCGTGACGGGTGGATTTCACAACCGTGGCGCGCATCGGTTTGAACTCGTGGAATCCGTTGCTTCCGCCGCCGGGGGCGATGGATGCAGGCTCACGTGCGCCGACGCTTCCCCCGCGCCTGCGGCCGTGCCAAGAAGGGGATCGGGCGGGCACCCGCCCTCCGGCGTTCCGCGGCGCAACCGCGCCATGCCGAATAGCCGGAGCCGCCGGCAAGGGTTATGGCATGGGCGGCGGCGCCATCTTCCCTCGACGCGCTTGCCAGGAGGGGCTGCGGGGCGCAGATTAAGAGGGGGGTGCCGTGCGCCGCGGGCGTCCATAACCATGGCCGCGGCGGGCCGCTGGCGGCAATCCCGGTCCCAAGGGCGGGTGCTCGTCCGACCCGATTGGTCCCCGTCCGCAGACAACAATCGAGGATACTCATGGCGCTGGTCGAGTGGTATTACGCCAAAGAAGGGAAGCAGTTCGGTCCCATCTCGGCTGCCGGAATCAAGCGGATGGCCGAAGCGGGCACGCTGGCCCCGACGGATCTCGTCTGGCGCGAGGGCCTGGACAACTGGATCACCGCCGACAAGGTCCGCGGCCTGTTCGGCGAGGAAGGAGCCGCAACCGGCCCCGTAGTGGAACCGACTCCGGGCGAAGCGCAACCTCCCCAAGCGGCCGCGCCCCCTGCCGCGGCGGCGTCGCGTCCGGCGCCGGACGAACCCGCAGCAGCCGAGCCCGCCCCGGCGGAGGCGATCCGCGAGGCGGCGGCCGCCTTTGCAGAGGAACCGCGCCCGGCGCGGCATCCCCGCGGCGGGGCCGGCGGTGGACACCTCTTCGATTTCATCCTGGCCACCGCGCGCGAGGCCTTTCCGCAGAGCTTCGTCGAATCCACGGCCGATCTCTTTGCCGCCATCGGCTATTGGGGGCTCTACGGAGCCATGGCGGCCTTGATGATCGCGGCGGCCATGATCGACCTGCAGTGGCTCGCCGCGGCCGTTGTCACCGCGGTCCTGCTGGCGATCCTCCAATACCTCGCCGGCCGCAGCCTCCCTCTGCTCAAACGCCTGAACGACCAGGCCGGCGCCGGTTTTCCGTCCGCGGTCATTCTCGACGTCGTAGCCCTCCTTGCCCTGGTGGGCGGCATCGTCGCCGTGCTCACGCTCTCGGTGGCCGCGGGCATCCATCACTTGATGCTGGCCCTTTGGGGCGTTAAGCTCTTCATCATCATCGAGTTCATCGCCTTCCTGGCCCTCAACCCCGCCGCCTTGAAGATCACGGTGAGCGAATCGGTGCCGCCGGCCCAGGCCGCTCTGGGGCTGGCCGTCTTCTTCCAGAAACTGCTCCTCCGCGCCGTCCCCGTCGTCTTCGGCACCGGTGTCGTCTGGGGTACACTCTATCTGGTGTACGCCTGTTACCTCGCCCTGGTCGGCGAACCCGGCGCACTGGCCGACGACCCCCAACTCCACGCCAAGATCGCCTCGCTGACCGCCGCCGGCCTGCTGCTCTTCTACGCCCTCCTCCCCACGCTGGCGGTTTTCGTATTCCCGCTGGTCTACCTCCCCGTCCGCCTCGTGCAGGCGATCCTCGAGCACGTCGAGCATACCAAGCCGCTGGGCCGTTAGCAGTGCGCGGGCCTTGCGCGGCATGCCCCAACCCCAACGCGGTCCGGTCGTTTTCCGGGGCGCGGCAATGGGGAGGCTCACCGCGGGCAACCCTTGCCGCCCTGCGCGCCGGTATGGCCCTGCGGCGGCCGCCCGGTTACCATGGTCGTTCGTCGAACCCCTTCCCTTCACCACCGTCGCCTGCTATGGAAGAGGGCAGTCCCTTACTCCCCGATGCCGGCAGCGAGGCCCTCGGCGATCTGGCCGAGTCGCTGCGGCTGATGCTGATTCCCGGCGTGGGACCGCGAATACGGCGAGCCCTGCTGGACCGCTTTGCCTCCGCGGGAGCCGTTCTCGATGCCGCGCCCAGCGCGCTGCGCGAGGTCCCCGGCGTCGGGCCGAAGCTCACGGCACGTATCGCCGCCGCCCGCGAAGAGATCGACAGCGAAGCGGAGATCGACCTCTGCCGCCGCGAGAGGATCGCCATCCTCACCGAGGCCGATGCCGGTTACCCGCGCATGCTCCGCGAGATTCCCGATCCGCCGGGAGTGCTCTTCCTCTGCGGCGCGATCCTCCCCCGCGACCGCCTCGCCGTGGCCATCGTGGGCACCCGCCACGCCTCCTCCTACGGGTTGAAGCAGGCCGAACGCCTCGCCGCCAGCCTCGCCCGCGCGGGGCTTACGATCGTCAGCGGGCTGGCGCGGGGGATCGACTCGGCGGCGCACCGGGCGGCCCTCGAGGCCGGGGGGCGGACGCTGGCCGTCCTGGGCAGCGGCGTCCTGAACATCTATCCCCCCGAGCACGTGCGCCTTGCCGAGGAGGTGCTCGCCGCCGGAGCCGTGCTCAGCGAGGCGCCGCCGCGGGCGGAGCCGCTGGCCGGCGCCTTTCCGCAGCGGAACCGGATCATCAGCGGGCTGGCCCTGGGGACGGTCATCGTCGAGGCGGGCCGCCAGAGCGGCGCCCTGATCACCGCCCGTCACGCCATGGAGCAGGGCCGCGAGGTCTTCGCCGTCCCCGGTCGGGTGGACAGCCGCAGCTCCCAGGGCTGCCACCGCTTGATCCGCGACGGCGCCAAGCTCGTCGAGTCGGCCGACGACGTTCTCGAAGAGCTCGGCCCCCTCGTCGAGGCGACGCCTCACGAGGGGGGCCGAACGATCCACCATCCCGCCGAATTGGCGCTGAACGAGCAAGAGCAGCAGGTGCTCGACGCCGTGGATACGGCCGCCACGGCGATCGACGCGATCGTCGCCGCCACCGGCCTCTCCGTACCGGCGGTGCTCGCCACCCTCAGCGTGCTCGAAGTCCGGCGGCTGGTGCGCCGCGTCAGCGGCAGCAGCGTGGTCCGGCTGTGAACACCGGCTCGCCGCGCAGACCAATCCGGCATGGTCAAACGGAGCACCGTGCGGCGATGGAGCGACCCGTGGCGAGGATTCTGCTAGGAGGGTGTGGCGACGGCAGGGCATCGTCACGATAATATCGACGGGTTCTGGCTCGTTTCGCCCGAGAGCGCACCGGCGGTTGGACCACGGGAATGGGCCGTGGTGCCAGGATGTGCGGCAAGGGGGAGTTGATTGCCGGGGATACGTACTTTGCCTTGCAGGAGAATGAAATGCGTTTCCAGTATCGACCCATGCGGCTCTGGGCGGGGATGCGGCGTCTGGCACGGGGGATGGCGGGCCTTCTGCGGCGCCGCGGCGGTGGTGCGCGG